>NC_012491.1:0-7500 GCF_000010165.1 Brevibacillus brevis NBRC 100599
GGGTCTGTGGATATCATTTTATCCACAAAAACAGATTTCGACAAGTTTATCTACAGCTTGTACACAAAATATAGGGATGTGAATATGTGGCAAGCACCAGAAGTTGTGTTTGTGGATAAGTATGAAAAAACCATTGATACCACGCTTTATATCTGTTATCATGTTTTTGTTTTGAAGCGTGAATAACTCCGATACGTGAATCGGTTTTTCCACAGGGTGTGGATAAGTTTGTGGACAGATTCTTTCCTATGTGTATGTCGTTACTCACAGGATTGAGGATAACAGTCTGCTTTTTTTCACTTCTACGAGCGGAATCCCTATATTTCGACTTTTTTTATCCACAGTCGCTTCAAACGGCTGTGTTGACAATTAGGTCACAACATAGTAGGTTTTTGCACTTTTTCTCGATCATGATGGATCGGTCTTCATCAATTTTTCGGATGGCCCAGAGGGAGGGATTCTGGTTGGATGCAGCGATTAGCGAACTATGGCGCAAAGTACTCGCCAAGATAGAAAAATCGCTAAGCAAACCCAGTTTTGATACCTGGCTGAAGGCGACAAAGGCAACTACATTAGAAGAGGATGCACTGATCGTCGTCGCACCAAACGACTTTGCTCGTGATTGGCTAGAAACCAGGTACGCACAACTGATTACCGATACACTATATGAAGTGACGGGTATCAATATGAAAGTAAAGTTCGTCGCGCTGCAAAATCCTGATGCGGCTTTTGCTGACGAACAACCTGTCCCACGGGTGAAAATGAGTGAACCGCCAACAGTAGCGGATGACCAGCCACCCAGCATCTTAAATCCCAAATACACCTTTGACACGTTCGTCATCGGCTCAGGGAATCGATTCGCTCACGCCGCATCGCTTGCGGTTGCTGAAGCTCCTGCAAAAGCTTACAATCCCCTCTTCATTTACGGAGGAGTCGGACTTGGCAAAACCCACTTAATGCATGCAATTGGCCATTATGTCATTCAGCACAACCCATCGGCGAAAGTGGTCTATTTGTCGTCTGAGAAATTCACCAATGAATTCATCAACTCTATTCGTGACAACAAAGCCGTCGAATTCCGCAATAAATACCGGAGTGTTGACGTTCTTTTAATTGATGACATTCAGTTTTTGGCAGGCAAAGAATCGACACAAGAAGAGTTTTTCCATACGTTCAATGCCTTGCATGAAGAAAGCAAACAAATCATCATCTCCTCCGATCGGCCTCCTAAGGAGATCCCGACACTGGAGGATCGCCTCCGCTCACGCTTCGAATGGGGACTGATTACTGATATTCAGCCGCCAGACCTCGAAACGCGGATTGCGATTTTGCGCAAAAAGGCGAAAGCAGAAAATCTTGATATCCCTAATGAGGTAATGGCATACATCGCCAACCAGATCGACAGCAACATCCGCGAGTTGGAAGGCGCATTGATTCGTGTTGTTGCCTACTCCTCCTTGATTAATCGCGATATCGACACGCAGCTGGCAGCGGAAGCACTGAAAGACATTATCCCTTCCTCCCGCCCACGCGTGATTACCATTATTGACATCCAACGAACGGTCGGAGAAGCGTTCAGCCTGAAACTAGAAGATTTCAAGGCGAAAAAACGGACAAAAACCGTTGCTTTCCCCCGTCAGATTGCGATGTATCTCTCCAGAGAGCTGACGGATGCCTCCTTGCCGAAAATCGGTGATGAATTTGGTGGTCGTGACCATACGACAGTCATCCATGCCCATGAGAAAATCTCTCGTGCGCTGGCAAATGACCCTCATATGCAAACAACCATTCAGTCGCTCATTGAAAAGTTAAAAGCAAACCATTGAACCTGTGCATAACGCAAAAAGCCTATACACAACTTACCCACATGTGTATAGGCTCTCTTTTACGCAATGAACCCACATATCCACAAATCCACAGGCCCTATTACTACTTCTGTTAAAAAGATCTATCCTAATAAGTTATGATAAAGGCGCAGCTATTATGCAGATTCCAACCAAAAATAATGGCGCCGGAGAGGGAGGCTCACGTCGATGCATATTACCGTTCAGCGTGAAAAGCTATCGAACGCCGTATCGCATGTTAGCAAAGCAGTTTCTAGCAGAACTACGATTCCAATTTTGACCGGGATTAAAATCAAAACGGATGACGAAGGCTTGACACTAACAGCAAGCGATTCTGATGTGTCTATTGAAGTTCAGATCCCGATGGAAGAAGCCGGAGAATGGGGAGTAACCGTACATCAACCTGGTAGCATTGTGTTGACTGCACGTATTTTCAGCGAAATCGTGCGCAAGCTGCCAAGCAATGAAATCGATATTCAAGTGGATGATCGTCTCGCAACCAAAATTCGTTCCGGACAAGCTGAGTTCACCATTAACGGAATGGATGCCAACGAATATCCACAATTGCCGCATCTGGAAGAAGATAAAGTCTTCAGTGTTCCCTGTGATTTACTGAAAGCAATGATTCGCCAGACGGTTTTTGGTGTTTCCACTTCCGAAATGCGCCCGATCTTGACCGGTTTAATGTGGTCGCTTGATCAAGGCAAATTGCGTTTTGTGGCAACTGACAGCCATCGCTTAGCTAGCCGTACCGCAATGGTTGAATGCCCAGAAGATCTTTCTTTCCACAACGTGGTAGTTCCGGGTAAAAGCTGCAATGAATTGGTAAAAATATTAGATGATGACCAAAATCTCGCGGATATCGTTGTTGCGGACAACCAAATCCTAGTGAAGTCCAAGCATATCCTTTTCTATTCCCGTCTCTTGGAAGGAACCTATCCGGACACGACCAGAATTATTCCACAAGGCAGCAAAACGGAGATCACTGTGAGCACCAAGGAGTTTTTGCAATCTATCGAGCGCGCTTCCTTGCTGAGCCGCGAAGGCAAATCGAACGTAGTCAAGCTCGTTACGATGCCTGATGGAACCGTAGAAATTACGTCCAATGCACCTGAGATCGGGAAAGTAACCGACATTTTGATGCCAAAAGCAATGAATGGCGAAGAATTGAAAATTTCCTTCAACGCCAAATACATGATCGATGCGCTGCGTGCAATTGATAGCGCAGAAATCAAAGCGAGCTTCAGCGGCCCGATGAGTCCCTTTGTGATTCGTCCGACCGATCATGACTGGATGCTCCATCTGATTTTGCCGGTTCGTACGTACTAAAATGTTTTTACGTAAAAGAAAGGAGCCAAGCCATGCGTGAGGTTTCCATTAGCACAGACTATATTGCTCTCGGCCAATTTTTGAAGCTGGCTGAAATCATTGACACGGGGGGAATGGCCAAAGCTTTTTTGGCTGAGGTTCCGATCCAAATTAATGGAGAGCTGGACAACAGACGTGGACGCAAGCTATATCCTGGCGATGAAGTGGCGATTGAAGGCTATGGTCGCTATCAAGTGGTACGCCCCTGAGAGGAGAGCGTGATTCTTGTTTCTCAAGAACCTGTCGCTAACCAACTATCGCAACTACGAAACGATGTCCCTGTCGTTTGACGGCCCCATTCAGTTATTTATTGGCAACAACGCTCAAGGGAAAACGAATGCTCTCGAATCGATCTATGTTTTGGCACTCGCCAAATCCCACCGAACGCCTCGTGACAAGGAGCTCATTTCCTGGGATGCCGATTATGCCACGATCCGTAGCGATGTTCTTCGTCGCTACGGTTCTGTTCGTTTAGAGCTGCAGTTGACAACCAAGGGAAAGCGGGCCAAAATCAACGGAATGGAACAGCAGAAGCTGAGCGCCTATGTGGGGGCATTGAATGTCGTCATGTTTGCACCCGAGGATCTTTCCATTGTCAAAGGCGCACCTGCCCAGCGCAGACGCTTCATCGATATGGAAATCGGTCAGGTTTCACCTACGTATCTTTATTATTTGAGCAATTACAACAAAGTGCTGGCCCAGCGAAATCAGCTTTTAAAGGATTTGGCCATGAAAAAAAGTAACTCGCTGGAAATGCTGGCAATTTGGAATACCCAATTAGCCGATTTAGCGGTAAAATTGTTACGGAAGCGTTTTGAGTTCATTCGGAAGCTGGAGACGTGGGCACAGGAAATCCACACCGGCATCACCGATGGCAGGGAAAGACTTTCTTTGCATTACGTTAACTCATCGCCCGTTACAGAAGAGATGACGATAGATCAGGCTGTAGATAAAATGCTTGCTGCCTACGAAGAGGTTCGCGACCGGGAAATCATGCGGGGGAGCACCCTTATTGGGCCACACCGTGATGATTTTTCACTTAAAGTGAACAACATGGATGTGCAAACGTATGGTTCCCAGGGACAGCAACGCACCAGTGCGCTGTCCATTAAATTGGCCGAAATTGAGCTGATTAAAGAAGAAGTGGGAGAATACCCCGTTCTGTTGTTGGATGATGTCTTGTCAGAGTTGGATGAACATCGGCAAACATTGCTGCTCGAAACGATTCAGGATCGAGTACAGACGTTTGTAAGTACTACAGGTGTGGAAGGCTTAAAGCATCAGGTTCTCCAGCAAGCCTCTCGTTTTTACGTGAGGGAAGGGAAAATCTCCGGAGAAAGGTAGGGGGTACAGGGATGTTTATTCACATTGGTGGAGATACTGTGGTGAGCACGAAGGAAGTTATTTCCATCCTCGATCATCAGACTGTGAAATCCTCAAAAATCAATAAAGCGTTCTTACTCGAAAAAAGTAAGACAGTTGTTGACCATAGCGAGGAAGAAACGAAGTCTTATGTAATCACCCAGAATGCCATTTACTGTTCACCTATTTCTTCTCTGACGCTGAAGCGACGCGCTCAGTTCGTGGACAGCTTGGATCAGTTTCCCTTTGTACAAGCTGAAGTGGAGGAGTTGACAGAGTAGTGGATCAAGTGACGACGAAAGATACAAACTACGATGCGAGTCAGATTCAGGTACTGGAAGGGTTAGAGGCAGTTCGGAAACGTCCCGGCATGTACATCGGGTCGACCAGCAGCCGGGGTTTGCATCACCTGGTATGGGAGATTGTCGACAATGCCATTGATGAGGCGCTGGCCGGTTATTGCGACGAGATCTTGGTGGTCATTCATCCAGACAACTCCGTATCTGTAACCGATAACGGTCGAGGAATCCCGACTGGCATTCATGAAAAGACCGGGAAGTCCACTGTTGAAACCGTTTTGACTGTATTGCACGCGGGTGGTAAATTCGGCGGTGGCGGATACAAAGTGTCCGGCGGTCTTCACGGGGTAGGTAGCTCGGTAGTGAACGCACTATCCGAATGGATGGAAGTCGAGGTTAAACAAAATAACCAGGTATACTACATGCGCTTTAAAGTAGGCGCCCCGGATGCCGATCTTGCTGTTGTGGGCGAGACCGAAGAGACGGGAACAAAGGTTACCTTCAAGCCCGACCCGACTATTTTTACCGAAACAACGGTATTTGAATACGAGATTTTGCAAAAACGTATTCGCGAGCTGGCGTTCCTTAACAAAGGATTACGCATCACACTGAAGGATACGCGTCCAGATCATGAGAAGGAAGAGTCCTTCCACTACGAGGGCGGTATCATCCAGTTCGTAGAATACTTGAATAAAAACCGGGAAGCCCTGCATGATGATGTGATTTATTGCGAAGGGGAAAAAGAAGGTCTTGTCGTGGAGGTTGCCCTTCAGTACAACGACACCTATGTGAGCAACATCTACTCTTTTGCCAATAACATCAACACGCATGAGGGTGGTACTCACGAAACCGGATTTAAAACGGCTCTTACGCGTGTTATCAACGACTATAGCCGCAAGTTTAACTTCCTGAAGGAAAAGGATCCGAATCTTTCCGGGGACGATGTGCGTGAAGGCATTACCGCGATTATCTCCGTAAAAATTCAAGAGCCTCAGTTCGAAGGACAAACAAAAACGAAGCTGGGCAACTCGGAAGCGCGTAGCATTACCGAGTCTGTCTTCGGTGACCGTTTTAACACCTTCATGGAAGAAAATCCGGGTGTAGCCAAAAAAGTTGTGGAAAAAGCGCTCATGGCATCTCGTGCCCGTGAGGCAGCTCGTAAAGCGCGTGAAATGACTCGTCGTAAGAGTGCGCTGGAAGTAAGTGCTTTGCCGGGTAAACTGGCGGACTGCTCTTCCAAGGACGCATCCGAATCTGAACTGTTCATTGTAGAGGGTGACTCTGCGGGCGGTTCTGCGAAGATGGGACGCGATCGTCATTTCCAAGCTATTCTTCCTCTTCGCGGGAAGGTATTGAACGTAGAAAAAGCACGTCTGGACAAAATTCTCGGCAACAACGAGATCCGTGCCATTATTACGGCTTTGGGAACGGGTGTTGGCGAAGACTTTGATATTACAAAGGCACGCTACCACAAAGTCGTTATTATGACGGATGCCGACGTCGACGGATCGCATATTCGTACGCTTCTACTGACGTTCTTCTTCCGCTACATGAAACAATTGATTGAAGCGGGGTATATTTATATTGCGCAGCCGCCTCTCTACAGCATTAAGCAAGGGAAGACGTTGCATTATGCTTATAACGACAAGCAGCGTGATGAGGTTCTCGCTACCTTGAAGGCTCAACCGAAGCCGAACGTTCAACGCTATAAAGGACTTGGCGAGATGAA
Organism: Brevibacillus brevis NBRC 100599; assembly: GCF_000010165.1. Taxonomy (NCBI): domain Bacteria; kingdom Bacillati; phylum Bacillota; class Bacilli; order Caryophanales; family Paenibacillaceae; genus Brevibacillus; species Brevibacillus brevis. Next base: position 6,603 of record NC_012491.1, read on the forward strand.
CGCGGATCAATTGTGGGAGACTACAATGGACCCAGAAGTCCGTACGTTGCTTCAGGTAGATCTTGAAGATGCTATGGATGCCGATATGGTGTTTGAGACGCTGATGGGTGACGAAGTAGAGCCTCGCAGGGAGTTTATTGAGCAATACGCGGCAAATGTACGCGATCTAGATATTTAAATTGGGAACGAAGAAAAGCTTGTCCTTTACCGGGCAAGCTTTTTCTTAATGAAAATATAAAAATACATTTGAAATATACGATGAACATGACTTATAATAGATTTTGCTTTTGTTAACCTCGTCTTTCACAAAAAAGTTCACCCACACAATAAAAAAAATCATTTTTTCTATTGCAATGAACTTAAAAGTGTGATAGATTAAAGTCCCGGAAGTAATTACGGGCCTATAGCTCAGTTGGTTAGAGCGCACGCCTGATAAGCGTGAGGTCGGCTGTTCGAGTCAGCCTAGGCCCACCACTTACATAGCTGACATGACAAGCGTGTCACGAAAGCGTTAGGATGGGGCTGTAGCTCAGTTGGGAGAGCGCCTGCCTTGCAAGCAGGAGGTCATCGGTTCGATCCCGTTCAGCTCCACCATTCTAAAACATCATTATTCCTCGGTAGCTCAGTTGGTAGAGCAATCGGCTGTTAACCGATCGGTCGGCGGTTCGAGTCCGTCCCGAGGAGCCATTCAAATGGCCCGTTGGTGAAGCGGTTTAACACAGCAGCCTTTCACGCTGTCATACAGGGGTTCGAATCCCCTACGGGTCACCTAGCAAATCACCCTGCAATCGCAGGGGTCCTGGAGGCTTAGCTCAGCTGGGAGAGCATCTGCCTTACAAGCAGAGGGTCGGCGGTTCGATCCCGTCAGCCTCCACCACTTATAACAACTGAATGTTTT
>NC_012491.1:12500-20000 GCF_000010165.1 Brevibacillus brevis NBRC 100599
CGTATCACCGAAGCTATGGCAGTCCTTACGGACTGGGTAGGGGAGCGTTCCAAGCAGCAGTGAAGCCGTACTGGAAAGAGCGGTGGAGCGCTTGGAAGTGAGAATGCCGGTGTAAGTAGCGAAAAGACAAGTGAGAATCTTGTCCACCGAAAGCCTAAGGTTTCCTGGGGAAGGCTCGTCCTCCCAGGGTTAGTCGGGACCTAAGCTGAGGCCGAAAGGCGTAGGCGATGGACAACAGGTTGATATTCCTGTACCACCTCTGTTCCGCTTGAGCAATGGCGTGACGCAGGAGGATAGGGTGAGCGGCCTATTGGATGGCCGTCCAAGCAGTAAGTGTGGTGTGTAGGCAAATCCGCACACCGTGAAGCATGAGCTGTGATGGCGAGGGAAATATAAGTACCGAAGTCCCTGATTTCACACTGCCAAGAAAAGCGTCTAGCGAGGAACAAGGTGCCCGTACCGCAAACCGACACAGGTAGGCGAGGAGAGAATCCTAAGGTGCGCGGGATAACTCTTGCTAAGGAACTCGGCAAAATGGCCCCGTAACTTCGGGAGAAGGGGCGCCTCGGTAGGGTTAATAGCCCGAGGGGGCCGCAGTGAAAAGGCCCAAGCGACTGTTTAGCAAAAACACAGGTCTCTGCGAAGCCGCAAGGCGAAGTATAGGGGCTGACGCCTGCCCGGTGCTGGAAGGTTAAGGGGATGAGTTAGCGCAAGCGAAGCTTTGAACCGAAGCCCCAGTAAACGGCGGCCGTAACTATAACGGTCCTAAGGTAGCGAAATTCCTTGTCGGGTAAGTTCCGACCCGCACGAAAGGCGTAACGACTTGGGCGCTGTCTCGGCAAGAGACCCGGTGAAATCATAATACCTGTGAAGATGCAGGTTACCCGCGACAAGACGGAAAGACCCCATGGAGCTTTACTGTAGCCTGGTATTGGAACTTTGTGCATCATGTACAGGATAGGTGGGAAGCTGAGAAGCAGGGGCGCCAGCCTCTGTGGAGCTGTCGGTGGGATACCACCCTTGATGTACGGAGTTTCTAACTCGTCGCCCTTATCGGGCGAGAGGACCATGCCAGGTGGGCAGTTTGACTGGGGCGGTCGCCTCCTAAAAGGTAACGGAGGCGCCCAAAGGTTCCCTCAGAATGGTCGGAAATCATTCGTAGAGTGTAAAGGCAGAAGGGAGCTTGACTGCGAGACCTACAAGTCGAGCAGGGACGAAAGTCGGGCTTAGTGATCCGGTGGTTCCGCATGGAAGGGCCATCGCTCAACGGATAAAAGCTACCCTGGGGATAACAGGCTTATCTCCCCCAAGAGTCCACATCGACGGGGAGGTTTGGCACCTCGATGTCGGCTCATCGCATCCTGGGGCTGAAGTAGGTCCCAAGGGTTGGGCTGTTCGCCCATTAAAGCGGTACGCGAGCTGGGTTCAGAACGTCGTGAGACAGTTCGGTCCCTATCTGTCGCGGGCGTAGGAAGTTTGAGGAGAGCTGTCCTTAGTACGAGAGGACCGGGATGGACGCACCGCTGGTGCACCAGTTGTCACGCCAGTGGCACAGCTGGGTAGCTATGTGCGGACGGGATAAGCGCTGAAAGCATCTAAGCGTGAAGCCCCCTCCAAGATGAGACTTCCCACAGCGCAAGCTGGTAAGACCCCTCATAGACGATGAGGTTGATAGGTTCGGTGTGGAAGCGCGGTAACGCGTGGAGCTGACGAATACTAATCGGTCGAGGACTTATCCACACACTTAGCAACTGATCATGCAGATCCAGTTTTCAGGGAATAAAAGAGACCATCCAAGTCGGATGGTTTTTTTGCACTATTTGAAGACTGACGTATGTTTTTTAAAAAAGAGTTATGTCATTATGAGACAAGCCTCTTCCAGTCGGATCCACTAACAGTATAGCTAGTATTTCTCCCTCTTCTTGCTCGATATTCGGTAATGCTGCTTCCCGCAGCGTTATCCTCTTCTACGCTTACTTTTGGCTTAGTCATTGTCTTCTATGGCTTAGATTGGGTAGCTATTGGCTGCACATCAATTAGGTGCTGCTGTGCTGTATACGGTGGAGGAGTCATTTAAAGTTATGCGAATTGGAAGGAACGCGCTTGCGGCGAAAGTTTCCGGGAACATGTAGCGGTAAATATATAGATGGAAAGTAAAACACCCGAGTAGACATTAGATCACTCGGGTGTTCGTGAGTTTTCAGGCTGGGGATACAAGGGGAGGGTGATGCGAAAGATAGCGCCGTGGAGTCGGCCGTTTTCTGCCTGAAGACAGCCGTGCGAACGTTCGATAATTGCTCGAGAAATAGCTAGCCCCAGTCCGACATCACCATTTTTTCCTTTCACAAAACGATGAAATAAATGAGGGAGAAGTTCTTCCGCGATGCCCTCCCCATCATCTTGTACTTCTATCTGGAGTTGACGCTTGCCTGATTTAATTTCGATCGTGATCTGATCCTTGGCATGTCGCAAAGCATTTCCAATGATATTCAACAGGGCTTGAAGAAACTTTCCTTCATCTACGTACACTACGTCATTGGTTTTAGTCGGACGTACTGAAATCGTTACATTGTGTTGGAGCTGCAAAGGGTGTAAACGCTCAATGGTCCGAGTCACCAGGTCGGTAGCGGAATGCCACGAGGGATCAAACAAATTCTCTTCGCCTTCAAGCTTGGCCAACAATATAATTTCAGTCACAATATGCTTCAATCGATTGGTTTCCTCAACGATGACATCAAAACCCTTTTCAGCAGCAGCATCAACAAAAACACCATCGCGAATTCCCTCGGCATATCCTTGAATGGACATGAGAGGGGTTTTTAGCTCGTGGGAAGCATTCTGTAAAAATTGCCGCTGGATTTCATGAAAACGATCGAGCTCTTGTGCCATGGAGTAAACACTATTCGAGACTTCAGCAATTTCACCGCGTGCAGGAATGAGTTGGACTTCGGAAAAACGCCGTGCTTGAATCTTTTTTATTTCTCTCGTCAATTTATGCAGTGGCTGCACCATACTACGCGTAATAAAAAAGCTGAGCAAAATGGTAGATACCGCTCCAATCAAAACGATGAGCAAGATGTTATTCGTCATTTCCATACGAGTGTCTTTAAGTCCACGTACAGGAGAGGCCAGAATCAGTCGTTGCTTTTCGTCGTTTTTAAAAGGCAGGTTAACGACCACATAATCATCGCTTCCGACCATCCATATGTTTCGATTTTGCCTTTTCTCCGCTTTACGCTCAAGGGCATCCATCCACCCATTCAAATTGGAAGAAGGCAGGGACGTGTAGAGTACTTTTTTCTTTTTGCCTAAGAGTAAAACTTCTATCTTGCGATTGGAGACGAGAAGCTTTTCGAGTTCTGCGACTCCCTCTGTTTCAATCTTTGCATTCGATTCGTTCATTTTTTCTATCCAGAATCGACCTTTTAGGTTTAATTCATTCTTTTGCTGCTCAATTAAATTATCAAGCAAAAACGAATTGATCAGGAAAGCTGATACCCCCATGACAAGACAGAGAAGAAGGGCGAACATCAACGTAATGCGAAAATGGATACTCATTCATCTTTCGTTCCTTCCAAAGTTCGCAGGCGATACCCAAAGCCCCAAACCGTTTCAAGAGGGATCTTATCCAGCTTTTTTCGGATACGACGAATGAGATCATCAACCACTCGATCACTTCCAAAATAATCAAATCCCCATATAAGAGAGAGCAGCTCATCACGGGAAAAAGCCCGATTCGGATGCTCCGATAAAAGGCTGAGCACTTGAAACTCTTTCGAGGTCACCTCTACTTCCTCCCCAAAAGAATATACAAGACGTTTTTCCTTATCTAAAACAAGAGCGCTAATAGCTGTTTGTTCCGCATGGGATTTCATTTGTTTCCAACGCTGGAGTGCCCGATTCACACGTGCCACTAATTCACGGGGACTAAAAGGCTTGGTGAGATAATCGTCGCTTCCTAGCTCTAGTCCAAGAATCTTGTCTACTTCTTCGTCGCGTGCGGAAACCATGATGATAGGCGTTTCTGAGCCAGCACGAATACGTCGGCAAAACTCATAGCCATTCATACCTGGCAACATGATGTCCAATACCCATAGATCGGGGGGATTCTCTTGCTCTAAAGTAATGGCCTCTTCGGCTGATTCAATGGCAGTTGTAACATAGCCTTCCTTTTGCAGATAGGCTTCGACGATCTGACGAATATTGATGTCATCGTCTACGATAGCAATGTGATAGATCTTCATGGGATTCCTCCGCGAACCTTAAGATTCTCACTTTATTGTACATCTTCAAAAAGACTTAAGCAGTTGTTGGAGGCATTTCCCACACTTTTCCCATACTTCCTTTCCTACGTTTCTTACAATAGTGTAAGGAAGTTGAAACCCAAATCGATAGGACTACGTGGTCATACTCTGTAAAATGAAAGTACATTCAATAACGGAGGGATACACCATGAGAAAACTACTACAGATGATCGTGATTACGTTCGGATTGTTAATCGATACGAAGACAATGATTCGCTTCTCTGAATTGGAAATGGTCGTGAAGCTGTAAAGATGATGATAACTACATGTAAAAAGACATGAAATTCTAGGCGCCAGAATGTAGGGGCCTTTTTTGTTTTTGTGTGATCCAGCGTGAAACAAAGCTGGAATATTTAGGGGTGAAATGGAATGCCCGAGTGTACGACCAATTCAGAGGGAAATCTTAGGGAAATAGATTGATTTAAGTGGTTTTTTTGGACGTGTCCTCTCTCTATATGGTATAATGAAGTATTGTGATAACCAGTTGGAGGTTTACCCTTTATGGCAGAAGAAACTGCTCGGTTTCCAAAAGTCGATATTAGCCACGAAATGAGAGAATCGTTCATTAGCTATGCGATGAGCGTTATCGTCAGTCGGGCTTTGCCTGACGTTCGCGATGGTTTGAAGCCTGTACACAGGCGTATTTTGTATGCCATGCACGATATGGGCCTTACTCCTGACAAGCCGTTCCGTAAATCGGCAAACGTTGTCGGGGAAGTAATGGCGAACTACCATCCGCATGGTGACTCTTCCATCTATGAAGCGATGGTACGTATGGCCCAAGATTTTAACATGCGCTACATGCTGGTTGAAGGGCAAGGGAACTTCGGTTCTGTAGACGGCGACCCGGCAGCGGCGATGCGTTATACGGAGTCGCGTTTTTCCAAGCTCGCGCTGGAGCTTTTGCGCGATATTGATAAAGAAACGGTCGATTTCATTCCTAACTACGACGGACGCAAAGAAGAGCCGGTTGTATTGCCTTCTCGTTTCCCGAACCTGCTTTTGAATGGTGCATCAGGGATTGCTGTAGGTATGGCTACCAATATTCCGCCACATAACTTGACGGAAGTTGTTGATGGTGTCATTGCCATGATCGACAATCCTGATATTACGATTCAAGATTTGATGAAAATCATCAAGGGACCTGACTTCCCTACAGCGGGGGAGATTCTCGGTTACAGTGGTATTCGCCGTGCCTATGAAACAGGCCGTGGTTCCATTATTATGCGCGCCAAAACCCAGATTGAAGAGGATGGGAAAGGCAAACCACGCATCATCGTAACAGAGATCCCTTATCAGGTAAACAAGGCTAGACTCGTGGAAAAAATCGCGGAGCTAGTGCGCGAGAAAAAAATCGAAGGCATTACCGACCTTCGTGATGAGTCTGACCGCAAAGGTATGCGTATTGTCATGGAATTGCGCCGTGACGTCATTCCAAAGGTTGTATTGAACAATCTATTTAAGCATACCCAAATGCAGTCTACATTTGGTGTGAATATGCTGGCACTCGTTGATAGTCGTCCGCGTGTATTGAATCTGCGTGACATGCTCTATTACTATTTGGAGCACCAACGTGTCATTATCCGCAGAAGGACCGAATACGATCTCAAGCAAGCAGAAGCCCGTGCGCACATCTTGGAAGGCTTGCGTATTGCATTGGATCATATTGACGAGATTATCAGCTTGATTCGTTCTTCTCAAACCACGGAAGAAGCTCGCACAGGACTCATGGAGAATTACTCCTTGTCCTACGAGCAGGCACAGGCGATTCTCGATATGCGTCTGCAACGCCTGACTGGTTTGGAACGAGAAAAAATCGAGAACGAATACCAGGAGCTCATGGTAAAAATCGCAGAACTGCGTGCTATTCTTGCAGACGAAGCTAAAATCTACGCGATCATCCGCGATGAGCTGGGTGAGATCAAAGAGAAGTTTGGCGATGAAAGACGCACAGAAATTACTTTCGATGAGAATCATATCGAAGATGCTGATTTGATCCCAGAGGAAGATGTCGTAATCACCCTGACGCATGACGGTTATATCAAGCGTCTGCCTGTTTCGACCTACCGTTCGCAAAAACGTGGTGGACGTGGCGTGCAGGGATTGGGAACCAAGGATGACGATTTTGTCGAGCATCTGTACATTACCAACTCGCATGATTACATCATGTTCTTTACGAGCAAAGGGAAGGTGTATCGCCTAAAAGGATTTGAGATTCCTGACCTGAGCCGGACAGCAAAAGGTACCCCAATCATCAATCTCATTCAGATTGAAAAAGGGGAGCGGGTTAGTGCGGTAATCCCTGTGAAAGAGTTTGATCAAGAACATTACCTGTTCTTTGCGACCAAGAAGGGGATTATTAAGAAAACTACGCTGGAGTCCTATGAAAACATTCGCAAAGGCGGGCTAATTGCGGTTAACCTGCGCGAAGATGATGAGTTGATTGGTGTTCGTCTGACGGATGGCCAACAACAAATCATTATGGGTACTCATAAAGGTATGTCCGTCCGTTTCAATGAGGGAGACGTACGCACGATGGGACGTAACGCCACCGGTGTGAAGGGGATTACCCTTGACGACGATGATGATGTCATCGATATGGACGTTATCAAGCCAAATGCAGAAGTGCTCATTGTAACGGCGAATGGTTACGGAAAACGGACTCCTGTCGATGAATACCGCATTCAATCTCGTGGCGGTAAAGGAATTAAGACACACAATGTAACGGATCGTAGCGGTCCGGTCGTCGGTCTGAAAGTCGTTGAGCCTGAAGAAGATCTGATGATTATTACCACTTCCGGTATCATCATTCGTACAGAAATGAAAGGTATTTCTGTGATGGGGCGCTACACGCAAGGTGTGAAACTGATCCGTTTGTCTGAAAATGAGCAAGTGGGATCAGTCGCCAAATGTCCTCCGACTGAGGAAGAGGATATGACGGATGAAGATGCAGAAGAGGGAATCGAAGATCTGCAAGACGGAGAGACTGTCGAAGCAACCGAGCCTATCGAACCTACCGAACCGACAGAGGAATAAAGAAAAATCACGACGAAAGCGTCCCGCATAATGTGGGGCGTTTTTTCTGTGTAAATGCAAAAGTTTGTTCAACCCATTGCTTTTTTCCTGCAAATGGTTTGGGTTTGAAGTAAAATTGGGAAATGGATACTATATCATTAACAAGTTGGATCGGGTGGTG
>NC_012491.1:27500-145000 GCF_000010165.1 Brevibacillus brevis NBRC 100599
TTCAACTGTGCGGGAAGACAAATTTGTTAAAGAGGGCTTAACGTTTGACGATGTATTGCTCATTCCAGGAAAATCTGAGGTTTTGCCAAGGGATGTTGATTTGCGAGTACAATTGAGTGAGAATGTGAAGCTGAATATTCCTCTGATCAGTGCTGGGATGGACACCGTAACGGAGTCTGGACTTGCAATCGCCATGGCTCGCCAAGGTGGTATCGGGATTGTCCATAAAAACATGACCATCGAGCAACAAGCAAGCGAAGTAGATCGTGTAAAACGCTCTGAAAGTGGCGTTATTACCAATCCATTCTCTTTGACCCAAGAACATACCGTTGAAGAAGCGAATGCTCTTATGGGTAAATATCGTATCTCCGGTGTTCCTATTGTCGATGCGAATCAAAAACTGATTGGAATTCTCACCAACCGCGATCTGCGCTTTGTGCATGACTTCTCCATCAAGATCAAAGAGGTTATGACCAAAGAAAATCTGGTGACGGCTCCTGTTGGTACTACACTGCAACAGGCAGAATTGATTCTGCAACAACATAAGATTGAAAAGCTCCCATTGGTGGATGAGAATAACACCCTGCGTGGACTCATTACGATTAAAGATATTGAAAAAGCAATCCAATACCCAAATGCAGCAAAAGATAACCAAGGCCGCTTGCTGTGTGGTGCTGCTGTTGGGGTATCTGCAGACACGTTTGAGCGTGCAGCAGCACTTGTACAAGCTGGCGTGGACGTTTTAGTCATCGATACGGCTCATGGGCATTCCAAAGGCGTAATTGAAACGGTAAAAGCAGTTCGCAAAGAATACCCAACGCTCACCATCGTCGCAGGAAACGTTGCAACTGGAGAAGCTACTCGTGATCTGATCGAAGCTGGCGCATCTGTAGTGAAGGTTGGTATCGGTCCTGGTTCCATTTGTACAACTCGTGTTGTAGCGGGTATCGGGGTTCCGCAAATTACAGCGATCCACGATTGTGCACAGGTAGCTCGAGAGTACAATATTCCAATTATTGCCGACGGCGGCATTAAATACTCCGGTGATTTGCCAAAAGCAATTGGTGCAGGTGCTTCAGTGATCATGATCGGAAGTCTGTTCGCTGGTACAGAAGAAAGCCCAGGTGAATTCGAGATTTTCCAAGGGCGTCGTTTCAAGGTATATCGCGGAATGGGATCGATTGGCGCGATGAAAGCCGGTAGTAAGGACCGTTACTTCCAAGAGAACGCACAAAAGCTCGTTCCGGAAGGGATCGAAGGCCGTGTTCCTTACAAAGGCCCGTTGGCGGATGTCACGTATCAGTTGATTGGTGGACTGCGTGCAGGTATGGGATACTGCGGAGCGAAGACCATCGAAGATTTGATTCAAAACTCCCAGTTCGTTCGTATTACCGGCGCTGGCTTGCGTGAAAGCCACCCACACGATGTACAAATTACTAAAGAATCACCTAACTACTCAATTTCCTAAGCGAAAAATGATACGGAAGACCTACGTCCCCTTTCTTTTATAAAGAGAGGGGATTTTTACTAGGTACTAACATATGGAAATAGGGGGAATCTCGCTTCAAGCTACCCTGCAACCTATGGTACACTTACAATTGTGTGCTTGTTTCATAAAAAATGAAATCGACAGAAATAGGAGAGTGAGAGATTACATGAAGCGAAAGACATGGACAAAGCGATTGACGGGTCTGTTCCTTTCTGTCGCTGTTTTTGCTACAGCAATGGGAGGAATGGTTTCAAAGGTGGAAGCTGCCCCTGTAGCATCTCAAGCGAATCTACAACTGGAAGCGAAGTCAGCCATTCTTGTTGAGGCATCGACGGGAAAGGTTCTCTATAGTAAAGATCCTGACGTAGCACTTCCGCCTGCGAGTATGAGTAAAATGATGACCGAATATCTGGTTCATGATGCCATCAAGCAAAAGAAAATGAAATGGGATGATGTCGTCCCTGTAAGTGAATATGCGTTTTATATCGCTAAAATTTCTGATTCGTCTGGTGTGTATTTGAATTTAGGCGAATCCTTTACGGTTAAACAATTGTACGAAGCGATGGCAATTGTATCGGCCAATGACGCTACTGTACTTTTGGCTGAGCATATCGCAGGCAGTGAGGCAGCCTTTGTTGAACTGATGAACAAAAAGGCAGCAGAGCTTGGTATGAAAAATACTTCGTTCGTCACTTCAACTGGTTTGCCAGCCGATGAGTTAGGTCCATACTCAGTTCAGACCGATCAAAAAGAAAACCTGATGTCTGCTCGTGATTCAGCGATTCTTGCCCGTGCGCTGATTCACGATTTCCCGGATGCGTTGGAGACCTCCAAAAAACCAATCTTCACCTTCCGTACAGGTACACCAAATGAGTGGACTAAGAAAAACTATAACTGGATGCTGCCTAGTCTGATCAGTTACTACCCAGGTGTAGACGGATTAAAAACGGGGCACACAGATGCAGCAGGTTTTTGTTTTACAGGTACGGCTGTTCGCGACAACATGCGTTTGATTAGCGTCGTGATGAAAGCAAGCACCGAGTCAAAGCGTTTTGCTGAGACGAGAAAACTGTTTGACTACGGTTTTGGCAATTTCAAACTCACAAAACAAATGGACAAGAATGTACCAGTCAAAGGCTTTGAAACAGCTCCTGTAAAAAACGGTGTAGAGGTAACTGTACCAGTCGTTACAGGCAGTGAAGTAAATATGATCACCAAAACCGGTACGGAAGCAAAATACACGCCAACGGTTACCTTCCAGGAGCTAACCGCACCGATTCAGCAAGGACAAGTTGTCGGTAAGATCGTTTTGAAAGAAGAAGGTATGAAGGAATCGGATTACTTGCAGCCTGAAGACGCAGCAAAAGCAGGTGTGGATATCGTAGCAGGACAGGCAGTAGAGGAAGCAAGCTGGATTCGTCTGTTCTTCCGCAGCATTATAGAGTTTTTCAGCAATTTGTTTAGCAGTGGAACCGGAAATTAAATAACTATTGTTTTCCCCTACATCTATCGTTTACAATGACGGTAACAGGAACCATAACACCGCATAACAGTTTCGGTTCTGACTCATGATGTAGGGGGTATTTGTAATGGTACAAGTAGGAACGTCCCGCGTTAAAAGAGGTATGGCTGAAATGCAAAAAGGCGGCGTCATTATGGACGTCGTGAATGCTGAACAAGCGAAAATTGCAGAAGCAGCGGGTGCTGTTGCTGTAATGGCTTTGGAGCGTGTACCGTCTGACATTCGTGCAGCTGGTGGAGTTGCGCGTATGGCTGACCTTAGCATTGTAGAGGAAGTACTGAATGCTGTTTCGATCCCTGTTATGGCAAAAGCTCGTATCGGTCATTTTGTTGAAGCGCGTGTTCTCGAATCTCTGGGTGTAGATTATCTCGATGAGAGTGAAGTGCTCACTCCGGCAGATGACTTGTACCATATCAATAAAAAAGAGTTCACTGTACCGTTTGTATGTGGCGCCCGTGATCTGGGTGAAGCCCTCCGCCGTATTGGGGAAGGTGCATCCATGATCCGCACAAAAGGAGAGCCAGGTACCGGAAACATTGTAGAGGCTGTTCGTCACATGCGCACGATGATGTCCCAAATCCGTAAAGTGCAAGCCATGTCCTACGATGAACTGATGGCGGAAGCCAAAAACCTGGGTGCCCCATACGAACTGCTTGAAGAGGTACACAAAACAGGTAAGCTGCCAGTTGTAAACTTCGCAGCAGGTGGAGTAGCAACACCAGCAGATGCTGCCCTGATGATGCAACTCGGTTCCGATGGCGTGTTTGTTGGCTCTGGTATCTTTAAATCAGAGAATCCAGAGAAGTTTGCTCGCGCGATCGTGGAAGCGACCACCCACTACACGGATTACGAACTGATTGCTCGCGTATCCAAAGGCTTGGGGACGGCAATGCCAGGAATCGAAATCTCCAAAATTCGTGAAGCTGATCGCATGCAAGAGCGCGGCTGGTAAGGTGAGTAGCATGAAAATCGGCGTACTCGCTCTACAAGGAGCTGTAGCAGAACATCTGCGAATGCTAGAAGAGGTTGGTGCCACAGCTGTCCCGGTCAAAAGAGTAGAAGAACTGGATGACCTTGATGGACTGGTCATTCCTGGCGGAGAAAGCACCACGATTAGCAAGCTGATGCACAAGTACGGATTCATGGAGGCGGTTCAAGAGTTCGGTAAGGCGAACAAGCCGATCTTCGGAACTTGCGCAGGAGCGATTCTTCTGGCGAAACGGATTCAAGGACAAGACGATTACCATTTAGGCTTGATGGATATCAAAGTGGAGCGGAATGCTTTTGGTCGCCAAAAGGAGAGCTTTGAAGTCTTGATGCCTGTTGCCGATGTGGGGGCAGATTACCCGGCAGTGTTCATCCGGGCACCGTATATCATGGAAGTGGGAGAGAACGGTCAAGTCTTGGCTAAGCACGAAGACAAGATTGTTGTCGCCCGAAGCGGTCACTATTTGGCAGCAGCCTTTCACCCAGAATTGACCGAAGATACAAGACTGCACAAATACTTTCTCGACATGGTTAAGGAATACAGAAGCTAGTTGTCATACCGGAAGATCGGGCCCTTAAAAAGGCGCCGATCTTCTTTTTTCTGTAAAGATCGAGGTGGGCTGCTCTTTACATACGTATAGAACCTGTAGTACAGTTAACAATAATAGTATTCATGAATGAGAATGCGATGATGAGAACAAGTACTTCACAAGAGCCAGGCCTAGAGAGTCGGTGGTAGGTGCGAACCGATCCGGTTATGTGAGGGAATCCATCTCGGAGTGGCAAAGGAACAACAACTTTGTCCGGAACCGTCCCGTTATGACGGAAGAGTGGACATATGCATGAAGGATTACTGCATGTGTCAACGAGGGTGGCAACGCGGGTATACAACACTCGTCCCTTACCAGGGGACGGGTGTTTTTTGTTTTTTTTCAAAACGATTCGGAGGGATTTACACATGTTGGACGTAAAAGTATTACGCCAGGATCTAGAAGAAGTAAAACGCCGTTTGGCTCACCGTAATGAAGATATTTCTGCGTTGGATCAATTCGTAGAAGTAGATGAAAAGCGTCGCGAAGTCATCCAAGAAGCAGAAGCGTTGAAAAATAAGCGTAACACGGTATCCGAACAAGTAGCGGTTATGAAACGCAATAAGGAAAATGCAGACCATCTGATCGCGGAAATGAAAGAAGTAAATGAGCGCATCAAGGCTTTGGATGAAGAGCTGCGCCAACTGGATGAACAGCTGGAGTTCATTTTGCTGAGCCTTCCGAACCTTCCGCATGAAAGCACGCCGATCGGTACGACAGAAGACGATAACGTGATTGCCTGGACATGGGGAGAGCCACGTGCGTTTGACTTCGAGATTAAGCCTCACTGGGAGCTGGCTAGCCAAGCAGGCATCCTCGATTTTGAAACCGCGGCAAAAGTAACAGGGAGCCGTTTTGTTTTCTATAAAGGCTTGGGCGCACGTCTGGAGCGCGCACTGATGAACTTCATGATGGATTTGCACTCGAACGAGCATGGCTATGAAGAAGTGATCCCACCGTTTATCGTCAACCGTACGAGTATGACGGGAACGGGTCAATTGCCTAAGTTTGAAGAGGATGCATTCAAAATCGAGGGACCAGATTACTTCCTGATTCCAACGGCAGAGGTGCCAGTCACCAATATGCATCGTGATGAAATCATGGATGGAGCGGATCTCCCTCGCTATTACACTGCTTTCAGCGCATGTTTCCGCTCGGAAGCGGGTTCTGCCGGGCGTGATACGCGTGGGTTGATTCGTCAGCATCAATTCAACAAAGTTGAGCTGGTGAAATTCGTGAAACCAGAAGAGTCTTATGACGAACTCGACAAGCTGGTGAAAAACGCTGAAAAGGTACTTCAACTGCTTGGACTACCATACCGTGTTCTTAGCATGTGCACAGGCGATCTCGGATTTACGGCTGCGAAGAAATTCGACATCGAGGTTTGGATTCCGAGCGGCGACACATACCGTGAGATTTCGTCTTGCTCGAACTTTGAAGATTTCCAAGCGCGCCGTGCCAATATCCGTTTCCGTCGCGATACGAAATCGAAGCCGGAATTTGTGCATACATTGAATGGTTCTGGTTTGGCGATTGGACGTACAGTAGCAGCGATCTTGGAGAACTACCAAGAGGCAGACGGAGCAATCGTGATTCCAGAAGTTCTTCGTCCATACATGGGCGGAGTAGACAAGATCGCACCGAAGTAATAACCGAGAGATTTAAAAAGCAGCTCTTGATCCATAACGGGTCAAGGGCTGTTTTATATTGTGTACTAATACAGGCGAATTTTTTTAAAAAACGTGTTGCACTGTACTAATCTCTGTTATATAATAAAAACAAATTTTAAGAATATTGTTTTAATACAGAAATGGAGGAATGGAGAATGGACTGTTATCGGTGTGAAGGAAACGGAGAACAAAATTGCCCAAGATGTGGAGGCGTTGGTCGTGATGCCAACGGAGCGGCTTGCCACAAGTGCATGGGAGACGGGCATGTATGCTGCAGTCATTGTAGTGGCAGCGGGTATCAGGAGTAAGGACATTTTTTTTGTCACTACTGTTATATAATAAAAATAATTTTATCAATCTGTACCATAATAACTTTGAATTGAGGGAGGAGGGGCTGTTTTGACTACCGTACCAACGAATCCATATCCGCTGGAGGTGCAGATTTCCGGTGAGATGCACCCTGGTTATCAAGAAATCCTGACACCAGAAGCGATTCAATTCGTGATGAAGCTGGAGCAAAGGTTTGGCGACAGACGACAACAATTGTTGGCGAAACGCGTGGAGCGTCAATTGCAAATCGATGCAGGCCAACTGCCGGATTTTCTACAGGAGACAGCGGACATTCGTAAAGGAGATTGGACTGTTGCTCCATTGCCCAAAGATTTGCAGGACAGACGGGTGGAGATTACAGGACCTTCGGGTGACCGAAAAATGGTCATCAATGCACTGAACTCGGGTGCTCGACTTTTCATGGCTGACTTTGAGGACGCGAACTCACCGACCTGGGAGAACACCATCCAAGGCCAAATCAACATGAAGGATGCGGTACGCCGCAATATCTCTTACATCAGTCCGGAGGGCAAATCATACACCCTCAATGAAAAGACAGCGGTTTTGATCGTGCGTCCTCGTGGCTGGCATCTTGAAGAAAAGCACATCCTCCTCGATCAAAAACCGATCTCCGGTAGCCTGCTTGATTTCGGACTTTACTTTTACCACAACGTAGATGCTCTTATCGCGAATCAGACAGCACCGTATTTCTACTTACCGAAACTGGAAAGCCACTTGGAGGCTCGACTCTGGAACGACGTCTTCCTTTTCGCGCAGGATGAATTAAATATTCCACGCGGTACAATTCGGGCGACAGTATTGATCGAAACGATTCTCGCAGCCTTTGAGATGGATGAGATTCTGTATGAGCTGCGCGAGCATAGTGCAGGACTGAATTGCGGACGTTGGGATTACATTTTCAGCTATATCAAAAAGCTGCGGAATCAGCCTGATGTGATTACACCGGATCGTGCCCAAGTAACCATGACCGTTCCGTTCATGAAAGCATACACAACGCTGGCCGTGAAGACTTGCCATAAACGGATGGCACCCTGCATCGGCGGAATGGCGGCACAAATTCCGGTGAAAAATGACCCGGTACAAAATGCTGAAGCCATCGCCAAAGTGCGCGCTGACAAAGAGCGGGAAGCGTACGATGGACATGACGGGACTTGGGTTGCTCACCCTGGGCTAGTGCCAGTAGCTATGGAAGTGTTCGATCGCCTGATGAGAGAGCCGAACCAAATCTGGTACAAACGTGAAGACGTAGACGTATCTGCTAGTCACCTGCTGGCAGTCCCAGAGGGCACGATTACAGAAGCGGGTGTCCGTACGAACATAAGCGTAGGCTTGCAGTACATCGAGGCTTGGTTGCGAGGCTCTGGAGCTGTGCCGATCAACAATCTGATGGAGGATGCGGCTACAGCAGAAATTTCCCGGGCACAGGTCTGGCAATGGATGCGTCATCGTCACGGAGTCTTGCAGGATGGTAGAAAGGTGACGGAAGGCTTGGTGAAGCAGTGGCTGAGTGAGGAGCTGCAAGCGATCAAGCAAGCAATTGGCCAAGAGAGGTACGACAACAGCAAGTATACGATTGCAGGTGATCTGTTCTTGCAATTGGTAACGACAGAAGATTTCGAAGACTTCCTAACGGTACCGGGTTATCGCTATTTGTAAAAATAAAAAGAGTGGGGGAAATGAAAATGACGAAAGTAAACAAGCAAGGCGCGATTCAACAGGTGGAGCAAAGCTGGCAGGGGGAGCGGTTTGAAGGGATTACACGCCCGTATACGGCAGAAGATGTCGTTCGTCTGCGCGGTTCCGTACAAATCGAGCATACGCTGGCTCGTCTGGGAGCAGAGCGTCTGTGGGAACTGTTGCATACCGAGCACCATATTAAAGCGTTGGGGGCTTTGACTGGGAATCAAGCGATTCAGCAGGTAAAGGCAGGATTAAAAGCGATTTATTTGAGTGGCTGGCAGGTAGCGGCCGATGCCAATCTGTCTGGTCAGATGTATCCTGATCAAAGCCTCTACCCGGCAAACAGTGTGCCACAAGTCGTAAAAAGAATTAATCAGGCATTGCAACGGGCGGATCAGATCGATCAATCAGAGGGAGGTACCGACACGCATTGGTTTGCTCCAATCGTAGCAGACGCGGAAGCGGGTTTTGGTGGCCCGCTCAACGTCTTCGAATTAATGAAGGGTATGATTGAAGCGGGCGCAGCAGGCGTGCATTTTGAAGACCAGCTGGCTTCCGAGAAAAAATGCGGTCATATGGGTGGAAAGGTGCTCATTCCGACGCAGGCGGCTGTACGTAATCTGATTTCCGCCCGATTTGCAGCAGATGTGATGGGAGTCCCGACGATTATCGTGGCGCGTACCGATGCCAATGGCGCTTTCCTAATCACTAGCGACATCGATGAGCAGGATAAACCATTCCTGACGGGTGAACGAACAGCAGAAGGATTCTTCCGTCTACGCGGCGGATTGGATGCAGCGATTGCGCGTGGCCTTGCGTACGCTCCTTATGCAGATTTGATCTGGTGCGAGACTTCTGAGCCGAATCTGGAGGAAGCACGCCGTTTTGCAGAAGCGATTCATGCCAAATATCCGGGCAAACTGTTAGCGTACAATTGCTCACCTTCCTTTAACTGGAAAAAGAAGCTGGATGAACAGACCATCGCTCGCTTCCAGGAAGAGATCGGCGAGATGGGCTACAAGTTCCAATTTGTCACGCTCGCTGGCTTCCACTCTCTGAATTACAGCATGTTTGAACTGGCGCGCGGCTATCGTGACCGCGGAATGGCTGCTTACTCTGAATTGCAGCAGTCTGAGTTCGATAGCGAAGTCCATGGCTATACGGCCACTCGTCATCAGCGTGAAGTGGGTACCGGGTATTTCGATGAGATTGCGCAGGTCATCTCTGGCGGCAATTCCTCTACGACTGCCCTCAGCGGGTCAACGGAAGAGGAGCAATTTGCTCACAATTAAAGAGGAAAAACGAAGGCCTAGGTGGTTCTCTGGTATTCAGAGGGCCACTTTTTGCGTTCACTTCTATTTTTCATAGAGTCTTAATAGCTTTTTAACAACGCATTTATATCAGTTTCATTTTGATTGTGTACGATTGGGTTAGAAAAAGCCAAAAGACCAAACACAAATAAAAACGAAAAGGGGCCTTAAAGATGAGAGGGAACCAGTTAAGCTGGAAACGAACCGTTGTTGTCATGACATCTGTTTTTCTGCTTGCGGGATGTGCCACCGAGACGAAATCAGGCACTTCTCTGGATACGTCGCAATTGACCCTGGATCAAATCGTGGAAAAAGCGAAGCAGGAGGGAGAAGTCAACTCCGTGGGTATGCCAGACACGTGGGCAAACTGGGGGGAGACCTGGAGCAATCTCGGAAAAGAATACGGCTTGAAGCATACCGACACAGATATGTCGAGCGCAGAAGAATTGGCTAAGTTTGAAGCAGAAAAAGAAGACGCTACTGCAGATATCGGTGATGTAGGTATCGCTTTTGGACCGTTAGCCAAGCAAAAAGGGCTGACGCTGCCTTACAAAACCTCTTACTGGAACGACATTCCCGACTGGGCAAAAGATGATGAAGGACATTGGTTGCTAGGCTATACCGGAACGCTGGCTTTTATCACTGACAAGACAAAGGTGCAAAATCCCCCGAAATCCTGGGCAGATTTGAAAAACGGAAGCTACAAGGTCGCGATCGGCGATGTCATGAAAGCGAACCAGGCGCAGTTTGCCGTTTTGGCCGCCGCCTATGCTAATGGGGGAGATGAGAAAAATATTCAGCCCGGCATTGACTTTTTCGCTGAATTGGCCAAAAACAAACGGCTCAGTACGAGCGATCCGAGCCTTGCCAATCTAGAAAAGGGTGAGGTCGAAGTCGCAATCTTGTGGGACTTCAATGCGCTCGGGTATCGGGACAAAATCGACAAAAACCGCTTTGATGTCCTCATCCCGGAGGAAGCATCAGTCAGCAGCGGGTACGCTACAGTAATCAACAAGTACGCCAAGCACCCACACGCTGCCATGCTGGCTCGTGAATATATTCTCTCCGACGCTGGACAGTCCAATTTGGCTCGCGGCTATGCACGACCGATTCGCGCCAACGCCAAGCTGGATGAATCCGCTAAAGCCATGCTGCTCCCCGATGATATGTATAAAAACGCACGTCCGGTGGGCGATTTGACTGCTTGGGAAGAGACGGCTAAAAAGTTGCCGCAGTTATGGCAAGAGAAGGTGTTAATCCATGTGCGCTAGCAAGCTCGCCATGATTGTGCTCGACGGATTGAGATTTGACACAGCCGTCTCGCACATGGGGTATCTTCATCACTTGGTCGAATACGGCATTGCGGCCCGTTTTCAGGTGAGATCGGAATTACCCAGTCTGTCTCGTCCCTTGTACGAGGTTCTTTTAACAGGAACTCCTGTGTGGAAGAACGGTATTTCTAGCAATCAGACGGTTCGGCTTTCGCATCAGGAGAGTCTCTTTCATCTGACGCGGAAAAACGGGATGTCCAACGCTGCTGCCGCTTATGGCTGGGTAAGCGAGCTATATAACAAGGCTCCATTCAATCCGTTTCACGACCGGATCCAATTGAACTCCGACAAACCGATACAAAACGGGATGTTCTACTGGGAGGATCACTATCCGGATACACACTTGTTTGCTGACGCCAACTTTTTGTTGAATGGATACAATCCAGATTTTCTTTACGTCCACTCCATGAATATCGACGATGATGGCCATAAGCATACGGCCGATTCAGCGCAATATCGAAATCGCGTTCTGGCGGCAGATTCGATACTGGCAAATGTGCTTCCTGCGTGGATCGATGCGGGTTATCAAATCATCGTGACAGCTGATCACGGGATGACAGCCGATGGAAATCATGGTGGTACTTCTAGCGCTGACCGGGACGTTCCCTTGTTTGTCATCAGCAACCTGATATCTCCGGGGATTCGCGAGGAGGCAATTCCGCAATTGCAGGTGGCTCCGCTTGCCTGCCATTTGCTCGGCATCTCCCCCTCGAAAGAGATGCAGCCATTGAACGTATGAGGGCTGAGCAAGACGTCTCCCTAAGGGGGCGTCTTTTCCTCTAAGAAAGGAGCTTTTGCGATGAAACGATTTGTCAGTATGTTTTGGGTCACGACGATTCCGTTCTTTGCAATGATCGCTCTGTTTCTTCTCGTCCCGTTGCTTTCCATGATTGGAGGGAGCTTTCAGGCCGAGGGGGGCGGCGGTTTTACCATAAGTAACTATCGTGAGATTTTTTCAAATCCGTATTACTTGCAGGCTTTCGAGAACAGTGTGCTCATCTCGTTCCTGTCTGCTCTCATTGGAATCGTCGTTGCTGTTTTCGCCACCTATGCGATTACCCGTTTCCCACAGGCTCTGCAACAGCGAGTGCTTGTCATTACCAATCTAACCTCCAATTTTGCGGGGATTCCGCTCGCTTTTGCCTTCATTGTCCTGTTGGGAAACAGTGGATTGTTTGTTTTGCTCGCGAAGCAACTGGGGATTGATTTTGGTCAGTCCTTTACTCTGTATTCGTGGAGCGGCTTGACGCTTGTCTATATTTATTTTCAACTGCCTCTGGCGGTAATGCTTTTGTATCCCCTGTACAACGCTATTCAGAAGCAATGGATGGAAGCGGCTGAGCTGCTTGGGGCAAGTCCATGGGAGTTTTGGCTGAGAATCGGGTTTCCGGTACTCCTTCCGGGTATCGTCGGCACATTCAGCATTCTGTTTGCCAATGCAATGGGTGCTTATGCTTCTGCCTACGCGCTCACCGGGAGCAACTACAATCTGGTGCCCATTCGGATTGGTGCGCTAGTATCTGGCGACATTTTTGCAAGACCCGAGCTAGGTAGCGCACTCGCAGTACTGCTTGGCCTGACGCTTGCCGCCGCCCTGATCGTGAACGAGTGGCTGACGCGGAAGATTCGGAGGGATTTATCTTGAAGCGGATCAGTTTGCCATCCTTGTCGTTTGCGTTGGTCATGCTGTATTTGTTTTTGCCAGTAGCTGCTACCATCCTCTACTCACTGGCAACCGAGTGGAATAGCACGGTCTTGCCGGAAGGACTCACAGGAAAATGGTTTGCGGAGCTGTATGCCGATCCCCGATTCTTGCAGGCATTCGGACGTTCCTTTCTGCTCAGCTTTCTGACCACTGTCGTTGCTGTCGTCATTATTGTACCTGCTGTATTCTCCATTATCGTCTACGCTCCCAGGATGGAGAGGCTGGTTCAGATTTTGGTGATGCTGACCTACGCCGTTCCGGGTGTCATTATGGCGGTCGGATTGATCCGTACTTATTCCGGAAACGGAATTCCCATGGTCATCATCACAGCAGGGGCGTATTTGGTCGGTTTGCTTCCGTATCTTTATCAGGGAACGCGCAACAGCCTGCTTGCCATGCAGGCACGTTCGTTGATGGAGGCAGCCGAGCTATTGGGTGCGAGCCACTGGCAGGCCTTCGTACGGATTATCGTTCCGAATATCATGTCTGGAATTTTCGTGTCCTCACTCTTGTCGTTCTCCATTTTGTTTGGTGAATTTGTTCTGATTAACATTCTGGTGGGAGGAAGGTACGAAACCCTGCAGATGTATCTGTACGCCAAGCTATCGTCAAGTGGACATGTCGCCAGCGCGATTACGGTCACTTATTTTGTCCTGATGGCTATTATCACTGGCCTGGTTGTAAAATTCACGCGCCGAAGCTTCGCACGCAAGGAGGTCCCCTGATGAGTTACGTCCAAATCAAAAACTTGTCCAAAACCTTTCACGGTCAACACGTGCTGCAGCAACTTGATCTTGCGATTGAAAAAGGCGAGCTGGTTACCTTGCTTGGCCCTAGCGGGTGTGGCAAAAGTACGCTGTTACGAATCCTCAGTGGTTTGACGGCTCCTGATACAGGCATGATCTACATTGACGGCAAAGATGTGACGGACGTGTCGCCAAAAAACAGGCAGATCGGCATGGTGTTCCAATCGTATGCGCTCTTTCCCAATCTTACGGTCAGTCAAAACATTGCCTTTGGCCTGGAAATGAACAAAATCTCGAAAACGGAGATTCGTCTGCGTGTCCAGGAAATGATTGAGCTGGTGGGATTGGTGGGAAAGGAGCAGGCTTACCCACGAGAATTGTCTGGTGGTCAGCAGCAGCGTGTCGCACTTGCTCGTTCTCTGGTCACCCGGCCAAAAGTACTTTTGCTCGATGAGCCACTTAGTGCGCTTGATGCCCAGATTCGAAAAAATTTGCAAAAGCAGCTACGCACCATCCAACGTGAGTTAAATATGACGACTGTGCTGGTTACTCACGATCAAGAAGAAGCCATGGCTGTCAGCGACCGCATCTACATCATGAATGGCGGAAGAATCGTTCAGCATGGCAGCCCTCAAGAGATTTACACGCAACCTCATTCTGAATTTGTCGCTCGTTTCATTGGCAATTACAACGTGCTGACTGCCGAACAGCTTACCCGAATCATGCCTAAACTGTCCCATCCGGCAGTTGAACGTTTTGCAATCCGCCCTGAGACGTTTCGTGAGCAGCCTTTGAATGGGGAGGACATCTGTTTGACCGGGAATATCGCTCAGGTAACCATGCTCGGCAACATTACCCGTTACGAGCTGAACATTGGTGATGTTCCTGTACTGGTGGACACTCTTCATCTGTCCTTCGAGCAGGAGCAGATAGGCACAACAAAAACATTGTATGTAAGTCCCAAGGATGTGATTCCGCTTTATGACACTATTGCCTGAAGAACGACAGCAAGTGATTCTCGCCGAATTGAACCGCCACGGTAAAATTCAGGTGATGAGTCTGGCTAAAACCCTGGCAGTAACACCGGAGACCATACGACGTGATCTGGACCAGTTGGAGCAGCAGCGTTTGTTAAAGCGAGTGTACGGAGGAGCGATCCCTTATCATTTGGCGAAACGCGAGCCGCATTTTGAAAAGAAACAGGCGATCCAACAGACGGCAAAAACGAAAATCGGGCAGATCGCGGCAGAACTTTTGTCTGACGGGGATACTATCGCGCTCGATGTCGGGACGACAACATTGGAATTGGCACGTGCTATCAAGGGCCTCAATCAATTAACGATTGTCACGAATTCGCTCCCCGCCGCTTCTTTACTAAACGAGCTGTTAGAAGCCAATCAATTCAACGGTCAGGTCATTATGCTGGGGGGGCTGACCCATCCGGCCCAAAAATCGGTTGCCGGGGCGTTTACCTGCGAGCTGCTCTCTCGTTTTCATTTTGATAAAGCGTTCATTTCTTGTGGAGGGATCACGGCCGATGGCTTCACGGATTATGACATGGAAGAAACGCTGTGCTCGACCATGATGGTACAGCGATCGGAGCAAGTCTATGTATTGGGAGACACATCGAAGATCGGCCAAACGCAATTTTTCCATATTTGCGGCTGGCAGGATGTCAGCGCGGTTGTTTGTGACCAGCCGATGCCAGATGAATGGCTATCGTCTGGCATGCAAACTACCTGGATAAGCGAACATCCGGGAAGGAGAGATTTCACATGTTGATCGACTATCATCTTCATCTAGAAGAAGGGCCTTTTTCATTGCGTTGGCTCGACCGTACCAATATGGCTCTCGACCATTTTTACCCGTTGACTGAACCTCGACATACCCGTGCCTGGCTGCTGGACAGTCTTGCGCGATTAAATAACCGCATGTCTTTGGGGGCATACGACCCATCCTGGATCGATCTGTATTTACGTGAAGCGTTAAACAAAGGCTTGAAGGAAGTGGGGATCGTCGATCATTTATACCGCTTTCGTGAAGCCCGTCCTTACTTTGAACGATATATGGAGCTGGGGGACACCGAGTTGGGTCGTTTGCAGCGAACGTGGCTTAATCAAGTATGCACTGAGAGCCTCAGTGACTTTTGTGTCGCCATTGAGGAAGCAAAGCAGCGTTGGTCGGCAAGCGGTGTGGAGTTGCGGTTGGGGCTGGAAGCGGATTACTTTATTGGCGGGGAAGCAGAATTGGAAAGCTTGCTCGCAGGTGCTTCGTGGGATTATGTGATCGGTTCTGTTCATTTTTTGCAAGGATGGGGCTTTGACAATCCCGAGACTCGCCATCTGTTTGAGCAGCATGACCTGAAACAGCTATACACGGACTTTTTCCACACCGTTGAGTCCATGATCAGGAGCAACTTGTTTGATTTTGTTGCCCATCTGGACAATTTGAAAGTGTTCTCCTATCGTCCAGAGGAATCGGAGCTTGTTCCCTATTACCACCGAATCGCAACTGCTTTGAAGGAAACGGATACAGCGACCGAAATCAATGCGGGCTTGTACTACCGCTATCCCGTTCAGGAAATGTGCCCCAGTCCCGCTTTCCTCGATGTTTTGGTGGCGCATGGTGTTCCACTGACACTCTCGTCTGACGCGCACTTTCCTGATGATATTGGCAGATATGTGGCGGTGAATCTGGAGATCCTCGATTCAATGGGGGTAACGGAGATTGCCACTTTTTTCGGTCGTCAACGGATCATGAGGCCAATCTGCTATGCTTGACTGTGAAAAGCAGCGTGTTTTGAACAAAATAGGATTGAGATGCAAAAAACCTTGGGATGCCAAGGTTTTTTTGTTGTCTTTAGATCTTACTTGTATTTGCCGAAAAATGGATAAACACATATAATAAGAAAGTAGGTGCGGCGTCAGAAAAAGTCTCTTTGTCGCAAATCATACTTGTCCCCGTAGCTCAGCAGGATAGAGCAACGGTTTCCTAAACTGTAGGTCGGAGGTTCGAATCCTCTCGGGGACGCCATTGTAGGAAAAACCTTGGTTTATCAAGGTTTTTTCTTTTTTATGCATCCCCTCTCATCGTTTATTTGGAAAATACTGAGACGTAGATCATGTCTCACACGTATACCTTGTAGCAAAAAACGCTGGAGATAAGGGGTGTTTCCTTTGAAAAAAGTGATCGTAAGCATGGTCTTGGCTATTTTCTTTAGCGGCTGTAGCTCAGATGCGGTCGTACAAAATCAGACTGCCGCGCCACCTGCAAAAGAGGCAGCGAACACTGGCACAGAACAGAAACAATCGGTGGACAGCACTACAAGCTATGACAAAATTGCGGGCTATTTGCAAGAAGAGAGCAACAAAGCTTTCTCCCCCTACTATGAGCTGCTCGAGTTTACCCTGTCGGATTATGAAGAGAAAACCGTAGATGGAAAAGTAGAAGCTACATTCGGATATCAAGTGAAATACAAAAACTTTGACAAAGACCCTGACACCGTAGACTACATCAAGGCTGCAAAAGAAAAGAACGACCCCAACTACAAACAGCTGTATGATGAGTATTTGCAGCCCAAGGACATGAATTTTCATTTGAAAGCGGTAATGGAAGATGTGGACTCCATAACGCTTTACACCAATGTGAGTCCAAAAGGAATCCAATGGGAAAAGGCAGTCATGTCTGATTTCATCATAAAATAGCGACTTGATTGTAGGCCGCGTAGTCACGCGGTCTTATTTATTTTTCTCGCACCAGTACTCGTACTCATTGTCGATCCAATCTTTAATATGGTCGTAATTCTCCCAAGTATCTTCCACGTGATACACACTTGGCTCACAATCAAACGCTTCTAGATAATGATAGCGATACTCCCCAGTTTCGAAATCGAAGTAAAACATCGCGAACTGGTTTCCTTCTTCATTTAGCATGTCTTTAGCCAATACTCCACCCGTCTTCTCATAGACCTCAGGACCAGTCATCTTCCTTTGTTTAAATTCAGCGATTAGGTTTTCGTAACTCTTTTGGAAATCCTCGCTAACCATATCATTATCAATCAACCAGCCAATGAAAAAGCCTGTATGTACATATGCCTGTTTTCGAGGAAGATCCTCCTCAAAGTTTTCGTAATGATATTTCGCTTTATCGTATATCGTTGTCATTAGCAAATCCTCTCTTTCTTTGATAACTGGATGAATGGTCTGAATCTTTTGTGTATGGTAGAATAGTTTACCAACAAATGTGAATCGGAGGAGCATGTCGGATGCAAAATGATAAGCGAATCAAATTCATTAACCCTGAAACAATGCCACCTACATTCGGCTACACCCATGCGGTGGAGGTTCGCAACGCACGGACGATTTATGTATCGGGTCAGGTGGCTCTCAACAAGGAGGGCCAAGTGGTCGGCATAGGTGATTTAGCTGCACAGACAAAACAAGTTTTCGAAAATATCCAATTCGCGTTAGAAGCGGCAGGTGTCAGCTTTGATCATGTAGTGAAATTAACCTTTTTCGTGACGGACATCTCCAAGATGCACATTGTCCGTGAGATTCGAGATCAGTACGTGAATACAGAAACCCCGCCAGCGAGCTCTGCTGTTGAAGTGAGCAAGCTCATTAGGGAAGAGCTGTTGATCGAGATTGAGGCCATTGCCGTGGCAGATATGTAGTTGTCTCATCCCCCTTCTGTTCGATTATTCATCGTTCAGAAGGGTTTTTTTATGCTCATTTGGGAAGATTATGGAGCGAGATAAGCGGATCGGAGTTGGTTGCATGAATTATATCATCGCAGGAATAGGTTTGATTACAATATTTTTGCTTGCTTGGCTGGCAAGTAGTGATAAAAAGCACATTCGGTATCGCCCTATCCTCATCATGATTCTGATTCAGATCGTACTTGGCTTGCTGCTGTTGCGAACCAGTATTGGACTCATTCTCATATCAGGCATTGCCAACAGTTTTTCCACACTCCTGAAGTATGCCTACGAAGGGATTAATTTTGTCTTCGGTGGCATTGCGAATCCGGGTGCGACGCCGTTTTTCTTGCAAGTTTTGCTGCCCATTGTGTTCATATCGGCACTGATCGGCATTTTGCAGTACACAAGGATACTCCCTTTATTCATTCAGTACGTAGGGCTCGTATTGAGTAAAGTGAATGGCATGGGAAAATTGGAGTCTTATAATGCGATTGCTTCGGCGATTGTTGGGCAGTCCGAAGTGTTTATTACCGTGAAAAAACAGCTCGGTGCCATTCCCGAAAACAGGCTGTATACGCTGTGCGCCTCTGCGATGTCCACCGTATCTATGTCGATCGTGGGTTCCTTCATGACCATGGTCAAGCCGGAGTATGTGGTAGCTGCATTGGTACTCAACTTATTTGGTGGTTTTATCATTGCTTCCATTATTACGCCGTATGAAGTGGAGCCGGAAGATGACTTATTGGATCAAGAGAGGGGAGAGAAACAGGCCTTCTTTGAAATGCTCGGGGAGTACATTCTGGATGGATTTAAAGTAGCCGTGGTCGTTGCCGCGATGCTGCTCGGATTTATTGCACTCATTGCGATGGTGAACGGGTTATTCAGTGCAGTATTCGGTATCTCGTTCCAAGCTTTGTTAGGGTACGTCTTTGCCCCGCTCGCCTTTCTTATGGGGGTTCCCTGGCACGAAGCTGTACAAGCGGGTAGTATCATGGCTACCAAAATAGTGGCGAACGAGTTTGTCGCCATCCTCGAATTTACGAAGATTCAAAGCCAGTTAAGCGAAAGAACGATCGCCATCGTGTCTGTGTTTTTGATCTCGTTTGCGAACTTTGGCTCCATCGGGACAATTGTTGGCGCGGTAAAAGGCTTGAATGAAAGACAAGGAAATGTCGTCGCCCGGTTTGGATTGAGGCTGTTATACGGGGCAACACTCGTCAGCATTTTATCAGGAATTATCATCAGCGTTGTGGTGTAAGGGGGACCCTTTCTGGGGTCTTTTTTTGTTAGGGACAGTTTCGTAACCAAATGATGGGGAGTAGCGTCTATCAATTGAGATATTCGTCTTTATTTCTCGGATCGTATCCTTCATCAAAGGAATGGGAATCACGGTTGTTACGCTCTATGAGGACTCTCTGCTTCCGGCGCTTGGCAATCCAATCGATGATAGCTCCAATCAGCAAGAGACCTCCGAAAATAAGTACGACGAGTAACCAGAGTGGCATTCATCCAACACCTCACTTTTTACTAAAAGATACGTCATACGAGTGATGAAGTTGCGTTGAGACCATTCAAGAGGAAGAAAAGGAGCGAATTCGGATGAGAAAATGGGTGTGTATGACCGTAATGGCAGGTTTGATTGTGGGAGGCTGTTCATCTGAAACGAGCGTACCAACAGATTCTAAACAACAGCCTGTAGCCGAGCAGAAGCAAGAGACGGGAAATGCCAGTGGTGACCAAAAGCAAGAAAATCAATCCACTACTGAGGGCCAAATCATTCTGGATGATCAATTTTTAAAACTGCTCGCCAAAAACGAAATCAGTGGCTTCGATATCCACATCGGGATGAAGCGGGATGAGGTTTCTGCGCTATACGGCAAAGTAACGAAACAGGATTATTGGGATGGCGGGCGTTATGAAGTCTTTGAGAAGCTAAAGAGTGCGCTCATTTATTTCGATGGGCAAGATCGCGTATATGGAATTGATTTGGCCGGTCTTCATCTCAATGAAACGAATCTGGACACCATTCGTAAAAATCTGGGGGCGCCCGTTAGTGAAGAGAAGAGCATGGCCGACCAGGATTATGTCATGTTTTTTGAAGCGGGAGACAACTCCGTATTTATTAGTGCAAAGGACGAGCAATCACCAGCAGACAAAATAAGGGTCATCAATAAAAAAATGATCGAGGAATCACCGCAAAAGGAATAAAAAAAGCCAAGTCAGAGGGCTCCAAAATGTGCCCTTCGACTTGGCTTTTATATGTTTCACAATGGTATTACTCCACCGATCTTTTTCCAAACAGAATAGCGTCGAGTGCGAACTTGGTGCTGCCGCTGATACCAAGAGCAACCAACATCGCAAGCAAGGCCAGATCCAATTCATAACCAGCTCCACCTTCACCGCCCATGAAGCCGGCAGCGAGCTTGGCCTTAAAGATCGCACCAAGCATGACAACAGACAACGCACCTGCGAACACGCGAGTACCCAGACCCAGAATCAAGGCAATACCACCTACTACCTCCAAGAAGGCTACCAGATAAGCAATGAATGCAGGAAGTCCCATGGTCCCGAAGAAACCAGCGACATTCTCCAGCCCCATTTGGAATTTAGCCACTCCGTGAATGGCAAAAGTCAGACCAGCAATCACACGTAGAATAAGTGTGCTCCATTCAAAACGATTAGACATGTATGAATCCCTCCGAAAATTTAAATGCGTAATAAAGTTACTTTTCGTTAGTAAGTATACAATAATAATTTCCTAAGTCAAGTGATTCAATAAAATCCCAGTAGTTGGCAAGTGCGATTTTCAAGGTTGATTCACATCATTGCTTTTGATGGATGGAACAAAGAGCGGTATACTGAAAGGAGAATGAGGTGATACCTATGAAGCAGTCTACCCTCTGTCCAAAGTTCGAAAAAGGTATGCAGTTGTTGGGGAAGCGATGGACAGGTCTAATTCTATTCCAGTTGTTGTCGGGACCACAGCGATTTTGTGCATTGGAAGGGGCCCTGCCAGTAAGCGGAAGGCTACTTTCTGAGCGTTTGAAGGATTTGGAGAAGGAAGGACTCGTGCATCGGCAGGTGTTTACTGATTCTGCTCCTGTCCGCGTAGAGTATTCCTTAACGGAAATGGGGAAAGCTTTGACTCCAGTGCTCAAAGGAATTGAGTCCTGGTCGCAGAGCTGGATCGAGTTGAATGCAGACGAAATGGCGAACGACAGCGAAGAATAACACAGCCTATATAAAAAAGCATCAGGAGAGTATGCCTGACGCTTGCCACGATGAAAACCCCTGGAGACAGGGGTTTTTCTGTTATCCGTTAGTTAATCTTTAAGAAGGATTTTCGTTCTTTTCTTGCAAAGCCTTCCACTTTAAAAATTCAATATGGCGCTTGACCTCAATTAGATCCTTCTCTGTCAGGCCATCGACATCCAAAAAGGTCGCCGGTGTTTCCCGGACAGAACCGCGTTGCCAAGATGGTTCCTCCGTGCGACCGTGGAGAAAATCGGTGGATACTTCAAATAAATCTGCGACTTTGGAAATCAGATGAGCATCGACGCCCTTCTTTTCACCTGACTCGATCCGCGAAAGTACTGTATTATGTATGCCCAGCTTTTCAGCTAATTGAAGTTGTGACCATTGTTTTTGTTCGCGCAGCCATTTTATGCGTTGACCAACTATGGACATCGTGAAACCACCTCTATCGTTTTGGCAATTCCATTCTAACAATTTTCCAAAACGGAAAAAACAAGATTGCTAATATGACAAAATCTGTGTTGACTTTGCTAAAATTGAAAGGCTATGATGTAACTATAAATATTTGCCATTTTTGCAAATCAGGAGGGGATAACTGGTGGAACGGCTCAACCTCCCGTTTATCGCGCAACGACGTAATGAGTGCAAGCTAACCTTGCAAGAAATGGCGGAAGCACTCGGGTTTCGAAATGCTTCGACATACTTGAAGTACGAGAAGGGAGAATATGACTTCAAGGCTAATCATTTGCCAGTGTTGGCGAAAAAGCTACGATGCAGCATGCTTGATCTTTTTATCAGAATGGTTTGCTGATTTAGCAAAAGGAGTGGGATGGATTGAACGCTTGGGAGGCAAATAGAAGGCAGCTGGAAATATGGAGAAAGACCGTCGCTTACGAAATTGAAATGATGGCGCCACAGAGTATGCCAGCTTGCGAGGGATTTCTCGAGCGCTTAGTCATGTTTGAAAAGGAGTTGGAAAACAACGCGCGATGCCCATATAGTACGACACATGGTGGGAATGATGCCGGGTCGCGTCCGTTACCCATTCAGGAAGCAGAAAAAAGCCCGGTACGGATTTCACCGTGACCGGGCATTCTTTATCTTTTACAGCTTGCTAATCTCTTCTTTTAGCAGCTCGGAATGGGTTCCGAAGACGACTTGCACGCTTCCTTGACCCAGTCGCATAACACCTGCTGCACCGAGGTCCTTCAAAGCTTTGTCATTGACCTTCTTATCGTCCTTTAAGATGAGACGCAAACGAGTGATGCAAGCGTCTACGCTAACGACGTTTTCTTTTCCACCAATGTGAGTGAGCACTTGGATCGCTTTATCCTGCATCGAATTGTTCCTTCCCGTAGCTGTAGTTGTCATTTCTTCGTCATCCTCACGTCCCGGTGTCTTGAGGTTCAGCTTCACGATTAGGAAACGGAACAGGGCGTAGTAGATCACGGCGAATGCCAGACCAATCGGGATGATCATCCAAGCATTCGTAGAGAGGTGGTAGTTGATACCGTAGTCGATCAGACCCGCTGAGAATCCGAAGCCGTGCTTGATGCCCAAAGAGGTCACGATATACCCGGACACACCCGTCAATATTGCGTGAACAAAATACAAGAGTGGAGCAGCAAACATAAACGCAAACTCAACTACCTCGGTAATACCAGTCAGGAACGAAGCGAGAGCTGCACCAATAAACATAGAAGCAACTACTTTGCGTTTTTCTGGACGCGCTGAGTGAATAATAGCGAAAGCCGCTCCAGGAAGTGCGAACATCATGATCGGATAGAAGCCAGTCATAAACATTCCTGCGGATGGGTCTCCCGCAAAGAAACGATGCAAGTCGCCGTGTACCACTTTTCCTGTCGCATCAGTAAAGTCACCGATTTGGAACCAGGCAATCGCATTGAGTACGTGGTGCAGACCAAATGGAACGAGCAATCGGTTGAAGAATCCGAAGAAGAAGGAACCAGTTGCGCCGAGACCTACGATCCAAGAACCCAATGAGTCAAGGGCAATCTGGATCGGCCCCCAAATGATTCCGAAAATCAAGCCGACGACAACCATGGAAAGGGAAGTGACGATCGGGACGAAGCGTTTTCCACCAAAGAAGCCCAGCCATTCAGGCAGCTTGATCGAATGGTAGCGGTTGTAGAAAAACGCTGCAATAGCACCCGCCAAAATACCGCCAATGACACCCATGTTCAGTTTTACATCATCCGCAATGAAAGGCATGGCAGCAGGAACAGCTGCAAGTACTTTCGTCAATACGACGTAGGCAATGACGGCGGCCAAAGCAGCAACAGCATCTCCAGCCAAGCCAATCGCAACACCGATAGCAAAGATTAATGCCAGGTTGTCAAAAATGGCTGAACCACCAGCAGCCAAAAGCGGAGCGATGTACGTGTCCATAAATGCACCAAAGGCGCCGAGATTGAGATCCTTCTCGAATTTGAGAAGACCAAAGCTTTGCAAAATCGCTGCGGCTGGCAACGTTGCGACCGGGAGCATGAGGGCTCTCCCAATCTTTTGCAGAAAAGCGAGCATAGGATAAAACCTCCTTGGAATGGGATGAATTTATCAGGGAAGCCGCTCTCCGGATGAATGGCAAAATGATGAGGGCACAAGGAATAAGCCGGAGAGAGACCATTCTGATCGATAATATGGAAGCGCTTTCACTATTCGGGCGACAAAACCTTTTATAAGGCTCTGTCTTTCAGATACTGAACGACCTCGTCTACAGTAGAGAGTGTAAGGACGTGTTCAGCCAATCTTTTCGCTTCCTCTAAGCTGGTGGAGCGGATACGTTCTTTGACTTTTGGCATGACCGAAGCGGCACCGCTGAACTCATCGAGCCCCAATCCGAGCAAGAGCTTGGTTGCCAACGGATCTCCCGCCATTTCCCCACACAGCCCGGTCCAAATACCTGCCCGATGGGAAGCCTCGATGACTTGGGAAATCAGTCGTAATACGGCTGGATGGTAGTAGCTGTACAGCTCGGCGATATTGGCATTCATCCGGTCTACTGCCAGCGTATATTGAACGAGATCATTCGTGCCGATGCTAAAAAAATCTACCTCTTTCGCAAACACATCTGCTTGCAGGCAGGCACCCGGTATCTCCATCATCATGCCGACTGCGATATTCTCGTCAAAAGCGATCCCTTCTGCCCGTAGCTCTGCTTTTGCCTGCTCCAGCAATCGTTTGGCTTCACGAAGCTGCTCCATATGGGAAATCATCGGGAACATGATCAGCAGGCGACCGAATGCACTGGCACGCAAGAGCGCGCGTAATTGCACCAGGAACAATTCCGGTCTGGCTAACGAGATGCGCATGGCGCGGAAGCCAAGGAACGGGTTTTCCTCCTGTGGTAGCGCGAGTGCTGGCAAATGCTTGTCGCCGCCAACATCCAAGGTGCGAATGATGACTGGCTTGTCGCCAAAAGCAGCGGCTACATGCTTGTATGCAGCAAATTGTTCGGCCTCATCGGGAAGGGTGCTTCGATCCATGAACAAAAACTCGGAGCGGAACAAACCGATTCCTTCTACACCAGATTCGATCAATGCATCAGATTCTTCTGGCACAGCCATGTTTGCCATCAGGTGAACACAGTGGCCATCGGTGGTTTCGGCAGGCAGTTCCTTAATGGCTTCGTACAATTGGCGTTCCTTTTCTTCCTGCGCGGCTTTTTCCTGATAGGTAGCCAGTGTACCCGTATCAGGTGAAACAATCAGTTGTCCAGAGGTTCCATCGATGATCAGCAAGCTTCCGGAGTCTACTTTTTCCATCAAGGCATCGCCTGCACCCATGACAGCGGGAATTCCGAGAGAGCGTGCCAAGATGGCTGCATGAGAGGTAGCGCCGCCTTTTGCCGTGACAATTCCTCGTACATGCTGGAGTGGAAGCTGAAGCGTCTCGGATGGGGTGACGTCCCATGCAACCAGGATAAAAGGCTCCTCCGGGTAGGAGATGACGGTGTCACCGCCCGAAATATTTCGAATTAGACGGCGGCTCACATCACGAATATCATCCGCGCGCTCTTTCATGTAGGCATCGTCCATACTCTCAAAGAGAGCGATGAACTGATCCGCTACTTGCGAAACGGCGGTAGATGCCGCGAGTTGTTGATTTTCGATGAGCGCACTCATCTCCCCGACAAATGCCGGGTCATCCAGAAAGGCGATATGAGCAGAGAGGATGGCTGCCTTTTCCGAGCCTAGTTGTTCCTCTGTTTGTTCTTTTAGCTTTTCTAGTTGTTCGCGTGCTTGCTCTACACTCTTGCTAAGTAGTCCAAGCTCCTGAGTCGTATCTACTGGAGTGATGGACTCTGCCTGCGTGATGGCTGTTTCGTGTGTGAGGCGTAAAACAGGGGCAATCGAAATACCAGCGGAAACCGGGATTCCTTTTAACATACATCCTTCACCTTCCTGTCCGTCGTTTACACTATATGTTTGACGAGGATTGCTCCAATAGCTGCTGAATCG
This sequence comes from Brevibacillus brevis NBRC 100599, assembly GCF_000010165.1. NCBI lineage: Bacteria > Bacillati > Bacillota > Bacilli > Caryophanales > Paenibacillaceae > Brevibacillus > Brevibacillus brevis. The sequence goes on from NC_012491.1 coordinate 53,317, forward strand.
CAGTTGCTACGTTTTGTTCATCCGCTCCGTCGATCTGAACGGTCAGGGTATCGCCTTGGGAGACACCCAACGTCATGATGCCAAGAATGCTTTTGCCATCTGCGTGTTTTGTCCCTTTGCTCAACGTAATCTTTGACTGAGATTGCGACGAACAATTCACGAGTAGAGCAGCTGGTCTCGCGTGGAGCCCACCCTCTACATTGACGGTTACTTCAAATTGAACCATGCTGTACCTCCCTCAACCATGCACTTCGTTTATTTTAAGACGACAGTCATGAGTGGCTCTTGACCTGCTTGCACAGTTGCTTTTGCCACTACATTTTTTTCAGCAACCCGATCACCGTTTGTAATGACGATGGGTGTCACAATCGGACAGCCCGCATCCTCCAGTACGCTCTTGTCGAATTGGATGAGCTTGTCGCCAGCTTTCACTTGATCGCCAACCGAGACAAATGGGGTAAAGCCCTTCCCGTTTAATTTCACGGTATCAATTCCAATATGCATCAATATCTCAAGACCACTTTCAGTCGACAGCCCGATAGCATGGTGAGTAGGGAAAAGATGTGTTACCTTTCCATCGACAGGGGAGACGAGAGTGTCTGCACTTGGCAGAATCGCTACACCATCACCGACGACTTTACCTGCGAATACAGGATCAGGAACTTCGGACAGAGGGAGTACGGTACCTGTTAATGGTGCAAGAAAGGTTACCTCTTGTTGTTGTTTTTTCCGGGAAAAAAGACCGCGTAGCATAATATCCTCCTTTTGCGTCTGAACCAAAAAAGGCATGAGACGGTTGAATTCATACGACGACATACTTACTATGTCCGTATGATCTCACCGCTCATGCCTAGTCGAGCTAGTAACACGCAGGATTATGATTTAATTTTGTTGTAATAAGCGATAAAGGTGCAGAGCCATGTAACCAACCTCGTCTTCTGGTACAGCGATCTCAAGACGGGTGGAGATGTATTGAGCCAGCTCTGTTGCCAATTGATAGGCTTCTGGCATAGTGGTTTTGACTCGGTCCAAAAGCGGGTTCTTGATGAATTTTTGTTGACGGATGCGCTCAACGGCAAAGCGCAAATGGGTAATGAGGCGAACGTAATCAATCGTACTGCGTTCAATCGTAATGGCTGTTTGCTCTTCAATCAGGCTTACCAACTCTGTGATGATGTTGGTGAATTGGACAGCCTTTTTTACTGGGACGTAGCTGATCGCGGAATGAATGTGCAAGGCCAGAAATCCGATTTCACTGTCGGGAATGTCCAGGTCGAATGCGTTTTTGATCATATCCGCTGCCCGGTTCGCCAGTGCGTACTCCTTCGTGTACAGCGTCTGGATTTCGAACAAGAAGGGATTCACGATCTCCATGCCGTTATTGAGCCGATAGATCGCAAACTGGATATGGTCAGGCAAGGCAACGTGGACGTGTTCGTTCAATTCTGGCGTGATCTCACTCGCAATGAGAGCGATGATTTCTTCCGCAATTCCTACGACAGCAGGATCTACTTGGCTCAGAATGTTCTGATACTGCTTCTGATGACTTTCATTTTCGAGCCTGAAGCGCTTTTCCACTCGCAAGTCATGGGCGGGGATGGTATTCCCGGGTTTTGCGCCAAATCCGATTCCTTTTCCGAACAGGACAATTTCTTGTCCGGATCCGGGTTCTTCCACGAGTACGACATTATGGTTCAACACACGCGTAATTGCGTACGTTTTTTCCTTTTCACGGGACAATCCATTCCACCACCTTTAGATAGACAAAAACGGTCCATGACCGTATTTGCTTACCGCAAGCGGTCACATCCAATTTAATGAAAAACGCCGATGAACCATGACGTTAATCAGAAAAAAGAGCCGAAAAAACCTTTTTAACAAGAAAAAGATCTTCTCGGCTCATGCCTGCATTACCAGTAACACGCCTTGTGAAAACGCTTCAATTAAAGCTTATGATAGCTCACGTCTCGTACATTGTCAATCACTCTGTGAGCGGGAAAAACACGGTGGGCAGGAGATGCAGCAGCCTGTCCCGAATTGTTTGAACCAACAGGATAAGGGCAAAACAAAGCCAGGCGGACGCCCCATTAGCAATCCGCCTGTTTTGTTACTTGGTGTACTTGTCGGCAATCGTAGATGCACAGAAGGAGTTCGGTTTGATCTCGGCACGAAAGTGATTGGTTTCTGCTAAGCTCAACAAAGACTGGATAAACTTACGGGTAGGACCATTCGTGCCGATATCAAAATGCAGGCGGATGGGAGTATCTAAGTGGCGGTCCCGCAAATATTGGCGTACTTCTGTGGCAAGTCCGACTGCGTACATCGCTTCCTGGAATATACGCTGCTGCAAGGATGAGTACCGGCGTTCCTGAAATTTGTGATAAAAGAAGGTACCCCCATGGCCGGGACGGATCACTGTGATAACAAGAGCAAAAAAAGTCCCGCGGCTTTTTAATTGAGAGTCGGCCCCCACAATAATTTCAAATGGACCACCTATTGATGAGATGGTATGTTCGATGTGGGAAAACACTTCTTCTTTTGCCAGTAGACCTCTAGTCGGACTGTGAAAGCGATCAAATAACGTATTTGCAGAGGTTAAGCCCACTCACATCCCTCCAGAAAGAGGCTAACAATGATTTGCATACTTCTCCTTACATCATTAATGTATGTAATCTCGCAGATAGTATGTGAACGGGTAGGGACAAAAACATCTTGAATCAACTTTTTTTTGGGTAAAAGGGTCCGTTTGTTGGGACGAAAGAATGTTTTTTGAAGGAGCTTTAGGGAAACGTGATACAAGAAAATGAACATGATTACTATATGAAACAAGCCATGGAAGAGGCCCGGAAAGCCGCTGCGATTGGTGAGGTTCCAATCGGTGCGGTCATCGTGCGCGACGGGGAAATCGTAGGTCGCGGCTACAACTTGCGGGAAACACAAAAAGACCCTACCTTGCACGCCGAATTGATCGCGATACGGGAGGCGAGTGAACGCTTGGGTGGATGGCGCTTGATCGGGTGTACGCTGTACGTGACGTTGGAGCCGTGTCCAATGTGTGCGGGTGCAATCGTTCAAAGTCGCATCGAAAAGGTCGTGTATGGCGCTCGCGATCCAAAGGCAGGATGTGCCGGGACATTAATGAACCTGCTCGCGGAGCCACGCTTCAATCATCAGGTGCCAGTTATCGAGGGTGTGCTTGCAGAGGAATGCGGGCAGATGCTCAAGGAATTCTTTCGTGGATTGCGCAAAAAAAGACAGCCGGTACAGGAATGACCGGGCTGTCTGGAAAACCGTCTGTTTGCAGGCGGTTTTTATTTGTTTACGTTTTGCAGCATGTGCAGCTCTTCTTCGGTCAGTTCGCGATACTCACCAGGGGCGAGTGACGGGTCAAGGTGAAGCGGGCCCATACGAATCCGTTGCAGATACACGACATGCAGGTCAAAAGCAGCAAACATCCGCTTTACCTGATGGAACTTTCCTTCCATGATGGTGACACGAATCTCTGACGTTTCTCCCGAAGAGATAATCTCCAGCTTGGCTGGCAGTGTAGTGAAGTCCTCTAATTCCACGCCTTTGGCAAACTCCTGAACATGACGCTCAGTGACCCGGCCCTCGATACGGGCAAAGTACTCCTTGTCCACTTTCTTTTTCGGGGACAAGAGGCTATGGGAGAGATGACCGTCATTGGTCAAGAGCAAGAGACCCTCTGTATCAATATCCAGTCGGCCTACAGGGTGCACTTTGATTGCCCACTCGTACGGGAGCAAGTCCACTACGGTTTCATGGACATTGTCCTCTGTAGCTGAAACCACCCCCGGTGGTTTGTTCAGCAAAACATATACCCAGCGCTTAAAGTTAAGCGGTTCTCCATCCACAAGGATTTCTTGCTCCTCGGCAATGACATGCATTCCTGGGTCTGTTGCGACAACGCCGTCTACGACGATCAGTCGCTGTTTTACTAATGCTTTCACTTCCTTGCGCGTGCCGATTGCCATATTGGCCAGCACCTTGTCCAAACGTTCACGTTTCATATATGTTCCTCGCTTTTCTTCTGATCGGATACCAATCGTGTGTGCTGTTATTAGTTTGGCCTAATGAGCCGCGCAAATCAAGGGGCATACAGAGGAATGAGTCTTGCATTTTTGACTGTATTTTGCTATAGTAAGTAATGTTTCTGACAAACTAAATATGGAGAGATACCCAAGTGGTCATAAGGGGACGCACTCGAAATGCGTTAGGCGTCGTGAGGCGTGCGTGGGTTCGAATCCCACTCTCTCCGCTTAGATTTTCGGATCGAAGAGAATGAAGCATATTTTTGCCAGTGCGGCAGAGATATGCTTCATTTTTTTGTATCAGTTGCCGCCACTTGTGAATGCCGCTGCATCCGCTATTGCGATGGGATTATCGACCCTGGAAAATCGATTTCCCTCACTCTACATTTCGTTACGTTATATGTCGATATATTTATTGGTTTCATATATTTGCATCTGAGGAGTGGGAAACATGAGTGGCAAGTTGGGAAATACAATGGGGAGAACAGGGCTTTCACTTCGCACCAAATTACTTGCGGGGTTTCTTACAGTTGTTGCGTTGCTGGCATTTGTCAGCGTTTTTGCATTAAGCCAGATCAAAGGAGTAACCACGATATCTGGGGATATCAATAAGTCATGGATGCCAGCAGTTACCCTTCTTGGCACGATGAATGGAGACATTTCGGATGTGGAGCGTCTTGCGCTCGATATTATCGTTGAACAGAACGAGGAGGAGCTCACGAAGCAGAAGAAGGTTCTGGATCAACTGCTCGTCAAAATCGAGGATGAACGGAAGCAACTTAAGACGCTTGTGTATGCCAGTAATAAGGAAGGCAGTGAGGCTGCCAATCTGTTCGAAGAGTTTAACAGCAAATACGATGCATACTTGGAAAAAATGCCTGAGTTCGTGAAGTTGGGCAGAGAAAACAAATATGATGAGGCAAGCAAGTTACATAGCGTGGCCTACCCATTGTGGTACGAGGCCAATGATAATATCAAGAACTTGATCGATATATACAGTGAGGGGGCCGGACAGGTTAGTCAAAGCGCTTCAGAGCTTTCTCAGCAAGCGTTTGTTATCATTCTGGTGTCTACGTCCGTAGCGGCTGTTATTGCACTGCTCATCGCCTTCTTCATGTCACACATCATCTCAAAACCTGTCCAGAAAATGAATCAGGCCGCTGTCCGAATCGCGAGTGGCGATCTAACGGGCGAGACGATTGTACTGCGTAACAAGGACGAGTTGGGCACGCTGGCGGCTTCCTTCAACACGATGACAGCGAATCTGCGCACCATGATTGAATCGGTGGCTACGACTTCTGAGCAAGTAGCAGCTTCGTCGGAGGAACTGCTAGCGAGCGCCGAGCAAAATGCGCAGGCATCGGAGCAAATTTCCCAAACGGTCGAGGAACTGGCCGTAGGTACCTCCGAACAGGTCAATATTGTCAAGAACTCCTCGCAGGCCATGGGCGAAATGGCTTTGAGTTCGGAACAGATCGCACAGCTGGCACAGAGCGTATCGGTATCGGCCGTTGACGCGGCCAAACAATCTGAGGAAGGTAATATGATTATCAAGTCAGCGGTCGAACAGATGAGTGCTGTCCGGAATTCCATCACGTCCCTTTCCGAGCTGGTTATGGGTCTGGGAGAACGTTCGGCAGAGATTGGAACGATCACCGAGGTCATTAACAATTTGGCAAGTCAGACGAACCTGCTGGCGCTGAATGCGGCGATTGAGGCCGCCAGAGCCGGGGAGCATGGTCGCGGATTCGCTGTCGTTGCCGAAGAGGTTCGGAAGCTGGCCGAAGAATCCTCATTGTCTGCGCAGCGAATTACTGACCTCGTGCAGCTGATCCAGAATGATACAAGGCAAGCGGTTGAAGCCGTTAAAATGAACAGCGACGAGACGCGAAGCGGCATGGAGATTGTCACAGCAGCCGGACAGGCATTCGAGAATATCTCGAATGCAGTCAACAAGGTGGCAAGTGAGATTCAGGAAGTATCCGCAGGCGCTGAACAGATGGCGGCAAGCGCGGACGAGGTCGTCAATTACGTAGAACAGATTTCGGCGATTGCAGAGGAAGCATCTAGTGGCGTGCATAACGTATCTGCCGCTACGGAGCAGCAGCAGGCTTCCACAGAGGAGATCGCTTCGTCAGCGGATTCCCTCTCGAAGATGGCGGAGGAGCTTCAGGAGCAGATCAACAAGTTCAAAGTATAATTCAAAACCAGACTGCTTCTTCTGTTTGCTTGGGCGGCAGAAGAAGCGTTTTTTTTGGAAAAGAGCAATTCATAGGGACCTCCAAGGATATATCCGATTAACTTGATGGTATGGTTACAAATAAATATCACGATAATCCGAGACTCTAGTCTCTCTAACACTTTTTTTCTCCATTTTTAAACGCCTCCACTGAATAACGTATTATCGTCAAAAGGTGCTGTCCTCCTAGATAAAAGCTTAGGTGGGACAGCATTTTCTTTTTTCTATCAAAAAAACTGTAAGCAAATCTCATTTTTGCGTCTAATAAGGTACAAACCCATAAAAAGGAGCGTACGAATGGATTCCGATGACCGAATAGAGCGATGGTTCCAGCAATACGGCCATGATATTTACAATTACCTCGCGTATTTTACCGGACGGAGAGATGTCGAGGATTTAGTCCAAGAAGTTTTTACAAAGGCGCTTAGAGCCTTATCAGGCTACGAAGGAAGGGCACAGCCCAAGACATGGCTTCTGACCATCGCACGCCATACAGCGATTGATAATAGGCGAAAGCAAAAAATGATGGACTGGTTCCCCGAAAACGTCCTCCGACTCCTCACTTCCAAAGAGCGTACACCTGAGAAGGCATTGGTGTTAAAGGAACAGTTGCAAGAAGTATATGAAGCGATGAATCACTTGAAAAGCACGTATCGAGAAGTTCTCATCCTGCGGTTGATCGAGGGAGTATCTACAGCAGAGACGGCAGAAATCTTGGGCTGGAGTGAAGCAAAAGTCAGCACGACGCTCCATCGTGCGATCAAGGAATTGCAAAAACAAATAGGCAATAGCGGCAGGGAGGTTAATCTACATGACGCCATCTTTTGAAGAAAAAGAGATAAGCACAGTGCTGCAAGCATTTCCGTCGCTTCAGATGGACGAGGACAAACGACGTGAAATCGCGGGTCATATCCGTCGAGAAAGGGAGCTGCTCGAACAAATGAAAAAGCGCAAAAAATATGCCAAGGTAATCGGAGGCGCAGTTGCTTCATTGGCTTCATTGGCTTTATTGTTTATCGCTTATCAGTGGATGCCTTCGGAGGCCGTGCCGAGCGCACAACAGATGAATACTGAGGGGAGTCAAAAGGTACAAGCCGCAGGAACGACATCCCAAGCAGATAAGGTTCTGACCCTCGATTCACAAATTCAGGACTATATAGAAGAAGCGATACATAAGACCAACAAAGCCTATCAGCCTGAAAATATGACGGTAATTGTTACCGATCCAAATAACGGAGAAATTCTTGGGATGGGGAATCTGAAAAGACCAACTGACCGAGTTCCACACATAGTCAGGGCGATGTCAGATCCTGTGGTCGCATTTCCGATCGTGACGTTGGCGGCTGCTATTGAAGAGGGGAAGTATAAGAACTACGAAACTTATGAGTCCGGAACTTACGAGATTACCCCGGGCAAGTTTATAAAAGACCATAATGTTGGGAAGGGCTGGGGACAGATTGCGTATTTAGAGGGTATCCAACGTTCTTCTCAAGTCGCTTTTGCCAAGCTCAGTGAACGGATACCAGAGGACTCGTTACAGCAATATTTTGAACGGTTCGGTTTTGGAGCGAAAACGGGCACAGAACAATTAAATGAACAGTCTGGAAAGATACCAAACATGGATACTCCCTATGATAAGGCAATGGCAGCTTATGGACTTGGGGGTTCTGCCTCTCCCATTCAACAAGTAGCTGCTGTCGGGGCCATCGCCAACGGGGGTGAATTGATGAAACCACATGTCACGAGGGAGGAAACGAATCACATTGACAAAGGGCGTCGAGTCATATCAGTAGAAACAGCCAAACAGGTTCGAGCAATTTTAGAGACGTTAGTAAACAACAAACCTGGCTCAGATACAGCCTTTTCCATAAAAGAGCATACAGTCGCTGGGCGTACAGGAATAGTGCAGAAACGCGACCAGCAAGGAAATTTCATCGATGGAAAATATACGTATTCATTTATCGGATTTGCACCAAGCGATGATCCAAAGCTATTGGTTTACATAGCTGTTGATAATCCGAATACAGACCTCTGGGTAAGATTATGGGGACAAGAAATTGTTGCTCCCCCTTTCAAAGAAATCATGGAAAACAGTTTGCAGTATCTCCAAAAACGATAATCAACCCATCCATCAAAAAAGGAAGCATAGCGGTATACCCCTAAAGGTATCCGAATGCTTCCTCTTTTTGTTTTCCCCATTCTACTTCTTACAAAAATAAGGCCCGCACCACTCGGTTTCATGGGTCTTCACATACGTCCACGTAAAGTCCTTATCCACGATGTACACATCGTATTCCTTTTCCAAGTCCGCGACAGAAAACCTCGCAGCATTTTCCAAAATCAGAACTTCGTTAGCAAGCTGGTAAAACACATAGTACGACTCATGGGCCACCTGCTGAAAGGCTTCATCCGCTTCCTCGCGTTCAAGACAATCTCTCAGTTTATAGCTGAATAAATGCCACAGATACCCCTGGTAGCCGTCTTTATTTTTGAGAAAAATCCTCTCTTTATCCTCTTCGGTCAGATGGCTCGCAAAATGCTTTTCCCATTCTTCCCGTAAGTATGGTCCCCAAATAGACAGCTCTGTTGTCTTCGTGTTCTTTTCCTTCATCCGGTCAGCTAGTTTCATTGGGCGCCTCCATGTTGATACAAGTTCATTTCTAAGAAAATACGTATGAAAGAGTAGGTCGGTCACGTTTCGACTATTGACAAAGAAAAACGAGGCGCATATTATAATACCCATAGGGGTATATGTATAAAGTTGATTGATCACATTTTCATTCAAAAAGTAGGAGGTAGACAACATGTCCGTACAATCGAATTTTTCTGCTGATAAAACATTAGATTGCAAAGGCTTGGCATGTCCAATGCCTGTCGTACGTACAAAAAAAGCAATGGAAGAGATGTTACCGGGTCAAGTGATGGAGGTACAGGCGACGGATAAAGGGTCATTGGCTGACCTGAAGAGCTGGGCAAACAATACGGGGCATGAATATTTGGGCTCGATTCAGGAGGGGGAAGTATGGAAGCATTTCCTGCGAAAAGCGAGTACCCATGAGGTGAAGGAGGAGACGAATTTCTTGCGGACCATATCTAATGAAGAACTGCAAAAAAAGCTGGAAGCCAACGAGAAGCTGACGCTCATTGATGTGCGAGAACAGGCAGAATACGCTTTTCACCGCATTCCTGTAGCTATTTCAATACCCCTGGGAGTATTAGAGCAGCGTTTGGATGAGCTACAGCTCGATGACGACATCTACATGATCTGCCGATCCGGCAAACGCAGCGACATGGCATGTCAGTTGCTGGCCAAAAAAGGTTTTACCAAAATCACCAATGTGCTACCGGGTATGTCCGGCTGGAATGGCCCGGTAGAAAAACAATAAGGGGGAGGGAAAGATGATGGAACAACAAACAAGTGTGAAGGTGATGACAGCACACGAGCTAACGCAGCTTCTCTTTGCGCAGGAGGAATTGTTTATTCTAGACGTTCGCAATACGAGCGATTATGAGAATTGGCGAATCGAAGGGCATCGAGTCGTGAGCATGAACATCCCTTACTTTGATTTGCTGGATGGGGTGGAGAGTGTTCTGGAGAAAATCCCTGTGCATCAAAAGGTGTTGGTTGTCTGTGCAAAAGAGGGCTCGTCTATTTTTGTCGCAGAGATGCTGGCAGAAGCGGGTTTTACGGATGTTTCTTACCTGCAAGGAGGCATGAAGGCGTGGAGTGATCATCTGGAGCCAGTGAAGGTGGGAGAACTCCGTGATGGCGGTGCGATTTATCAGTTTGTCCGCATTGGGAAAGGCTGCTTGTCTTACATGATCGTATCAGGAGGGGAAGCGGCTGTCGTCGATACATTGCGGATGACGGATGTGTACGAAGCATTTGCAGCAAAGCATCAATGGACGATTAAGCACACCATCGATACCCATCTGCACGCCGACCATATTTCTGGTGGAAAGAAGCTGGCAGAACGACTCGATGCATCGTATTGGCTTCCAGAAAAAGATGCGGAAGAAGTTACGTATTTCTATCGTAAGCTAGAGGAAGGGCAGGAAATCCAGGTGGGTGCAACCAAAATCGCGATCCTGCCGATCTACTCCCCCGGACATACCATCGGGAGTACGTCGCTGCTTGTCGATGATACGTATTTTCTCACAGGAGACAGTCTGTTCGTAGCTTCGATCGGACGTCCGGATTTGGCTGGGAAAGCAGAAGATTGGGTGGGAGACCTGCATAACACCTTGTATAATCGATATAAAGAGCTTCCCGAGCATTTAGTCGTGCTGCCTGCTCATTTTGGCAGCTACACGGAGATTGGTCCAATGGGTGTCGTATCTGCCCGGTTGGGTGACTTGTATCGCAACAATCCAGGGCTAACGATTGCGGATGAAAGTGAATTCCGGCATATCGTTACGCATCATTTGCCGCCGCAGCCGAATGCGTACCAAGAAATTCGTCAAGTGAACATGGGGAAATTAAAACCGAGCGAAGAGGAACAACAAGAGATGGAAGTAGGGCCAAATCGCTGCGCCATTCACGATAAATAACCAAGAGGTAGTTCAAAAAATCGTCTTTTGATCACGCATTTATATAACAGGAGGAATAAAAAATGGCGGATATGGTGGTAGATACAAAAGGCCTGGCTTGCCCGATGCCAATCGTCAAAGCAAAAAAAGCAATGGACGGAATGCAATCTGGTCAAACCATGGAGGTACTCTCGACGGACAAAGGCTCTCTGAACGACTTCACCGCTTGGGTCAAGCAAACCGGGAATGAGCTGGTTTCCCATGAGGTTGAGAACGGTGTATACAAATTTTTAGTGAAAAAGCTGTAGGGAGACAGAAGCGAGCACTTTTGGATGAAGCCGCTAACGGTTCGTGTCGTGCTCGCTTACTCCTGATTTTCATAAACGATACGTACGCCAAGGTGCGTATAGATTTCTTCTTTGTAATGGCCATTTGGGCACTGCTTTTCACTGAACAAGGCATTATTGTGTGAGCGCAAAGGTTCTTGGCAGGTGGGGCACCGATGCTGAAAAATGGATTTGAAAAAGGGAATCATTGAAATCACCTTATTCATAGTTATTTACTTGGAATTAATTTTACTTGAAGATGGTTCATTTGAAAAGAGGGTTGAGCATTCCGATGTGTTAGGTAGGAATGCAAGGAGGATATATGGACGTTTTGCAGCTTCTGCTTATGGTCTCTATCGGTTTTGTCGGCTCCTTTTTTTCCGGGTTGCTTGGGATTGGCGGAGCGATCATCAGCTATCCGATGCTCCTGTTTATACCACCGGCACTAGGGGTAGCGCAGTTTTCCGCCCAAGAAGTTTCGGTGATATCGATGTTTCAAGTATTTTTCGCGTCGCTGTCTGGCGTACTGGCTTTCCGCAAAAGAAACGGGAAAAACTCGCCCCTGATTCATAAAGGACTCGTCAGAGATATGGGGGTAAGCATCTTGGCGGGAAGCCTGATTGGTGCAGCTCTCTCCCGATACTTGGCGAATGAAAGCATTAATTTGGTGTACGGGATACTGGCAATCATCGCTGTGATTTTGATGCTCGTGAAAAATAGAGGGACAGAAGCGGCAGCAGGGGAGGTCGCATATAATCGCTTTATTGCTGCTGGTGCTGCATTTGTTGTAGGAATCGTATCCGGGATTGTCGGTGCAGGGGGAGCGTTCATCCTCATTCCGATCATGCTGACCGTGCTGAAAATACCTACGCGGGTGACGATTGCCTCATCATTGGCTATTGTATTCATCTCCGCAATAGGTGGTGTGATCGGGAAGCTGTCGGGTGGGCAAATTCCGCTCTTGCCCGTTTTGTATACGGTCATCGGAAGTGTTTTGGGGGCGCCGGTGGGCAGTATGGTCAGCGCCAAGAGCGATGTGAAATATTTGCGTTATGGCCTGATTGTGCTGATTTGTGCAACGGCGATCAAGATTTGGAGTGACATTCTATAAGGAAAGACGCTTTTCGTTGCAAAAGCTTCTTTCGCTTATTTTTATACCTATACAAGTATGAGTATTATGAAGGAGTGTTCTTACATGGAAAAACAAAAAGAAAAAACGACGATTGTGTTGTTTAGCGGTGACTTGGATAAAGCAATTGCAGCCTTTATTATTGCGAACGGAGCTGCTGCCTATGATCATGATGTCACGATTTTCTTCACCTTCTGGGGACTCAATACGATGCGCAAAGACGAGATCGTGAAGGTAGAAAAGGGATGGCTTGAAAAAGCGTTCGGTTGGATGATGCCAAGGGGCGCCAAGAAGCTCGGACTGTCTAAAATGAACATGATGGGCATGGGGCCAGAAATGATCAAGCATGTCATGAAAAAGCACAATGCCCTGACGCTTCCACAACTCATCGAGCTGGCACAGGAGCAGGGAGTGAAGCTGGTCGCTTGTACGATGACGATGGACTTGCTCGGCCTCAAGCAGGAGGAATTGCTTGACGGAATGGAGTATGCAGGTGTAGCTGCTTATTTGGGGGATGCGACACAGGCAAAAGTAAACCTGTTTATTTAATACAGCCCGCGTAGGCGCTTGGCTTGACATTGCCTGTATTTCGCATAAGATACCTGTATGTAAGTTAGTTCCAAGATTGATACGTATGCCTTGTCGGGAAACAGGAGGAATTCTTATGGATTACAACTATAGTGACGATATCAAAAGACGTTTAAAACGAATCGAAGGACAAGTCCGCGGTGTGCTGAAAATGATGGACGAGCAGAAAAACTGCAAAGACGTAGTAGCGCAGCTCTCTGCCGTTCGCAACGCTTCAGACAAGGCGATTGCCCAGATTGTAGCGGAAAACCTGCAACGCTGTTTGTTAGAGGAACAGGCTGCTGGAGGAGACACGAGCAAGCTGGTGAAAGAAGCCGTAGAGCTTTTGGTCAAGAGCCGTTAAACCGATTTTGGAGAGGAGCTTCCTATGAGTTTCACTACGATTCTTTTGCTGTTCGCCTATGCGGTCATTATTTGGTATCTCATCTCTCGCTTCCTTCCTGTAAAGGGGTTGGAAAATCTCAAGTCAGATCAGTTCAAGGAACGGGTTAACCAAAAAAGCAGGGTGCTGCTCATCGATGTACGCGAACCGCACGAATATAAAGCGGGTCACATTCCATCAGCAGTGAATATCCCTTTGTCTGCGCTCGACCAACGTGCAAAAGAAATTTCCAGCAAAAACGATATATTGCTATACTGCCGGAGCGGGATGCGTAGCAAGCGGGCAGCAAAAATTTTAAAGAAACACGGCGTTTCGCAGATGGCTCACCTGCAAGGCGGGTTCATCACCTGGAGTGGTCCGAAAAAAAAGAAGTAACAGCTAGCACCTGGTGTATGTGTGAATACCCCGGTGCTTTTTTATTTGTTAAAAAAACAGGGTTGACATTTCGTTTCGTTGTAACTAAAATGATTACAACAAGGCGATGCGGTAAACGCCTATTCTTTTTGGAAGTGTTGTAACTAATCAAGTTACATCTAAAACATACAAAACGGAGGGAATATCATCATGAAGATTGCAATTGTAGCAGCAAGCGGTAAAGCAGGTAAGGTAATTATGAAAGAGGCGTTGGATCGTGGCCATCAAGTGACAGCGATTGTGCGTGATGCATCCAAAATCGAGCAAAAAGATGTAGCTGTGATTCAGAAAGATGTGTTTGACCTGACAGCAGCAGATTTGAATGGATTTGACGTAGTCGTAAACGCTTTTGGCGCACCAGCAGGTCAAGAACATCTGCATGTCGAGTCTGGGAAGGCTCTGATTGAAGCATTGAAGGGTGCTCCTTCTACTCGTTTGCTCGTTGTAGGTGGTGCAGGCAGTTTGTTTGTAGACGAAGCCAAAACACTGCGCCTAGTAGAAACTCCTGATTTCCCTAAGGCTTACTTGGCAACTGCACAAAAGCATGGAGAGTACTTGCGTGTATTGGAAGAATCAAACGGCATTCAATGGACGTATATCAGTCCATCTGCCTTTTTTGACGCAGCAGGAGAGAGAACAGGCGCGTACCGACTCGGAAAAGACCATCTGTTAGTGAACGCGAACGGACAGAGCTATGTGAGCTACGCTGACTATGCAGTGGCGATGCTCGATGAAATCGAAAATCCGAAGCATCAAAATGAGCGCTTCACAGTAGGCTCCTAATCTCGATTGAAATTAGGCTCTACCTGAACACAAAGACCAGCTTCCTACCAAAGGATAGCTGGTCTTTGTTGTGTATCGAGATTATCGGCCAATCCCACCAACGAATGGGTAGGAAAACGGGCGTCCATTTAAGGAGTAAAGGATACCTTTAATCGGGTAGTAGATCGCCATCAGTCCAAACACAATCAGGAACGGAATCCCGATCAACAAGAAGGTGAAGAACCAGGAAATCGCGATGAGCACCGTCATAATGATATGGAAGAACAAAGCTTGCAGCGCCATATTTTTGGCGTCACGATTTTGTACGAGCAGCCAGACCAGAATGGGCACAAGGATCGGTGCAAAAAATGTGCTAGCGTGCGTTATGACTTTTACACCTCTATAATCCATAAATAAGTCCTCCTTGATTCGATGTAAATCTTGATCTAGTGACATTGTAACGTATAGAAATCACTCAAAAAACCATCATAAGCGTGATTATTTACTCCGACTATAGACGGAGGAATTTTTATTTACATTCGTTTACTGTTATAGTAGTAAGAAAATCTTTTGTTTTTGGTAGATAATTCGTAATGTTTTTTGGATATGATATATGGATAAGCAAGAACTGAGAAGGGAGTATATAAACATGATGATCGATTGTCATCATCCATCCAGCATGAAGGATCGGATGATGTTCTTCTATAATTTTTTGCGGTCACCTGGCCAAGTTGGCAGTATTACTCCTAGCTCCCGTGCGCTTTGTAAACAAATGGTTGCGCCCATCGACTGGGAGCAAGCACATACAATTGTGGAATTAGGAGCAGGAACGGGGATTTTTACGAAGTGGATCGAGCAAAAGAAAAAACCGGAAGCCGTACTGGTATCCTTTGAAAAGGAGACCAAGATGCGCATGAGGTTGGAACCACAATTTCCCGATGTACGATTCCACGAAGATGCGGTAGATTTGAATCGGGTTCTTACGGACGCAGGACTGGGGAAAGCCGACTGTATTTTGTCAGGATTGCCATTTGCCAACTTCCCACAAGAGCTGCGTGATCAAATTATGGATCAGGTATATCATGCGCTAAAACCAGGCGGAGTATTTGTCGCCTTTCAATATTCGCTGCAAATGAAAAAGCAGCTTTCCTCTGTATTTGAACAAGTATCGGTGAAAATGGTTCCATTGAATCTGCCACCTGCCTTTGTCTACATCTGCCGAAAGGATGATGGTAAGGGTGTTGGCTAGGAGGATTTCAAAATGATTGTCGATATGCTGTCCCAGTCTGTGGGTCAGTTTGGGTATTTTGCGCTTTTCTTTATGTTATGGCTAGGGATTGTTGGTATGCCGATTCCTGACGAGGTGATCGTGCTGTCTGCGGGAGTGCTGACCTCGATGGGACTTCTGCATGTCTTTCCTGCATTTATTGCAACCTATTTGGGTGTTGTGTCTGGGCTGTCATTGGGATATGTGCTCGGGAGATGGCTAGGTGCACCTGCACTGAACTGGATTAGTCGCAAAAAAGGAATGAACAAGTATGTAGAGCAAGCGCAGTCGCTGCTCGATCGTTACGGAAGCTACGCTCTATGTATCAGCTATTTCTTTCCTGTCGTCAGGCATGTGGTTCCTTACTTGGTCGGGATCGGGAAAATGACGTTTCCACGGTACGCTCTGTTTTCGTACACAACCGGTTTTGTATGGACACTGATCTTGTTTTTGCTTGGTCATTTCATGGGAAATAAGGTGGAGCTGCTTACTTCTTATGTGGCCTTGTTAAATAATCGAACTGTGATTTTTTCTGTATTAGGTGTACTCGTTCTCATTGCTGCTGCTTATTATGGATTTACCGTTTGGAGAAAACAAAAAAGCATGGCAGCTGCGCCACAGCCACTGATGATCGATCCTGATCGAAAAGAGTAACCCGAATGGAATAATGACGAAGTCAACAACCCCTCTGCGTGGAGCAGAGGTTTTTTTATTTTTATCATAAAAAAACCCGTCCGTCTGTGCGGTAGTGGCACAATGGATGGGCTTTGGACAACGTTTATGAGGTAACCTTGTTTCTTCGAATGTTTCGCTGGCGCAGCCATTCCGGCAAGATGATTCCGAGTAAAATGATCAGGACACCGCTGACTTGGAGTATAGAGACAGATTCATTCAGAATGACATAGGAGGAGAGTACAGCCATAGGTAGCTCAGCTGCTCCCAATATGGCTCCCATCCCCGGTCCGATGTGGGGCATACCATAATTGAAAAAAACCGTCGGGATCAAAATCCCGAAAAAGGCGAGTAAAAATACGTATGGAAACAACCCGTCCAACAATGCTCCGTTGAATAGAAAAGCAGGTGGGTAAATCAGGCTGGCCAACAGAAAAGAGCCCGTCGCCATGCTGGAACTACGAAGCCACGGATTAACAGAAATGGCGGTTTTCCCGCTGAACAAAATAAACAACGTAAAAGAAACGGCTGAGAGAAGGCCGAATATGACACCCAGGATATGAAATTGGGCCAATCCACCGCTCTCAAAAATTCCTCCTGCAAAAAGTGTCCCTGTCAGCAGCAACAGGAGGGAAAAAATCGTCTCCTTTCCAGGCATCTTTCGAGTCATCACAGCTTCAATCAGTACGCCCATCCACGTGAACTGGAACAAAAGGACGATGGCGATCGAGGCTGGGATATATTGCAGGGCATTGTAGTACATCATTCCCGTCGAACCGACAGTCAGACCGACAGCGACCAATAGTAGCAACTGGCGAAGGGGAGGCTTGGTCCGCAGGAAGAAAAGAGCGGGTATCCAGGTCAGCACAAAGCCCAAAAACATTTGCCCACCAATTACCTCTGCGGGCGAATAGCCTTGCTTGTAGGCAAGCTTTACGATGGTTGATAGTATGCCGTAACTACATGCTCCGAGAAAAACCAGGAGGATGTATCTCATCTGATGCATCTCCTCACATACGATAATAATTCTTAGCTAGAATATTACGACAGCGTCCGTTTGTCTATGGATGAAAAAGATTCCATTTTTGGTTCGAACAAAGGTTTACGTTTGATCCCAGCGGGAAATAGTGAAGTGACACTATATAATCGTACCCACTACAAATGGTGTAGCTATAGGATTAGTGAACAGCTGAGAAAAAAGGGGGAGGCTTGTGTACCTGAAGTGGAGGGATCGATTATTTTCCACATTTTTATTATTGATTCTAGGTCCTACTATTTTTATTTGCTTCCTTTTTTATGATCAAGCCAAAGAGGCAGTATTTGAGCTATACAAGACGAACATGGATGCGAATATAGGACTCGTCGATGAACGTCTTTTGTCTCTTTTTCAGTCTATCCAAAAGGATACCGATGAATTGGCGAATAGGCTGACTGTGCGTTTGACAGACGGACCACCTTTTGTAGAAGGAAATAAAAATGGCATCCGGCGAGGATTGCCATCGCAGGAACAAGCCGTCCAAAATCTATTCGAGCGCTTCTCCCACAATCAAAACGTGGTAGGCAATATTGTTTTTCTTGGTGAGGATGGGAGAGTTTTCTCTTTACGCGAAGATAAGAGCTGGAGTGCGGATAATCAATTTATGGAACGAGAGCAATGGGGAACCGGAGAGAACAGGATAGACTTTCTAACCAAAAGAGAGCAAGAGGAGTATCCAAGATCATTTTTTCTCGAGAAGCGCCTGGAGGGTTTGACTCCAAAAGCTACGGGACACTTATTGGTGGAAATCGATCTCGATAAATTGACTGACTGGGTCCGTACCTACGTCGTTCCAAAAGAGTATGGCATGATGGTACTTTCCCCCTCCCGAACCATTATGATTCACACCGATAAAGCGATGATTGGAAGCCATGTTTCGGGGCTTCCTCATTATGAAATGGTGCGCAATCAGTGGGAACAATCCAATGAAAAAGGACTCTTTTCTTTGCTCATCCAAGGCAAGGACATTTATGTATACCGTCAAGTATCTGAAAAAAGCGGTGGTGCTTATTTTGAGTGGTTGCCAAGAGAGGGGATTAATGAACGATTACAACGATTGAACCTCATCTTTTTTGTCACCCTTTTTATCGTTGTTTTATTTGCCTGTTATGTGGCTCATCGTTTATCAAAATGGATTGGTGAGCCGATCTATAGCTTGGTATCCGCCACTGACTCCTTGTTGAAAGGGGACTTTTCTATACGCGTCCCGATACAGGGAATGAAAGAAATAACGCTATTGGAGAATAAGTTCAACACCATGGCAGAACAGATGCATTCGTTAATTACCCGAGAGCGGCAGTATTCGCAACAGAGCCTGGATCAAATCGTTCGCAGCTTTTATTTAGCCGTAGAGATGAAGGACCCTTATACAGCAGGACATTCAGAACGAGTTACACACTACGCCCTTATCATCTATGATTATTTACAGCAACAGGAGCAGCTTGCCTTTTCACGAGATGATTTACGTTATGCTGGATTAATGCATGATATCGGAAAAGTAGCCATTCCGGATCACGTCCTTTTAAAAACAGGAAAGCTCTCACCTGACGAGTATGAATGCATGAAAACTCATTCCATCATCAGTGGAAAAATTGTGGAGCAGATAGAAAACCTGTCTCATATCAGTCCAGGGGTGCGGCATCATCATGAGCGATGGGATGGAAAAGGTTACCCTGATCAGCTCAAAGGGGAAGAAATCCCGCTGATTGGGCGTATTCTTGCCGTTGCAGACACGTTTGATGCGATGACTTCTACACGTTCCTATCGCAAAGACATGTCAGCAAATGAGGCATACGAAGAAATTCTGCGATGCCAAGAAACACAGTTTGATCCCTCCATTGTTTCGATTTTTAAGAAGGCTTTTGAGGATGGAGCTATTCAGATTACACAATCGGCGGATTGCAAGGGAAGAGTTAGTAAGGATAGAGAGATTTCCTAACACTGGATAGGTTTACTCCTTGCTATCGGCTATTAACTTTGGTATTCTAATTCTACCGTGCTAGACGGGGAGGTTGCGGTGCCCTGTAACCTGCAATCCGCAATAGCGGGGTTGAATTCCTATCCTAGGTTTTCTTATGTGAGGCTGCCTTATGGCGGCGGTGTTGAGGAGCGGGTCCTGTGCAACGCGAACCCATGAATCTGGTCAGGTCCGGAAGGAAGCAGCCATAAGTGGATCATCGCGTGTGCCGCAGGGTAGCCTGCTCTGAGCTGCTACCATAAGTAACGCTTGGATAAGAATTATCGAAGATAGGTGCACGGTACTTATCACGCATGTACAGATAGCATGTTTCCAAAGGGAAGCATGCTATTTTTGTTTATGTTTATTTTACGATCCAATTATTTTTTGTTGCAATTTGACGATAACTAGCGAAACATTTCCATGCTTTTCAAGCGGATAGAATGAAGGTTTTATGAGTATTTTCACGAATTTTCATAATAGGCGGAAAGGATTTCGGTTTCTTTCCTTTCAAAATACGTCATAGGCCAGGAGGGACAAGCAATGAGTGCACTTTCTTCGTTACATCTCGTTGGCTCGTCCGGTCGATTGCAGCGGTTCATGCATCAACTGCCTACTGCCGTTTTGTTGGTGAATCAAGCGGGTAGTATCGTGGAGGTCAACGAACAACTGCTTCGTGTAACCGGATATTCACGCGATCAACTAGTCAATCAGCCAATCAGCTCTCTTCTTCCCCATCGAGGTTCCATAGAGCACCTGTATGAGGAATATTTGCGAAGGGAAGAAGAAGTGGGAACCAAAGGCGAGGTCGAACTGGAATGGCGTGATAAACAAGGGAAATGCAGGAACACATCTGTCATGATCATGGCACAGCAAGCAGAAGAACTTCTGTACATGATTCATTTTCCCCAACTCCTAAAAGAAAGCGATCAGCTTTTATCGCAACGATTGCTGACCAAACTGACCTATGATACAAGCATGGGCTTGTTTATCCTCGACGAGAAATCGATCATTATCGAAGCCAGTCAGACGGCGTGTAAGCTACTGGGTATGGAGAGACTGGACGTCATCAATAAGCACGTCGATCAAGTA
Organism: Brevibacillus brevis NBRC 100599; assembly: GCF_000010165.1. Classification (NCBI taxonomy): domain Bacteria; kingdom Bacillati; phylum Bacillota; class Bacilli; order Caryophanales; family Paenibacillaceae; genus Brevibacillus; species Brevibacillus brevis. The sequence goes on from NC_012491.1 coordinate 73,763, forward strand.
TTTAGCGGCATCCCCGAACCGCATCGGTTCATTAAAAAAGAACTGTTGGAAGGCGTAAAGCTGCAAAATGTCGCGACTTCCTGGACGAATGACAACCAACGCTATGAGCTGATTGTCGACGCAAATACACTCCAAGACGAGTCAGGGAAAATAGTGGGGGCGTTTATTCTTTTCAAAGACATAACAAACCTGCGATCCTTCGCCCAAAAGCTCGAGCGGAATGAACGCTTGGCGATGATCGGGCAAATTGCTGCTGGTACAGCACACGAGATTCGCAATCCCCTTACCTCGATCAAAGGTTTTCTGCAAATGTTCCTCAAGTTATTTGGTGACAGTGGCATGGAGAGGGAGAAAACGTACACCGAAATCATGCTCACAGAAATCAATCGCATCAATTCTTTAGTCAGTGAATTCCTGCTATTGAGCAAGCCGCGTAATATTCAATATTCCATGGTCGACTTAAATACCGTTTTTGAGGAAATTTTGCCGATCGTCGAGTCGCAGGCGAATCTGTACGGAATTGATGTCCAGTTTGCCTCTTGCGGTAAGCTTCCAATGGTCGTCGGGGATAACGAGCTATTGAAGCAAGTGTTCATTAATATCTGCAAAAATGGAATAGAAGCAATGGGAGAGCAGGGATCGCTTCAGATTTCCCATCATTTCGATCAGGATGGCGATAAAGTGAGTATCGATATTCACGATTCAGGTCCAGGTATTCCGCTTTACATTATTGATAAGATTTTTGATCCGTTTTTTACGACAAAAGAGGAAGGGACAGGGCTCGGATTGTCTGTCTGCCAAAAAATCATTCACGATATTGGCGGTCAAATCCGTGTCTCCTCCAAAGGGTTTGGGACGACCTTCCATATCATGCTGCCATATTAGGTGTAGAATGCGTCCCGCACAATTGTGAACGGGGCGTTTTTTAAGTGAGACATGTCCGTTCACTTTGTACGAACGGTGGCAATCGTGTATACTGAATAGGATATAGAAGAGGACTGTGCAGATGGGGAGTGTCACACGAACATGGCTTATACCGCGCTATACCGCGTATACCGACCGCAGACTTTTCAAGACGTAGTCGGACAAGAGCATGTTACGACAACCTTGCGTAATGCTTTACGCGAAAATAGGCTGTCCCATGCCTATTTATTCAACGGTCCCCGAGGTACGGGAAAAACAAGTGCAGCCAAAATTATGGCGAAAGCAGTGAACTGCGAGCAGCCCATAGATGGCGAGCCATGCAATCAATGCGATACGTGTAGAGCCATCTCCAACGGTTCTGTAACGGATGTGCTGGAAATCGACGCGGCATCCAACCGGGGTGTTGAAGAGATCCGCGACATTCGCGACAAAGTGAAATTTGCCCCGAGCGACGTCAGGTATAAAGTGTACATCATCGATGAGGTGCATATGCTGACGACAGAGGCATTTAACGCTTTGTTAAAAACCCTCGAAGAGCCGCCGTCCCACGTCATTTTTATTTTGGCGACGACAGAGCCGCACAAGCTGCCAGCTACGATTATCTCTCGTTGCCAGCGCTTTGATTTTCACCGAATTCCACTGAGAGTGATGGTCGATCTTTTGCAAAGGATTTGCCAGTCACAAGGGGTGCAGGTGGAGGAGCAGGCCCTGCAGCTCGTAGCGAAGATGGCTGAAGGTGGAGCCCGTGATGCTCTTAGCTTGTTGGACCAAGCGATTAGCTATAGCAAGGACGAGGTTCGTGCTAGTGATATTATGCAGATTACGGGCACAGTTGCCCAATCTTACTTTTCTGTGCTTGCGCGACATATTGCCGAAAATGATATTGCGCAGGTCATGGAGCAATTTGATAAAGTCATGGTGCAAGGGAAGGACCCGGAGCAGTTCCTGCACGATTTCCTCTACTATTACCGCGATATGCTGTTATTGAAGACAGCGCCGCAGCTAGAAGAGATTGTCGAGCGGACCATGATTGATGACCAGTTTGCAGAGGTTGCAAAGCTGTACTCGTTTCCAGTGCTTTACGCAGCGATTGAGACCTGCAATCAGGCTTTGTCGCAATTAAAATGGTCGACCTATGCAAGGGTGTTGGTTGAACTAACCCTTGTCAAAATGTGCCAGCCTAATGCGAATGCGACGGAATCTATGGGAGCCTCACCCGTTAACAGCGAGGAACTGACCGCGATGTCCAATCGTATCCGCGTTTTGGAAGAGCGTTTGGTTCAAGTGATGCAAGGTCAGGTGAGCACTCCCGGCCAGCAAAAGGCCGAAGAAACGCGTAAGAGCGAACCAAGGCGCATAGCTGCGGCTTCTGGTGGTTCACGAACCCCGATGAACAGAGTCAGGGAAGTCGCGAAGGCCATGGATGAGAATTTGACGAGACAAGTGCGTGGGCAGTGGAGTCAAATTTTGACCGAACTGAAAAAGATCAAGATCCAGTACCAGGCTTGGCTAGTCAATGGTCAACCGGTAGCTGCCGGCAATGAAGCGGTTGTCGTAACCTTCAACAGTGCTATCCATTGCGATAAGACGATGGAGGCAGAGCTTCGGAGCGTGATTGAGCGCGTTATGTCTACGGTGTTGGGCAGGCCCTTGCAGCTCTTGTCTGTCATGGAGGAAGAGTGGCAAAGTGTAGACCAGCAGGTTGGTCAAAAAGACGCTTCTGATGAGCCAGAAGAGGACCCGTTTTTTGCGGAAGCCATCAAGCTCGTCGGAGAAGGTCTTGTTGAAGTCAAAGACTAAATCATACACTCATAACCATTTAGGGAGGATACCTCAATGAAAAACATGCAGCAAATGCAACAAATGATGAAGCAAGTGAAAAAAATGCAGGAAGAAATGCAAAAAGCGCAAGAAGGCTTGAAAGATAGAATCGTGGAAGGCTCTGCTGGTGGCGGTGCTATCACTGTGAAAATTGATGGACATAAGCAAATCAAAGACATCGTGATCAAGCCAGAAGTAGTAGATCCTGAAGATGTGGAAATGCTGCAAGACCTGGTGCTCACTGCTGTGAACGATGCACTGCGCAAAGCAGATGAAATGGTAGGCAAGGAAATGGGCAAATTTACTGGAGGCATGAACATCCCAGGCCTGTTCTAAAAATTGGGCAGGAAAAGAGGAGTAGGCGATGTTTTATCCAGAACCGGTCTCAAAGCTCATTGATGGTTTTATGAAATTGCCCGGCATTGGTCCCAAAACGGCTGGGCGGCTTGCCTTTTTTGTGCTCAATATGAAAGAGGACGACGTGCTTGATCTGGCAAAAGCATTGGTCAATGCCAAGCGTCAGCTTCATTACTGCTCGGTCTGCAACAATATTACCGATCTCGATCCATGTCATATTTGTCGGGACAAACGCCGTGACGGCTCCATCATCTGTGTGGTGCAAGAGCCGCGAGACGTGGTAGCGATGGAGAAGACGCGAGAGTTTGAAGGGTATTATCACGTTTTGCACGGGGCGATTTCTCCTATGGATGGGATCGGTCCGGAGGATATTCGCATTCCTGACCTGTTGAAGCGCCTCGGTGACGAGCAGGTGAAGGAAGTCATTTTGGCGACCAATCCGAATATCGAAGGGGAAGCAACAGCGATGTACATTTCCCGGCTGATTAAACCTTTTGGCATTCGCGTGACGCGTATCGCCCACGGCTTGCCAGTCGGTGGAGACTTGGAGTACGCCGATGAAGTGACGCTGACCAAAGCATTGGAAGGCAGACGCGACCTATAAAGGAATTTTAAAAAGTTCTCCTTCTTCAGGTTCTCGCCACTTTCTCGGTGCTGAAAGGACGACTTTTTAAATATTATCCTAAAGTACGCTATAGATAGAAAAGAAGACGGGGTCTGCCTGTCTTTTTTTTGTTTCAAGAGGAGGATGCAGGATGCCAGTTATTCGAATGGAGTTTTTGATAGATGCTCCGCGACAGGTCTGCTTTGATGCTGCTAGAAGCATTGATTTGCATATGGAATCAACCGCCAGCACGAAGGAGAGAGCCATTGGTGGAGTAACGAGCGGACTAATAAACCTGGGGGAGACTGTTACCTGGGAAGCCATTCACTTCGGTATCAAGCAGAATTTGACGGTGAAAATCACAGAGATGGAGGAACCGTGCTATTTCGTGGATGAAATGGTTTCTGGCGCATTCAAACGGTTTCATCACACGCATGAGTTCATTCCGATTACGGACAATCAGACGAGGATGATCGACATTTTTGATTACACATCTCCGCTGGGTATTTTGGGAAAGCTCGCGGATTGGTTGTTCCTGGAGGCGTATATGACGAGATTTTTACGAACGCGTAATGAATATCTCAAGCAAGTAGCAGAAGATCAGATCAAAGCTTTGCAATCTTAATAGAAATGCCGGACTTTTTTGAATGGACGAGACATACAGTGAAATAGGAGCGTGAGGAGATGCTGACAGGACCAGGACTGTCGCTTGCGAGTGGGATACGGCGACAAAAGTCCACTCCATGGGCGATCATGCTGTTTATTGGGTATTGGCTCATGTTTGCTGCGGAGTTATCCATGATTCGTTTTCACAAGGGAGTAGACGGAAAGTGGGTCGCTAGTACCGTCGGGCAACCGGAGGTGTGGTTAGGATTACTTGCATTTGGGGTGACGGTATTTAGCTTCCTTGCGACCGTTGGTTTCATTGTGAGCCTGCTAAGAGAAAGACGGCAGCTAACGTCATGGCTGTGGCAATATGACGAGCTTACAGGGAATGATGTACTGCATATTGTAGCTTGGCTGCATGTGTTTCAAACGGGCGTACTGCTGTTGTATGGGTTTTTACTGGAAGGTACCTTCTTTTCCATTGGAACGATCGGAGGGATATTGGAATCAGCTATTTTTCAACTGTTCCTGTTGATTTTGATTCCACTGTGGTTTCGTGGACGACTGGGAGAAATCGGCGTTCGCCGACCTGTACGACTAGGCCAGATGCTGTTGATGCTCGCTGCTCTGTTTCTTTTGATTGCATTAGTGATGGATGCGGTGGTGACTAACCCAATTGCCGACTGGTTTGGACTGTCTCTATCTTCAGAGCGAGAGCAGCAGATCGAAAAAGAGATTGTGCAGGCGAAAGAAACGGATATTTTGGCGGCGCTCACCTCACTCGTGGTCATTGGCATCTTGGTTCCGATTGCGGAGGAGATTTTGTTTCGGGGCGTGATTCAGACTTATCTGGTTCAGAGAATTGGGCCTCTTTTGGGTATTTTCCTGAGCAGTCTCTGGTTTGGGCTCCTACATATGGATCTCGCCCTATTTGCTCCACTTTTTGTCATTGGACTTTTACTCGGATTCGTTCGACATCGGTACCAATCAATCTGGGGAGCCGTTTTGTTGCATGCGTTGAACAACATGACAGGGGTACTTTACTACTTTCAATGAGGGGGAAGCTTGCTGGTGAGTAGGTGGAGAAAAAAAGCACGGTTCGTGGTGGAATGGAATGAAGCGAGCTTGGATGTGGCAGTCAATCAGGCGCGAATGGACTGGCAGCATGCCCGCCATCTTGTGGAGATCAGTGAACCGGATGGCGGTTTGGATGATGTCATTTACTATTTGCATGTGACCGAAAAGCGGTATATGTATTTGCTCGCGCAAGCAAAGCGCGAAAGGAATCGCCAACAGGCATAGGAGGAAAAGCCGATGACTACAGGGTGGGTTATAGCACTGATTGTAGTTGGAATTTTGCTGGTGATTGCCGTCAGCAAATCTGTCACGGGCCCGATCAGGTGGATTGGATTTGGGATCATGCAAGTCGTGATTGGCGCACTATTGCTGTTTTTCACCAATCTGGTTGGAGAGCTGGCTAACTTCCACATCCCGATCAACCCGGTGACGGCTCTGCTCGTCGGACTTCTCCGTTTGCCTGGATTGGCGGCGTTGATTGTCATCAAGCTATGGGTTATGTAAAGGTGTATCGATTCGGTTATCCATCGGTAAGTAAAAAAGCAACGCCGCGATCCTCGTATTTCACACGGCTACGACTTGGCAGACGAAAGGAAGTAAGGAGGGCGAGGAGGCGTGGCAGCGAGACGATCAACGTTCCGGTGATCAAAGTGAGTCCGTATCCTTCCGAAAGCCACACATAAGCCCCGGCTGCAATCGCCATACTCCCAACGTTTACCGTCAGCTCACTTCCCCGATAGACAGAGAGCGGGATGGGAAGTGGATAGCCTGCCCCCCACCATGGAGAGACGAGCATATCGGCAGTTGTCTTTGGCTTATGGCCGCGCAAAAGGGCATACAATCTAAATAAGACCAAATGACAGATCGGTATAACGGGTAGAATCGCTAATGTCACAATCAGCGTATAAGCGGGGACTTGTAGCATGAATGAGTGCCAAATAAGGGACAAGCCTATTAACAGCAGTTGAAAAAGGTAGCCGACGAATTGCCAGCGAAAACGATAGAGCAGCTTATAGCTATAGATCGTATGGGCGGCGGTTTCTTTCATGAGAAGTCACTTCCTTTGACAGCGGTCTGGATGAATGAAAGTCTGCGTTTCCATTATCGCACAGTCGCAAATCTTGAGAAAGCTCATACAACGAATGAAACAAGCCGTTTGTCTAGCCTGATTAGACTGACGGCTTTTTGTTATGGAAAGGATAAAAGGAATGATAGGGGTAGGGCGTAAGGAGGGAAGAAGAGCGTGAAGCTTTGGGTCATTTCAGAGGAGGTTGTAGCCAGATTCGGAAATGAGCTAGGAGCATGTGGAATCGAGCTGGTTGTTTGCAGCACAGATGCTATTCAAGAAGGCGCCAATGGATTTTTGCTGACAAAAGAGAGTGATGGCAAGCTTTTGCAGGAAAGGGTGCAACAGCTGGGGACGGGGCCATGGCTCGCGCTTGTCTACGGAAGTGATGTGCCATACGACTGGGCGGATACTTTACATACCCAATACGAGCACACCGGGGAGTATGAGGTCATTCGCATGGCGTTATTTACCCACGAGCGTGCTTTGCTTGGGGGGGAACCTGATGGGAGATGGATGCGATTCCTCTGTAGGCAGCTCGCTCGATACTCACTGGTGACGATGGTATGCGGGATGCGCGAAGTGGATGAAGCGCTTCGGCAATTGCCTCGCTATCTGGCATGGAAGGAGCAGTTTTATATCGAACTTGGTGCCAGCTGCGATGAGAAGGGAATTTCTCTGCTCCAAGTCAGTCGCGCGCTCGGTATGGACAAACGAATCGGTCACGGCTGGCTCTACCCGTCCCGTCAGGACTCTTCTCTCATCGTTCGATGGCTTGTAAAAGAATGCAGGCTCGTTCTACAAAAAGCCAATATACAGCGGATCGTACTTTGGGGAGAGGATTCGCTATGGGAGCAGATGTCTTCTGACTGGTTGGCTGGAAAGGACGTTGCCATGTACACGGGGGAGGACAAGCCAATTCCGAACAAAAGGATGACGCGTTGGACGCTATACGATTCGTGGCAGGATGCTATAAAGGATGCGGATTTGCTCGTGATCGGGAATGCTGCGGGAACGACCATTGCAGAGCTGCCGTTATCAGAGCTGGTTAGCAGAATGAGGCATTCCTATGTCATTGATGCGGCAGCTTGCTTCCCTGTGCAGGAAGCCCAGTCCTACTTCCAAGCCTACCGAGCTATCGGCGAAAACACGAACGTTTGGGAATGATGCTGACTATAATAGGGTATAATGATTGGTATATTGAGGAAAAGGGCAGGCGTTTTCACTATGGAAAAAGTTGCTCAGCGATGTATCGTCTGTGAACAGGAGCAGAATGACGGAATCGCCATTTGTGAGCAGTTTATCTGTCAACGGTGCGAACAGGAAATGGTCAATACCGATGTACAGGATGAAAAGTATCCGTTTTTTATTCATCAGATGAGACGCATTTGGTTGCGAAAAGATGCGTGAAGAAAGAAGGCATCGGTGCATTCCGGTGTCTTTTTTTTGCTGGATTCATGCGTGTCCAAATCATGCTAAAATAGGGGAATAAAAATAAAGGACGTGAGTCGCGCGTGTTGGAGAGAGATGTTGAATTTCGGGAGCGACAAAAGCGTGCGCCCCTTTATGAACAGCTTGAACGGCACGCCAAGCATCGGCCGCATCCGTTTCATGTGCCAGGACATAAAATGGGCAACAGCTTTGACAACCATGCGAAAAATCGCTTTCAAGACATTTTGGAGCTGGACGTAACGGAAATTAGCGGGACAGACGACCTGCATCAGCCACAGGGTGTCATTGCAGAAGCGCAGGATTTGGCGGCGCAAGCCTTCCATGCGGAACAGACCAAGTTTTTGATCGGAGGAAGTACAGTAGGAAATATCGCCCTCATCATGACGGTATGCAGACCGGGCGACAAGATACTCGTACAACGCAATTGCCATAAATCTGTATTCAACGGCATTATGATGGCGAGAGCAACCCCGATCTTTTTAGTACCTGCCGTCGATCTGGCAACAGGAGTCGCTGCGGGTGTAAGGCGCGAAGATGTAGAGCGTGCGCTGCTTGCACACCCCGATGCCAAGGCAGTTTTTTTGACGAATCCGACCTATTATGGAATGGGTATCGATTTGGCGAAATTGGCGGCTACTGTCCATCGGTTTGACGTACCGCTTTTAATAGACGAAGCTCACGGTGCCCACTACGGGTTCCATCCTGCCTTTCCGCGTTCTGCTATGCAGGAAGGTGCAGATGCTTCGGTCCAATCGACACACAAAATGGGAACAGCGATGACGATGTCCTCGATGCTGCATATTCAGGGGGAGCGGATTGATCGTGAACGGTTGTTCCGCCATCTCGCCATGCTTCAGTCTTCCAGCCCATCCTATGTGCTGATGGCTTCGCTCGATGTAGCCAGACGTCATCTGGTGTTGGAGGCGACCGAGGAGTGGAACAGGTTGTTGCCGCTTTTGGACAAGTTTCGGGAGCGACTTGATCGACTGGACTGGCTGGATTGGCCGCGCCTGTCCACAAACAGCGTATACGCTACGCTTGACCCGTTGAAGCTGTTTTTTCATTTGCGAACAGCCCAATTCAGTGGATTTGACTTGCAGAAATGGATGGAAAAGCACGGGATTTTCTCGGAGCTGGCGGATGACTCTCATGTACTCCTCGCAGCCTCGACAGGAACAGCCTCCCGTGACCTGGAAGCTTTGTGTAGATTGCTTGAATCGATGGCGCCACAAGTAGAACCGGGGGAGGAGCGCATTCTTTTGGCGGGAGTCGTGTCTTCCCATTATTTGCGCGAGCAGGCATTGCCGATGCATGAAGCCGTTGATTGCCCGAGGGAGTCCATTCTTTTGGAGCAGGCTCTGGGACGCATTGTGGCAGAGATGGTGATTCCATATCCGCCAGGGATTCCGGTGCTGGTGCCAGGCGAGCGGATCGATGAAGAAAGTCTGGCGATGCTAAAGGAATTGGCGAGAGGACAAACACGATTCCACGGCGTACAAGACGACCAGCTACAAACGATACAGGTTTTACGATAATTTAAGCAACTGGCCTGCTACAACAGGGGTGGAAGGAGTATGGAAGTGGCAACAGGAAAAAAAGGCCGATTTATTACGATAGAAGGCGGAGAAGGGGCTGGGAAATCCACCGTCATCGCCAAGCTGTACGAAGAGCTGAAAACGCGGGGAGTCGATGTGCTTTTGACTCGTGAGCCCGGTGGAATTGATATCGCCGAAAAAATTCGGGAAATTATTTTGAATCCGGCCCACACGCAGATGGATGAAAGAACAGAGGCTCTCTTGTATGCGGCAGCACGTGGTCAGCATTTGGCGGAAAAGGTGTTACCTGCTTTGGCAGAGGGTAAGCTGGTACTGTGCGACCGTTTTATCGACAGTAGTCTCGCCTATCAAGGACATGCGCGGGGATTGGGTATTGATGCTGTCTACCAGATTAACCGATTTGCTGTCGGAGACTGTATGCCGGAATTGACTTTATTCTTTGATGTACAACCCGAAACCGGATTGGCACGGATTAATGCTTCCCGTGGACGAGAAGTAAATCGTCTCGATCTGGAAGGGATGCGTTTCCATGAGCTTGTTCGAGAAGGGTATCAGCTGGTCATGGAACGCGACCCAGAGCGCTTTGTCGTCATTGATGCCGAGCAGCCGATGGAACAAGTATATCAATCTGCCCTACAGGCACTGCTAGACAGATTGTAAAGGCTGTAAGGTTCCCTGTACCGCAGGATGATGTACATGCTGTATAATATGTTTAAGCGAAATAACGTACCAAGCCTACGTGTTTTTCATACAATGAAGAAGTCAAATTGGGAATCGATCATGGGAGAAAGGGTGATAGCCGATGAAAATGGTAGTTGCGGTCGTCCAAGATAAAGATAGTGGTCGTCTGTCTCAACAACTGGTAAAAAAAGGTTTTCGTGCTACGAAGCTGGCTAGTACGGGTAGCTTTTTACGCGCCGGTAACACAACTTTTTTGATCGGTACGTCTGACGAAAGCGTGCCGGAAGTAATCGACATCATTGCGCATAATTGCAAATCCCGCAAACAAATGGTCACTCCCGTCTCTCCACTCAGCAATGCTGTAGACTCGTTCATGCCATATCCGCTGGAAGTACAGGTGGGTGGTGCGGCAGTATTCGTATTGGATGTCGGGGAGTTCCACTCATTTTAATGTGGTTCCTTCTCTCTTTTTTCGCAGCTTTCGTATATACTTGATCTCATGGGGACAAACCCTGTATTGGATCGGGCGACGGAGGTGGCGATATGAAAATCAGTGATGGGTTACGGCCTAAACTGGACTTGATTAAAACGACGGATTCACGCAAGAATCCTCAACTGGAAAAGCTGAATTTTGGCACGATGATTCAAGGAGAAGACGAACGTATGTCTCAGGAGAAGCTTACCCGGCTGCTGACAGACATAGACAAGCAGGGACAGATTCTTGCTCGTTCCCGCGCCGTTCGTGACTTCTATGCTTATAAAAATCTCGTCAAGCAGTTCATGGAAGAGGCTGTGAAGTTCGGCATTGCCTTAGATGACAGACGAGGAATGAATCGACGTGGTCGCAGCAGGCTGTACAAGATCGTCAAAGAGGTGGATGCAGAGCTGCTCAAGCTGACAGATGAGCTCTTGAGCGAGCAGGCACCAACGATTGATTTGTTAGCCAGGATTGGCGAAATCCGCGGCATGTTGATCAATTTGTATTTTTAGTGGGTGTGAAACCATCATGACATGGACCCGTTTTTCTCAGCAGCCACGAGCACAGGAACTGCTGTCTCATAGTTTGCGCAACGAACGACTGGCACACGCCTACTTGCTGGCGGGTCCCAAAGGTTCAGGTAAAAAGCAGATGGCCCTGCATCTGGCGAAGTCCCTTTTTTGTTCGGAAAGGGAGGCAGACGCCTGCGGGGCCTGTGTTACATGCAGGCGCATAGATGGTGGCAACCATCCGGATGTGTTGTTTATTACGCCTGATGGGGCTTCGATTAAGATCGACCAGATCCGTTCGCTGCAAAAAGAAATGGCGATGCGCGCCGTCGAGTCGTCACGCAAGGTATATATCATCGAGCACGTCGATAAAATGACGACACAGGCTGCCAACAGTCTGCTCAAGTTTCTGGAGGAACCGCCCGCTGGTGTACTGGCACTACTTTTGACAGAGCACAGCCATGCGATTCTTCCTACGATTTTATCTCGATGCCAAATCGTTCAATTTTCACCACTTTCTGCAGAATCGATTGCGGAAAAGTTGCGTGCAGAGGGCGTTTTGGCGGGAATGGCGCAGGTTGCCTCCCACATTACGACAAATGTGGAAGAAGCTATGACACTCAGCCAATCAGAATCGTTTGCACAGCTAAGAAATCTAGTGATACAATTGGTGCAGGAGTGCAAACAGCGCAATTCATCTGCACTCTTAACGATCCATGATATGTTGCAAAAGAGCGACAAAAGTAAAGAGGAACTACCCCTCTTTTTAGATTTGCTCATCCTTTGGCTGCGCGATATCCTGTATTTGCAAGTAGGCAGGCATGCCCATCTCATTAACAGCGACCAACAGGATGTGCTGCAAGGACAAGCACTGGTATGGACAAAAGCTGAGCTCTTGCGTGGGATAGATTTGGTCATGGAGACGAAAAATCGGATAGAGCGAAATGCCAACGCACAGTTGGCTCTTGAGCGGTTGGTTCTTCAATTCCAGGAGGGATAACCCTTGTACGAGGTTGTTGGGGTCCGCTTTAAGAAAGCGGGCAAAATATATTACTTCGACCCTGACCGACTGCCGATTGAGCAAGACTGCACCGTCATCGTGGAAACGGCGCGAGGGGTCGAATTTGGCAAGGTCGTCATTGGCAAAAAAGAAGTGGCTGAGTCTGATGTCGTATTGCCGCTGAAAAAGGTCATTCGGATGGCAGACGAGCGAGATGCAAAACAGGTGGATGAAAACAAGCAAGCCGCCAAGAATGCTTTTGCTGTATGTCAGACGAAGATCAAAGAGCACAAGCTCGATATGAAGCTGGTCGATGTGGAATACACGTTCGACCGCAACAAGATTATCTTTTATTTTACTGCTGACGGCAGGGTTGATTTCCGTGAGCTTGTAAAAGACCTCGCCTCCGTATTCCGCACCCGGATTGAGCTTCGCCAGATCGGTGTGCGTGACGAAGCCAAAATGCTCGGCGGGATCGGGCCTTGTGGCAGGTTGCTTTGCTGTTCGACGTTCCTCGGCGATTTCGAGCCTGTCTCGATCAAAATGGCCAAGGACCAAAATCTTTCGTTGAATCCAGCCAAAATCTCTGGTCTATGCGGCCGGTTGATGTGCTGTTTAAAATACGAGAACGACAACTATGAAAGCTCGAAGGATGAGATGCCGGATGTCGGCAAATTGGTCACCACCCCGATGGGGAATGGACGAGTCGTTTCCGTAAACGTGCTTGACCAATCTGTTCAAGTAGAGCTTTCAATTGACAAACGTGTCACCGAATTCGGATTGGATGAGATTGCGATAGGTCTCCCCACCTTTGAATAAAGTGTGGGGGTAGGGGAGAGGTGAGCTAGTGGACAAACGGGAAATCTTCGTCAAGATGGCGAGCATTGAAGAACGTATTGGCGACCTTTATAAGGAAATTGGTGAATTGAAAGACGTCATCGTTGTTTTGATGGAGGAAAACGCCCAATTACTCGTTGAAAACCAGCACCTTCGCAACCGACTAGACAGGAAAAAGACCGGCTCCCAAGCAAAACAAAAGGGAACAAGCCCTGTCGCGAAGGAAAAAGCCAAAAAGGCAGTGGTCGGCGAAGGATATGACAACCTAGCCCGTTTGTACGCGGAAGGATTTCATATCTGTAATGTGCATTTCGGCAGCCTGCGAAAAGAAGGGGATTGCCTGTTCTGTCTCTCATTCCTGAGCGGCGGCCCTCAAAAATAAGCGGTGAGTAACCAGCACCACATGAAAAAGCGACCTGGGCCACGTGTCAGGTCGCTTTTTTCCGGATAGGAATAATAAGACAAGAACAAAAGGGAGTACGAGTCGCAGATGGAACCTGTCACCAACGTGCCGCTGTACGAAACAGAGCGCATCGATGATTTATTGACACATGAAATGAAAATAATCCAGAGCCACGAGGTGTTTTGCTTCTCCATGGACGCAGTTCTTTTGGCGCGATTCGCATCGGTGCCGAAGCGCGGAAAAGTATTGGATATGTGCACGGGCAATGGAGCTATACCGCTCATTATGACGACGCGTACGCCAGAAGCCAGTTTTGATGGAATCGAAATTCAAGAGCGTTTGTTCAGCATGGCGAGCCGCAATGTGACATTGAATGGTTTGAACGAGCGAATTACGATGCATCATGGCGATGTGAAGGATGCGGTGTCGCTGTTTGGGCACGGGAATTTCGATTTGATCACCTGCAATCCCCCATATATGCCTGCGACCAGTGGGGAGAAAAACATCAGCGAGCACTTTGCGATCGCTCGTCATGAGATTATGCTGTCCTTGGAGGATGTCATTCGCGTGGGGAGTCAGTTGCTAAAAAATGGCGGGAAGCTGGCGCTCGTGCATCGATCCACACGTTTGATCGACATCGTTTCGCTTATGCGCCAATACGGCATTGAGCCGAAACGAATGCGTCTGGTTTATCCGCGTAGGGAAGCAGAGCCGAATATGGTTCTGATCGAGGGAATAAGGGGTGGAAAGCCGGAGCTGAGAATTCAGCCGCCGCTGATTGTGTATGAAAATGGAGAGCAATACTGTGAAGAACTACAGGAAATCTATTATGGCAGACGAGATTCCCTCGAGTAAGAGTCACTATGTCTACATCCTCTCTTGTGCGGATGGGACACTCTACACCGGATATACAACAGAGCTGATCCGTCGCTTGGCTGCTCATAATGAAGGAAAGGGTGCCAAGTATACGAGAGGCCGCGGGCCAGTGGAGCTGCTCTATTGGGAAGAAGGGGCAGACCGTTCCTGGGGTCTCAAGCGTGAAGAGAGCATCAAACGATTAACGCGCAAGAAAAAAGAAGAATTGATTGGAGGGGCCTCCGAATGAATGTGCAACGCAGTTTTGCGTCAGAAGAAGCAGGAGTCCTTTATTTGGTGGCTACACCCATCGGTAATCTCGATGATATCACGGTGCGGTGTCTAAATACGTTGCGTGAAGTCGATGTCATCGCGTGTGAAGATACGCGCCAGACGAGAAAGCTGCTGAATCATTTTCAAATCGAAAAACGTACGGTCAGCTATCACGAGCATAATAAGGAAGCAAGTGGAAATGGGTTGCTACAGTGGCTCGCCGAGGGCAAAAAGATTGCCTTGGTAAGCGACGCTGGCTTGCCGGCTATTTCCGACCCGGGTGCGGAACTCGTACGAGATGCGACCGCAGCAGGATTTTCTGTCATCCCCGTTCCAGGTGCCAATGCGGCGTTGACAGCTTTGATCGCTTCCGGTCTTCCTACTGATCGCTTTGTATTTTGCGGATTTATGGGACGCGAAAACAAAGAAAGACGCGAAGAGCTGGAACGACTGAAGCGATATCCAGAAACGCTGATTTTTTATGAAGCTCCTCATCGGGTGGAAAAGACGCTTGCGGCCATGCGGGAAGCGTGGGGGAATCGGCGAGCTGTCCTGGCAAGAGAGCTGACAAAGCGCTACGAGGAATTTGCGCGCGGGACGTTGGACGAGCTGTTGGAATGGCTCAGAAGCGGCGAGGTACGCGGTGAGTTTTGTGTTATTGTCGAAGGCAACACCGGTCCGCTGGAAGCGGAAGTCGATGATGCATGGTGGCAATCACTGAGTATCGTGGAGCACGTGGATCATTACTGCGCACAAGGCATGGGAAAAAAGGAAGCCATCAAGCAAGCAGCTGATGATCGAAACGTATCCAAACGAGATGTTTACAACGAATATCATCGTGAATAAAAGGGAATGAGTGAGCAAAGCTGGCCGATATGGTCGGCTTTTTTCTTTTCGTCATCTCGACGGGTTACGTTTAATACGATGGTAAGGGGTACCGCGGTGTTTTCGGAAGGAATGGAAGGGGGAATCAACAGTGGGTATACGTGATTCTCGTTTTATTGTGAATACAGATGAAAAAGACGATCACTTCATATTTACGCTGCCCGTTACATGGAACAGTAGACCGTACGAATATGCTTGGGCCAAACAGTTTGCCAATCCGAATGACGTTGTGCTTGATTCAGCTTGTGGGATCTGCCACCCATTCAAATTTTATTTAGCCGATCATTGCAGGGAAGTACACGCTTGTGATCTTGATAATCGGATACTATCTAAGGAAGCGATCTATCAAGATATTGTGGACGTATTTGGGAAAAGGGTAGCAGACAGCCTGCCTGTGCACTATTTTGATGGTATTCATTATTGTCGAGCCAATTTAACCTACTTGCCGTACTCAAATCAAAAGTTTGATACTGTATTTTGCATCTCTGTTCTCGAGCATCTCGAAGACCCGGTTATGGTGCAAGCATTCAGTGAATTTCACAGGGTGTTAAAAGACGATGGGCAGCTCGTGCTCACTTTTGATTACCCGCTAATCAATTTAGCTCGACTACAGCAAGTTTTGGCGGAGGTTGGATTACAGTTTTCTGGCGATGTATCCTTTGAAATGCCGACAGATGTGGTCTATTCTGATTTGTATGCGCTCAGGCTGTTCTTCTTCCGAGCGCTTTTGAAGAAAAAATAGCAAAAAAAAAGCCTTTGTGGGGCTCGTCCCACAAAGGCATGTTTATGTAATCAAATGATATTAGCGTTTAACAGGCATTTCTGTCAGGCAATCTTGGCACACAATTTTACCTTTAAAGTGAGATACTTTGTCAGCGTTTCCACAGAAGATACATGCAGGCTCATACTTTTTCAGGATGATGCGCTCTCCGTCAACGTAGATTTCCAAAGCATCTTTCTCAGCGATACCCAGAGTGCGGCGCAATTCGATTGGAATAACAACACGACCCAATTCATCTACTTTACGAACAATACCGGTTGATTTCATCATAGTTAAAATCTCCTCCCAAAATACTGTATATGTCGATGCTATTGTTATACACTCATCATTTATCGTCAATATTCGACATTTTCTGTTGGGATAATCATACCAGCCATTCCCAAAGGTGTCAACATGATTTTGACAATTCCTTGAAAAGCAAAATGTTTTTTCAAAACCGAAATGCTGTTAAATAGGTGTTTCTCAAAGTGTTGGAAAGGATATGGAAATTTTTATGGATAAAATTTACTGGGATTATTGGGTGTCGAATGAGTCGACGAATGTCGAAACCCAACAGATGATTCGACAAAAACCCCAAGTTTTCCCCTCTCTGCTTGTAATTTGTAAAGTTGGCATGAAGCGAGCGATAAAATCGCTTAGGAAGATGGGATTGTCGAGGATGTTTACAAAACAGGTTGGTCGTGTACAATAGAGGATAAATACAGCAAATGATACCAAACGACCATGATGGGAAGAGTAAGCCGATCTCCTTATTTCAGAGAGCCGGGGTAGCTGAAAACCGGTATAAGCGAGCAAGCTGAACATGGACCCTGAGTCTTGCAAATGAACAGTGACGGCATTGACCGTACCAAGTAGTTTGTGACGTATGCCCACGTTACGGGTGGAGTCATGTTTTGACTCACCAAGTCCGTTTTCCGTGAGGGGACGGAGTATTTGGGTGGTACCGCGAGATAGAGCTCGCCCCAATTTTTTGGGGTGGGCTTTTCCTTATTTTCATTAACGTAAACAGGAGGGGAATAGTTGCAATGAAACCTACTTATTACATTACAACACCGATCTACTATCCAAGTAACAAACTCCACATTGGTAACGCCTACACCACAATCGCGTGTGATGCTTTGGCACGTTATAAGCGTTTGCGCGGCTATGATGTGTATTACCTGACAGGGACAGATGAGCATGGTCAAAAGCTCCAAGAGCGTGCGGCTGAAGAGGGCAAACAACCGCTCGAATTCATCGACCCGATTGTCGATTGGGTAAAGGACCTGTGGGAAAAGCTGGACATCTCTTATGACGATTTCATCCGTACCACAGAGCCTCGTCATAAAGAAGTCGTACAAAAAGTGTTCCAGCGCCTGCTCGACCAAGGTGATATTTACTTGGGCGAATACGAGGGCTTCTACTGTGTACCTGACGAGGCATTTTGGACAGAGACTCAATGTAAAACGGATAATGGATATATTTGCCCAGACTGTGGACGCGAAGTGAAAAAAGTGAAGGAGAAAAACTACTTCTTCCGCATGTCCAAGTATCAGGACAGACTGCTTGCACACATTGAAGCAAACCCTGAATTTATTCAACCGGAGAGCCGCCGCAACGAAATGGTCAATAACTTCCTGAAACCAGGCCTCCAGGATTTGTCCGTATCCCGCAGTACATTTGACTGGGGAATCAAGGTGCCAACCGATCCAGAGCATGTTATTTACGTATGGATTGATGCATTGACGAACTATATTTCTGCTCTCGGGTATTTGTCCGAAGACGACAGCAAATATCGTAACTTCTGGCCAGCCAATGTTCATATGGTTGGAAAAGACATTTTGCGCTTCCATACGATCTACTGGCCAATCCTGTTGATGGCACTGGACATCCCGTTGCCAAAACAAATTTTTGGTCATGGCTGGCTTCTGATGCCGGATGGAAAAATGTCGAAATCCAAGGGCAATGTCATTGACCCGAAGGTTTTGATTGACCGTTACGGTTCTGACGGCGTTCGCTACTTCCTGCTTCGTGAAATCAACTTCGGTCAGGATGGTATCTTCACGCCAGAATCGTTCGTACAGCGCCTGAACTACGACTTGGCTAATGACATCGGAAACCTGCTCAGCCGTACCGCTACGATGATTGAGAAATATTTCGATGGTATCGTTCCAGCACCACAGGATGCAGGAGAGCCGGATGACAGCTTGATCGGCCTTGCGATGAAAACGAAGGCGCTGGTGGAAGAGCACATGGAAGAAATGCGCTTCTCCAATGCACTGGCTCACATCTGGGAGCTGGTGGGACGTACAAACAAATACATCGACGAGACCATGCCTTGGAATTTGGCGAAATCCGAAGAAACCAAAGGTCGTCTGGCAACCGTTATGTACAATTTGGTGGAAAGCATCCGCATTAGCTCCGTGCTCATCCAACCGTTCATGACCAAAGCACCAGCGAAAATTTGGGATCAACTGGGTATTTTGGGCAATGAAGAAGCAACCAACTGGGAATCTGCTAGTGTATGGGGTGGATTGCCTGCTGGAAGCACCGTTAGTCGAAAGGAACTGCTCTTCCCTCGTCTGGATGTTCAAGCGGAACTCGCTTTCATTGACGATTCGACAGCAGAGGCACGCCGCCAAGCGGAAGAAAACAAGAAAAAGCAAGCAGCTTTGAAAGGGGAAGCACCTGTGAGCGAAACAAACACCAACCAAACAGAAGCAGCAACTGACAAGCCAGCTGATGCAAAAGAAGAAATCAGCATCGACGATTTTGGAAAAGTAGAGCTGCGCGTCGCACAGGTAGTGGAATGTGCCAAGCATCCAAATGCAGACAAATTGTTGGTTCTGCAATTGGATCTCGGCTACGAGAAGCGCCAAGTAGTTTCTGGTATCGCGAAATACTACTCCCCGGAAGATATGGTCGGCAAAAAAGTGATCCTCGTAGCTAACCTGAAGCCAGTGAAGCTTCGTGGTGAGCTGTCCCAAGGAATGATCTTGGCAGCATCGGCAGGAGATCAGTTGACACTTGCGACTGTTGACCCAAGTATGCCAAACGGAGCAATCGTGAAGTAACGAGGGCAAGGAAAGGAAGGACCCATCTTGTTATTTGAAACCCATGCTCATCTAAATGCGAATGAATTCGATGAAGATCGTGCAGAAGTCATTGCTCGTGCGCAAGAAAATGGCGTCAGTACGATTGTGAACATCGGATTCAACGCTGAAACAATTCCAAGCTGCATGGATTTGGCTCATGCGTATGACTTTATTTACGCCGTCATCGGTTGGCATCCACAGGACGCCAAGGATATGACGGACGAACACCTGGAATGGATCGAGGAACTCAGTCGTGATCCGAAAGTAGTAGGATTGGGTGAAATGGGCTTGGACTACTACTGGGATACGTCGCCACGTGATGTGCAGGCAGAGGTATTCCGCAAGCAGATTCGTCTGGCTCGCAAGCTCGACATGCCGATCATCATCCACAATCGCGATGCACACCAAGATGTTTTGACGATCCTGAAGGAAGAGAAGGCAGCAGATGTTGGCGGCATCATGCACTGCTTCTCCGGCAGCTGGGAAACAGCGAAGCAGGCACTCGATATGAATTTTTATATTTCGTTCGGTGGTCCGCTTACGTTCAAAAATGCCAAGCAGCCAAAAGAAGTAGCAGCGAAGGTACCGCTAGACAAGTTGTTGATAGAGACAGATTGCCCATATCTCACTCCGCATCCTTTCCGCGGAAAGCGAAATGAGAGTGGATATGTGCGTTACGTCTGTGAGGAAATGGCGAACATTCATGGATTGTCTTACGAGGAAATGGCGCAAATTACCGCAGACAACGCCAGACGTCTTTTTCGCATGAACGGTTAATAAAAACGGGAAATCACGATTGATCACGTGATTTCCCGTTTTTTTGTGTGAAGTAACCAGGTTCTACTCGATTTTGTCGACGCATACGATGAACAATGTGTCGAACGATTATTGTCCATCCGACATGGCTTCTCGACAGGTTTCTGCTACCATTCGCCAAGCCTATTTTGCTAGTCTGATACCATTATCGTTTCAGCCAAAAGGGAGGGTAAATTTGACAAAGGAGAGAAAGTGAAATACAATCAAAGCCGACCTTGTGAAGTACCGGCCACTTCCAGAATATTAGTGCAATTACATCGACCCTTACCTGGCTAGACAAGAAGAGCCTTGTGCTTTTCTAGGAAAAGGAGTGTGGGAAATGGAGTTACGCGCGATATGGGAAAGGTATAAGAATCGTGGGCTCGTCATGTTTGGCTGCCTTGCTCTTGTGCTCGTTCCCATGATTGGCTATTTCTCTGCCCAGGCTACTCAGCCAAAACAGGTCACTTTTTCGATGGACGGAGAAAGCAAGACGGTCGCTACAAAAGCCACGACTGTTGAGCAGTTCTTAACCGAGCGAAACATTACGGTAACGGAAAAGGATTCCCTTCAACCGACACCAGAGACGAAGCTAAAAGACGGAGCACTCATTACTTTATATACGACCTGGTCCATACCAATCCAGGTTGACGGGCAGAAAAAAACGATAGAGACACTTAGTCGTGATGTTGCTGGTGCGTTGAAGGACGGCGGCATCGTGCTAGGTGAGAAGGACCGGGTAGAACCGGCATTGACCGCTACACTTACCAAGGACTCCTCGATCAGCGTAAAGCGAATTGTTGAGAAAATGGTAAAAGTCGATGAGCGAGTCACCTTTCAAGAAATACGCAAAAATGATCCAGCGCTGGAAAAAGGTAAGAGCCGCGTATTACAGAGCGGGCAAGAAGGTAAGGCAATTGCACACTACAAGCTAATCATGGAAGATGGGAAAGAAGTCTCCCGTGATCTGGTCAAAAGAGATGTACTTGTACCGAAGAAAGATAATGTTGTAGCCGTGGGTACCGCAATCCCAATGTTGCAGAAAAAGGGTCAACCAGATCGGGTCCTGGTTGCTTCTGCAGCGGGTCCGGTCTCGCGTGGTGGAAAAGTATTTAGGCCGAAAAAAGTACTGAACGGGGTTACCCTGACCGCTTATACTCCTTCGGGAGGTGGCAAACACCCAAGCTCTCCGGGATATGGACGCACATCAACAGGGGCAAAAGCCAAGGTAGGTCACACAATCGCTGTAGATCCTAACGTCATTCCGTATGGATGGTGGGTGTACATTGAAGGTGTTGGGTATCGTCGAGCTGAAGATACGGGTGGTGCCATGAAAGGTGGCAAAATCGATGTATTCGTAGGCACGGAGTCCGAGGCGAGGAATTTCGGTCGCAAGCGCAACAAAACTGTATATATTATTGGACCACAGAAGCCTTAGGACAGGAGCGATTGCTCCTGTTCTTCTGTTTCCTAGATGGTTATTGTGATAAGCTGTTTGTTAGTTAGACGATCCTGTTTACCAAATGTTTCATGTATTTTTTGCTTGAGGTACGGTTTTTTTTGGAACAATAGTATCGTACCGATTTTGTACGAAAGTGGGAGCACATGATGAAGATCAAGGAAGTCATCGTGGTCGAAGGACGAGACGATACCGCAACGATCAAGCGCGCGGTTAATGCCGATACGATTGAAACTGGCGGTTCTGCCATTCATAAAAGAACGATTGAAAAAATCAGGCTGGCGCAACAAAAGCGCGGTGTTATTATTTTCACAGACCCTGATTATCAAGGGGAGCGTATCCGAAAAATTATTAGCAAGTCAGTTCCAGGCTGTAAGCACGCATTTATTACCCAGGAGGATGGGACCAAAAAGGGCGACATCGGTGTCGAAAATGCGACACCTGACGTGATTATTCGTGCGCTCTCAGAAGTGCGTACCGAAATGGCGGAAACGGCTGGGGAGATTACCTCTGACGACTTGTTGGCAAATGGCCTGACGTCCGGTGTAGATGCCAAAGAACGCAGAATCAAGCTGGGAGAAGCATTGGGGATCGGATATGCCAACGCCAAGCAAATGCTGCAGCGGCTCAATGCCTTCCAAATCAGTCGAGCAGAATTCGAAGCGGCCATTGCGGCCATCAACAAAGAGAGGGAGTAAGCCATGACCCAAATAGCGGGCAAGGATATTGCCACACCGACGCGTACAAAAGAGATATTGGAGAAGTACGGCTTTGCTTTTAAGAAGAGTCTGGGCCAAAACTTCCTGATAGACACCAACATTTTACACAACATTGTTTCAGAGGCAGACCTCACCAAGGAAAAGGGAGCGATTGAGATTGGGCCCGGTATCGGTGCTCTAACGGAGCAATTGGGACGAGCAGCCAAAAAAGTGATGGCGATCGAAATCGACCAGCGACTTTTGCCTATTTTGCAGGACACGCTGTCACCCTATGAAAATATTGAAGTCGTTCATGGGGACGTACTGGGGCTGGATCTGAAGAAGTTAATAGAAGAAAAGATGACAGGAGTGGAAAAGCTGAGCGTAGTGGCGAATTTGCCTTACTATGTGACGACACCGATCCTGATGAAGCTGCTGGAAGAGAGATTGCCCCTCGAGAACATCGTAGTTATGATTCAAAAGGAAGTGGCAGAGAGAATTGCAGCCAAACCAGGAACGAAAGACTATGGCTCTCTGTCAGTCGCAGCTCAATTCTATGCAGATACAGAAGTAGCGATGATTGTGCCTGCAAGTGTGTTTATCCCGCGTCCGAATGTCGACTCGGCAGTGATTCGTTTAAAGGTAAGAGATCGTCCGCCAGTGGAAGTAGATGATCAGGACGTGTTTTTCCGGGTGGTACGTTGCTCGTTTGCACAGCGCCGCAAGACATTGTTGAACAACCTAATGAATGGACTGTTTCCTAAAACCCAAAAGGATGAAGTAATACAGATGCTCACCGACATCGGGATCGATCCGACCCGACGTGGTGAAACACTCAGTTTGGACGAATTTGCCCGCCTAGCGAACGAAGGTATGCGCCGCGGACTGATTACGTAAATCGTGTAGACAACCCCCTTATTTTTGGGCGCGATCCCCCAGAAAGGGGGTTTTTGCGTATTTATGCCCTTTATGCATATCTTTTGACAAATATCTACGTTTTTTATGAAAAAAACCCCGTTGACAAAATATCTGCAGGGTTGCTATAATTTTTTATTTCTTTGACAAAATATAAGTGAGCTGTTATAATAGATGTAAGCGAGGTGGATGGAACAATGGCAAGAAACGCGTTACTTGACATTAAACGTAGTTTGGACGGACACATTGGTGAGCGCATCCTGCTGAAGGCTAATGGCGGTCGCCGCAAAACCGTTGAACGTAGTGGCATCCTCGAAGAAACTTACCCATCTGTGTTTGTGGTAAAGCTGGATGACGACCAACTCTTTGAGCGGGTATCTTACAGCTATGCTGACATCTTGACGGAAACAGTAGAATTGACGGTGTGCCGCGAAAACGAGCACATCCGCATCACATTTGTACAACAGTAGAGCCCTTTTGGGTTCTACTGTTTTGTTTTTTATATCGAAAAGCTCTGAACATTTGGTTCAGGCAATAAAAGTAGCGGTATGGAGCACACTAAGCCTGTCAACGAGAAGGAGGGTGCTATGGGTCGCAGACGAGGACTGATGTCAGAGCAGTTTAAGATGGAACTGGCCAAAGAGCTTGGGTTTTACGATACGGTAAAATCCGAGGGTTGGGGAGGCATCACGACACGGGACGCGGGTAACATGGTCAAGCGCGCTGTTCAGCTTGCTGAGGAAGCATTAGCCGCTAAGCGATTGTAACGTTTGGGTTTGAACGTACGGACGTTTCTCACCATAAAAACTCGTTGACAAGGCCGGGGTATCCCGGCTTTTTTTCTGGAAAGAGGGCTGAATTTTCGAAATACCCATAATGCTCTCGATCCTATTCTTTTTAATTGATCAAGTGGCATGGGAGAGTTTGCCTATGCTACAATAAGAAACTAGGAAATTTAGAAAGTAGGCAGAGGTGAATTACGTGCGTATCTCGGTCAAAGCTCCGGCCAAAATTAATTTGACTCTCGATGTGCTTGCCAAACGGCCGGACGGTTATCACGAAGTAGAAATGGTGATGACAACCGTAGACTTGGCAGATCGTGTGGACATGACTCTACGCGAAGATGGTGAGATTACGCTGGACTGTTCTGCCAGCTTCGTACCAGATGATATCCGTAACCATGCATATAAAGCGGCAACGCTCATGAAAGCAAAATTTCAAGTACGCCAGGGCGTACACTTGTATATCGACAAGCAAATACCTGTTGCAGCTGGACTGGCAGGTGGCAGCAGTGATGCAGCGGCAACACTACGCGGCTTGAACCAATTATGGAATCTCGGGTTGACCAGAGATGAGCTGGCTAAAATCGGAGCGGAGATTGGCTCTGATGTGCCATTTTGCGTTTATGGTGGAACAGCGCTGGCGACGGGGCGTGGCGAACAGATTGCGCATCTGGGAGCTCCTGCACCGTGCTGGGTCATTCTAGCCAAGCCGCCTATCGGA
Organism: Brevibacillus brevis NBRC 100599; assembly: GCF_000010165.1. Taxonomy (NCBI): domain Bacteria; kingdom Bacillati; phylum Bacillota; class Bacilli; order Caryophanales; family Paenibacillaceae; genus Brevibacillus; species Brevibacillus brevis. The sequence goes on from NC_012491.1 coordinate 98,372, forward strand.
GTATCTACCCCAGATGTATACGGCAACTTGCGTGTGGCCCAGATCGACAATCATCCTGATACCAAACAGATGCTGCAAGCCATCGCGACGCAAGACTTTTCACTCATGTGCCAATCTCTTGGGAATGTGCTGGAGAACGTTACACTCTCGCTCCATCCACAAGTAAGACAGATCAAGGATCTCATGATCGCGTCAGGAGCAGATGGTGTCCTGATGTCTGGCAGCGGCCCTACTGTGTTTGCTCTTGTGCAAAAGGAAGCGAAAGTGCATCGGATCTACAACGCGTTGCGAGGTTTTGTCAAAGATGTGTTTGTTGTCCGAATGTTAGGCGCTCAAGAAGGGGAAATACTTGCATAAACCCGTATGGAAATGATACATTATCAGCATAATATTCGGTTTTGGAGGAAGAGCCATGAAGAAATTGCGCAGAAGTGCACGTCTGGTTGACATGACGCAGCACTTGCTCGCCCATCCCCATACGCTGACTCCTCTCACTCTGTTCGCGGAACAATACGGCGCAGCGAAATCATCCATCAGTGAAGACTTGTCTATCATCAAAGAGGCTTTTGAAGTCCAAGGGGTAGGCTTGTTGAAAACGGTGGCGGGAGCGGCAGGCGGAGTGAAGTATATTCCACAGGTCAAAACGGAAGAGGCCCTTCACTTCATGCGCGAACTGATTGGTCAACTCGCTAATCCAGAGAGACTTTTGCCAGGTGGATACTTGTACATGTCAGACATTCTTGGAAATCCACAAACGATGGCGAAGATCGGAAAGCTCTTTGCAACGGCTTATGCGGATAAAAATGTGGATGTCGTCATGACGGTGGAAACAAAGGGGATTCCACTTGCGTATGCGACGGCTATGTTTTTGAATGTACCTGTTGTGATTGTGCGCCGTGACAACAAGGTGACGGAAGGTTCAGTAGTGAGCATTAACTATGTATCGGGTTCCAGTAAACGAATCCAAACCATGTCACTCGCTCGCCGCGGTTTGGCCGAGCAGTCTCGTGTCCTCATTGTGGACGACTTTATGAAAGCTGGCGGGACGCTGCGGGGCATGATTGATTTGTTGCAGGAATTCCGTGCAACCGTTGTGGGATGCGGCGTACTGGTAGAAACGACAGCGGATGTTTCTGAGCGTTTGGTAGATGAATACGTATCGCTTGCAAAACTGCAGGATGTAGACTTCAAGGGCAAGCAAATTGAAATAGAGCTAGGCAGTTTTTTTGAAAAAAGAGGGGAGTAGATAGGTATGGCAATCTCTTTTGTTTCAACTGACAAGGCTCCTGCCGCTATTGGTCCTTACAGCCAAGCTGCAAAGGTAGGTCCATTTCTTTTTGCATCAGGTCAAATTCCGCTGCGTGCAGACGGCACTTTGGTAGAGGGTGACGTCGTGGAGCAAACCCATCAGGTTTTTTCCAACATTCAAGCGGTACTGGCAGAGGCCGGTGGCAGCCTGACGAACGTAGTGAAGGCGACTGTATTCATCAAGGACATGAATGATTTTGGTCAACTGAACGAAGTGTACGGTCAATATTTCGGTGATCACAAGCCAGCTCGCTCTACTGTGGAAGTGGCACGACTGCCGCGTGACGTAAAAGTTGAAATCGAAATTGTAGCTTATATCGAATAGAAAATAATGGAAAAACGGCCCGATGCCACGCGCATTGGGCTTTTTTTGTACTTGCAGAAAATGTTTCCAAAAAATGACATATAAACATATTTATATATTTTTTCAAATATTGCATAATGGTAAGCAGGAATATTTACCCAGCGGGTGGAAATAATCCTAAACGCGTTACATAGATAAAGGGAGTGAACTAGATGGAAGTAACAGACGTAAGACTTCGCCGAGTGAATACGGATGGTAGGATGAAAGCGATTGCATCCATTACAATTGACCATGAGTTTGTGGTTCATGATATCCGTGTCATTGACGGAAACAATGGTATGTTTGTAGCTATGCCGAGCAAGCGTACACCAGATGGAGAATTCCGTGATATTGCACATCCGATTTCTTCGACTACCCGTGAAAAAATCCAGGCAGCAGTACTAACAGAATACGACCGCGTAGGTCAAGAGGAAGAGAGCACTATCGAAGCTGGTGCTTAAAAAGTCCTGAACACAAAGCACCCTGTCACTTGCGGCAGGGTGCTTCGGCGTCCGTTAACCATAACATTTGATTAGATCGTTCAAAATAATTTCTCGGTCCATTCCTTCCCCGATGAAGACAGCTACCATTTTCGGTCCGAAATTTTCAAAAGGGAACAGGAGCACCTGATTATCGGTATGTTGAAACGAGATCAGCTCGGGCTTTCCGTGGAACTGGACGTAGCCTTTTGCCCGATAGACGTTTTTGGGAAGATCGTACAGAAAGTCCTCGAATTTTTTCGCGTCTACGGGCCCGGTGAATACATAGGAAAACGTTTCGATACTATTGTAGAGAGAAGGTTGGCTTGTTTTTAGGCCAAGGGATTGCTTGAGCCTGTCCATCGTTGGCATTCGGCCGATGCTTTTCTGTACAGCAATGGGGCGGCTTATCTCGTTGCCTGGCGATCGCTCATGAACGGTGCGTTTGACTGACAAAAGCCGGGAGACTTCTATTTTTGCCTGAACAGTAGCGTGTATGGGTGCAGTCGGATTGATTTCACTGAGCTTTTGACGCACTCGCTCTATGACATCAGGACTAGTCAAATCGGTTTTGTTCAAAAGAAGCAGGTCTGCGTAGCGCACTTGATTTCGAATCGTTTTGACCAGAGTGGCAGTCGAGGAGAATCGTGAGTTGAGGTCGAGAAAACGAGAGGCGTCGACAACACTAATGGTCCCTTTTAACTCCAGTCGATCATACAGCTCTGGATGGGTAATCGTATCGATGACATCGAGTGGATCGGCTACGCCAGTAGTCTCGATGAGGATTCGGTCTGGCGCAATGGTGTTCATAATATCTTTTAAGCCTTCCGTTAGCTCGCCTTTGATCGAGCAGCATATGCAACCATCGAGCATTTTTTTGACAGGAAAGCCGAAGCCTTGCAATTGTTCCCCGTCAATATCTTCTTCCCCCATTTCATTCATCAAGACGACTACTTTCTGGTCTGTAATGCGCAAATGAGTCAGCCATTTTTGCAAAAGGGTGGTTTTTCCGCTTCCTAAGTACCCAGTCAGCAAGTATACCTCTGCGCTCATCTCATCCTACCTCCTTCAAATAACCCCTTTCGCCCAACAATATATCACATTTCTGTCAGAAAATTAAATGTTGTCTGGCTTGTGTCTAACTACTGGCAATGCAAGGAATCAGGGAGAATCCTGTATCGATTGTCTTGAAATTCACATATGAATTAGGATATAGTCATTGTGGAACTTCTACGATGGAGGGTTGACATGTCTAAGATCCATGCCGTGGTTCTGGCTGCTGGTCAGGGTACACGGATGAAATCGAAGCTGTACAAAGTCCTGCACCCTGTGTGCGGAAAGCCAATGGTTCAGCATGTAGTCGATACGATGGCGTCCATGCAGGTTCAGGATATCGTTGTCGTCGTAGGTCATGGTGCTGACGCTGTCCGTGCCAAGCTAGGCGAGGACGTCACTTATGCACTGCAAGAAGAACAGTTGGGAACGGCCCATGCCGTTTCGCAGGCAGCGCCGTTTTTACAAGATAAAGAAGGCACTACGTTTCTTTTATATGGAGACGTTCCCCTCTTGTCAGCGACTACGTTGTCGGCCTTGCTGACCTATCACGAGGAGCAGCAAGCGGCTGCAACTGTATTAACCGCCGTGTTACCTGACGCAACAGGTTATGGGCGTATCGTGCGCAATGAGGCGGGCGAAGTATTGCGAATCGTGGAACATAAAGACGCTTCGGAAGCGGAACGGGCGATCAGAGAAATTAATACGGGCATATACTGCTATGACAACCGAAAATTGTGGAAAGCCTTGGCGGAAGTGAAAAATGACAACGCACAAGGCGAATACTATGTAACAGACGTTGTCGGTATTTTGCGTGATGCAGGTGAAAAGGTAGTGGGGTACGAAGCGATTGACCCAGAGGAAACATTGGGTGTGAACGATCGTGTGCAGCTATCGGAAGCAGAAGCCTACATGAAAAAACGTATTATGACTGGTCACATGCGAAATGGTGTGACAATCATCGACCCAACTTCTACGTACATCGAAACTGATGTGAAGATTGAGGCAGATACCGTGATTCACCCAGGTTCTTTCCTGCGTGGACAAACAACCGTTGGAGCTGATTGTGTCATCGGACCCCAAGCGGATCTGACGAATGTAGAAGTAGCGAGTGGCGTGACTATTTCTTACTCGGTGATGGTTGATTCGCGTGTAGAAAGCGATTCTTCTGTCGGGCCATTTGCTTATGTTCGACCAGGATCACAGATTGGAAGCAACGCCAAAATCGGTGATTTCGTGGAATTGAAAAATGCGAAAATTGGTGACGGTACGAAGGTTCCACATCTCAGCTATGTAGGAGATGCGGAAATCGGAGACGGAGTCAATATTGGTTGTGGAACGATTACCGTTAACTACGATGGGGCAGTGAAGCATAAAACAACAGTAAAAGATGGGGCATTCATCGGATGCAATAGCAATCTGGTTGCACCAGTTACAGTTGGACAAAATGCTTATGTAGCTGCAGGATCGACCATTAATCAAGATGTGCCAGATAATGCGCTTGCGATCGCTCGTGAGCGTCAAGTAAATAAAATCGATTACGCGAACAAAATGCCTCGCAAGGGCAAAAAGCAATCATAAACGGGAGGTTCTTGAGAAGATCATGGCTAACTACCGCGACCCAAAACTGAAGGTATTTACGTGCAACGCAAACCCGGAACTGGCAAAAGAAATCGCTGAACACATCGGCGTACCACTCGGAAACGCACAAGTAGTGCGCTTTAGTGATGGCGAATGCCAACTCAAACTCAATGAAAGCGTTCGCGGTTGTGACGTATTTGTCATTCAGCCAACATCTGCTCCCGTTAATGAGCATCTGATGGAGCTTTTGGTGATGGTCGATGCATTGAAGCGCGCTTCGGCTAAGAGCATCAACGTGGTCATTCCTTACTACGGTTATGCTCGTCAAGATCGTAAAGCACGTGCACGCGATCCAATCACAGCCAAGCTGGTTGCTAACCTGATCGAGACTGCAGGTGCACAACGTGTGATTACGATGGATCTGCACGCAACACAAATCCAAGGCTTCTTCGATATTCCAGTAGATCATCTGCTGGGTGTGCCTATCCTAGGTAAACACTTCTCTGAAAAAGGTCTGAAAGATATCGTTGTCGTATCTCCAGATCACGGTGGAGTGACCCGTGCTCGTAAATTGGCAGAACGTCTGGAAGCGCCTATTGCCATTATTGACAAACGTCGCCCAGAACCAAACGTAGCCGAAGTAATGAACATCGTGGGTAACATCGAAGGCAAAACAGCGATCATCATCGACGATATTATCGATACCGCTGGAACGATCACACTGGCTGCAAGTGCACTTGTAGAAGCAGGCGCACGTGAAGTATATGCATGCTGCACGCACCCAGTTCTGTCTGGTCCTGCTATTGAGCGTATTGCTAACTCAAAGATCAAGGAACTGATTGTGACCAACTCGATTCCGCTGACAGAAGAACAAATTATCGATAAGATTACCGTTCTTTCCGTAGCGCCAATCATTGGTGAAGCAATCATTCGTGTTCACGAAGAGCTTTCCGTAAGCAAGTTGTTCGATTAATATACAATCCCCTCTTTGGGGGTTGAACTAAACCTCCGATGGACAAGCTAGTGAGGAAACTTTTACTAGCGGTCCGAAGGAGGTTTTTTTGTGGAACAATTACAGGCACAGTCTCGCGAAAAAAAGACAGGCAATGCTGTAAAGGTGCTGCGTAACGAAGGCTGGGTTCCTGGTATTATGTATGGAAGCGAAGTGGGCAATAAGCCGATTCAGGTCAAAGGAAGAGAGCTGGATGCGGCCCTGCGTCAGCAGTCGACGAACAAGCCATTCCGGTTAAGTGTAGACGGGAACACGCATGATGTTATGGTTTATGAGCTGCAACGGCATCCTTTGCAGGGGAACATTTTGCATGCAGATTTTAAGAAGATCAATATGAATGAAAAAATACACACGTCTGTCCCTGTCCTTATGACAGGAGATCCGGAATTGGGTGTAGCTACCCTTGTCCGCCACAGTGTGGAAGTGACTTGCTTGCCAGGTAATATACCAGAATCGTTCCTAGTCGATGTCGACGGGTTCAACATCGGGGATGTCGTGTTGGTAGGGGATTTGACAGTTCCGCCAGGTGTGGAGCTGGGGCTTGATTCCACGGAAGTGTTGATCAGTGTCCTGCCAGTTAAGGCCAAGTCGGAAGAATCGATTGATGCGGAGCAAGAAGCAGAAGCAGTGGCTGAAAAAGCAGGAACCGCGAACGAATAAAATAGGGCATGAAAAAGCAGGGCGAGGTGATTTCATCTCTGCCCTTTTCCTTTTGTTCACGTGACCATTGGAGTACAATGGGAAGAGAGTAGGAGGGAATAAGTGTGAAAGTCATAATTGGATTGGGTAATCCCGGCAAAAAATATGAAGACACCAGACATAATGCTGGCTTTATGGCCATAGATAAGATTAGCGACAAATGGGGAATTCCTGTTACACAAAACAAGTTTCGCGCACTCGTGGGCGAAGGCCGAATCGAGGGCGAGAAGGTGCTGCTGGTGAAGCCTCAGACGTACATGAATCTCTCCGGTGAATCGGTTGCGGAAGTCCTGAAGTTTTACAAGCTCATTCCGGACGATCTCGTCGTCATCTACGACGATCTTGATTTGCCGACGGGCCATCTACGTCTGCGAGAAAAAGGCAGCGCTGGTGGACACAACGGCATCAAGTCGATGATTCAGCATTTGGGCACACAGGAGTTTAAACGAATCAAGGTCGGAATCAGTCGTCCTGAACCAGGGCGGAGCGTCAGCGACTATGTTTTGAATACGTTTCCAGTGGCGGAAAGAGCCGACATTCAAGAAGCGGTGAGCTTGGCTGCTGATGCATGCGCCATGTGGACAAGAGAGTCGTTTTTAAAGGTCATGAACCATTTCAACAGCTTGAAGAAGTAGTATGATTTCCCACCCATTCGTCCATACTAACCGATAGGAACAGTATGGGGGTGGTATGTGCATGAGCATACGCTATACATGTCGTTGCTGCGGCATGAAGATTGCAGAATTTGACGAATCGCAAGTAACAGAAGCGCAACTCGGGTTTGATTCCTTGACCCCGGAGGAACGTGCTCTTATAATATCGAGAGAACAAAGTGGAGATACGGTCGTCAGCATCACGTGCGACTATTGCCGTGAAGCGCTGATTCAGCATCCAGAGCTTTCGCTAGTCGGAAACCCACTTCAATAAGTGGATACGCATTAGGGAGGCTTGCACTGACAAGGCCTTAGCTTGGGGAGCTAAGGCTTCTTTTCGCATGGCTGACCTGCGGTTGTTGTGAGCGTAAGCGAAGCTCTGATTTTAGTTGACAGAAGAATTAGAGAGGGGATTAGTGAATGCAAGTCATCATTAACCCGATGAAACAGGACACGAACGTCGGGACAATCGTGGCTGGTTTGGAGAAGGGGCTACATGAGCAGCTTGTCTCTGGCTTAGCTGGTTCCGCCCGGCAAGTATTGATGGCGTCATTGCAACAAATGGCAGATCGTCCGGTCTGTGTAGTGACGCATAACATGTACCAAGCACAAAAAGTATACGAAGATTTGATCGAGTTGGTTCCCTCTGATCAGGTGTTGCTTTATCCCGGTAATGAGCTGATTGGCTCTGAGCTTGCTATTGCCAGCCCTGAAATGCTGGCGCAGCGAATTCATGTATTCAACCGTCTGGCCCAAGGCTTTACGGGTTTTTTGGTTGCCCCTTTTGCTGGCTTGCGTCGCTTGGTCGTTCCCCCGCAAGTATGGAAGGAAGCGCAGATTCAGTTATCCGTCGGTAATGAGCTCGATATCGAGTCCTTTTTGCTCCGATGTATTGAGCTTGGCTATGAGCGAGTGGACATGGTTGAGCGCAAGGGAGAAATGAGTATTCGCGGTGGAATTATCGACTTGTATCCGATTGATTCGGAGTGGCCAGTGCGGATCGAGCTTTTTGATGTAGAGATCGACTCGATCCGTACGTTTGACATGCTCTCCCAACGGTCATTGGAATCGGTCCAGACATATATTCTTGGTCCAGCAAAAGAAATGATTGCTTCGACTCCGTTATTGCAGGAATCAGCTGTTCGCTTAGAACAAAAGCTGGGAGAAACCCTCGCCAATTTGAAGGATGGGGCTGCCAAGGAAAAAGTCATGGAGCGAATCGGCTCTGATGCAGAGAGAATGAAGCAGGGACAGCGTTTTGCACAGCTGTATTCGTACATCTCTGTCATTTACCCGACGGGTGATACATTGTTGTCCTATATGCCTTCCGATACCTTGCTGCTCGTTGATGAGCCTTCCCGTGTGTTGGATACGGCAGCGCAACTGCAAAAAGAAGAAGGGGAATGGCTGACGGGACGCATCATTCAGGGCGAATATATGTCCAATCTCAGCCTGTCGCGTACGTACGACGAGATCGTGTCGACGAAAAAGCGCCAGATCGTTTACCTCTCCCTATTTTTGAGACAATCACCGAAGACCCAGCCGCAAAACATCGTAAATCTGACTTGTCGTACCATGCAAAACTTCCATGGACAGATGAACGTACTGAAAACAGAGCTGGCCCGTTGGAAGAAGTCCCAGGATCAGATCGTCTTTGTCGCAGCTGATTTGGAGCGTGCGAAGCGACTGGAGCGTGTCCTGCATGACTACGAAATGGAAGCGGATGTTTTAACAGAAGCAGTCGAGACAGTACCTCCAGGGCGTCCTACGATCATTTTAGGAAACCTCCAGACAGGCTTTGAGCTTCCGCTAAACAAGCTGGTTGTTATTACGGAAGGTGAAGTGTTTACCGCGAAACAGCGCAAGGCGCGCAAAGTTCAGCAGACGATGAACAATGCGGAGCGTATCAAAAACTATCTCGAGCTCAAGCCCGGTGATTTCGTCGTGCACGTGAATCACGGGATTGGAAAATACCTTGGAATTGAAACCAAGGAAATTCTCGGAATTCATAAAGATTACCTTCATATTCAATACGCAGCAGGAGACAGTCTGTTTGTTCCTATTGATCAAATCGACCATGTGCAGAAGTACGTGGCGAGTGAAGAGGCACAGCCGAAGATTTACAGCTTGGGCGGCAGTGAGTGGAAACGCGTCAAAAACAAAGTCCAGTCGTCTGTAAAGGATATCGCCGAAGATTTGATCAAGCTGTACGCAGCCCGCGAATCTGCTGTCGGTCACACATTCTCTCCCGACACGACAGAGCAGCGTGAATTTGAGGCGATGTTCCCGTATCAAGAAACACAAGACCAGCTCCGCGCGATTTCGGAAGTGAAAGCGGACATGGAGCGCAAACGTCCGATGGATCGCCTCGTTTGTGGGGACGTAGGTTACGGGAAGACTGAGGTTGCGATTCGTGCTGCCTTCAAGGCTGTCATGGACGGAAAACAGGTAGCCGTTTTGGTTCCAACTACGATTCTGGCGCAGCAGCATTACGAGACGTTCCGTGAACGTTTTGCGGAATATCCGATCCGCGTGGAGGTATTGAGTCGATTCCGTTCGCGCAAGGAGCAGAATGCCACACTAAAAGGCCTGAAGGAAGGCACAGTCGATGTCGTCATCGGTACGCACCGTCTACTTTCCAAAGACCTGACATTCCGTGAGCTCGGTCTGTTAATCGTAGACGAGGAGCAGCGCTTTGGTGTGAGCCACAAGGAAAAGCTGAAGCAGATCAAAACGAATGTGGATGTTATGACTCTGACCGCTACGCCGATTCCACGTACCTTGCACATGTCGATGCTCGGTGTGCGTGATTTGTCAGTCATCGAAACGCCGCCAGAAAATCGTTTTCCGGTGCAGACGTATGTGATGGATTACAGCCCTGCTCTCGTTCGCGAAGCGATTGAGCGTGAGATGGCTCGTGATGGGCAAGTGTTCTTCCTCTACAACCAAGTACAGGGAATCGAACAGATGGCGGAGCAGATTTCGATGCTCGTTCCTGACGCACGCATCGCTGTAGCGCATGGACAGATGAACGAAAGCGAGCTGGAAGGCGTCATTCTCGACTTTTTGGAAGGGAATTTTGACGTATTGGTCAGCACGACGATCATTGAGACCGGGGTGGACATCCCGAACGTCAATACGCTGATTATTTACAATGCAGATAAAATGGGCTTGTCTCAGCTGTATCAGCTGCGTGGACGTGTAGGTCGTTCCAATCGAATTGCGTACGCATACTTTACGTATCAACGGGACAAGGTGCTGACAGAGGTAGCGGAAAAACGTCTGCAAGCCATTAAGGAATTTACCGAGCTCGGCTCTGGTTTCAAGATCGCGATGCGAGACTTGTCCATTCGTGGAGCGGGTAATTTGCTGGGCGCGGAGCAGCATGGTTTTATTAATACGGTTGGTTTCGACTTGTATAGCCAGATGCTGAAAGAAGCCATTGATGAGCTGAAGGGCGAAGTCAAACACGAAATTGTCACACCTGTGGAGATCAACCTGCAACTGGATGCCTATATTCCGTCGATGTACATTACGGACAGCCGACAGAAAATCGAGATGTACAAAAAGTTTGTCGCGGTGTCTACCTTGGAAGACGTCGACGATTTGGCAGAGGAGCTGCTAGACCGTTTTGGACCAGTTCCGAAGCCGGTTGATAATCTGTTGACCATTTCCCGTTTGCGTGTGTATGCCTTGAAGCACCATATCACCGAAATTAGCCAGAAGAATCCAGACGAGATTAAATTGTTACTGCACCCTAGTCAGAACAACAATATCGATGGTGGAGCGCTGTTTGCGCTTACCAGTAACTGGAGCAAGAGGGTTGGGCTGTCGGGTGGACAACAGATCACGATTGCTGTTAAAGTAAAGGGGTTAAAAGAAGATGAGGGCGTGCAGTTGGTTGAAAAGCTGCTGCGTCAATTTCACCAGGTGCGAAGAGACACCGGTACGGAGAGCCCTGTGTCTTAACTGACAAAATGGGCTTGCCTGAGAAGGGAGAACCTTATTTATGAAACGTTCTGTAGCGATTCTATCTTCGGCTGTTCTGGTCGTGGCACTCATGACTGGTTGCGGTGGAAAAGCAGAAGAAGCGAAGCAAGACTCAAAAACTCCAGCGAATCAGACAGATGGCAGCAATCAAGCTGCTAATGATCCTTTGGTACAATTCCCTAAACTCACTCTGCCTTACGCAGCAGACCAGAAAGCGGTCATTGTGGAGTATCAAGGAGGAACTGTAACAGGAAAAGAGTTCGAAGAGTTCCTGCGTGTCATTAACTTCATGAATCCACAACAAGGTACCATGATTGAAATGGCTGATAGCAAATCACTGAAGGCTTTTGCCCGTGAGTTCACAGCTACCAAGGTTTTGGCTAGCCGTTCCGACGACGCTATGAAAAAAGAGTCTAAAGAACTCGCTGAGAAAACTTTCGAGAAAATCAAAACACAGTACATGAGCTTTTTGGGCAAGGATGAAGCTCAGTTCAACAAGCTCATGGATGGCCAAGGCGTAACCAAGGACATGATTCTCAATCAGATGGACTTGATCAATCAGTCCATCAATGTGATGAAAAAGAATATCGACGATGCTACGCTGAAGCAAACCTATGATCAAATGGACAAAGCTTCCCGTACCGTTGCTTCTGTTCGCCACATCCTGATCTCTACCGAAAAGCGCACACCAGAAGAGGCGTTGAAAATCTCCAACGACTTGGAAGCGCGCTTGAAAAAGGGTGAGGACTTCGCGAAGCTGGCAACAGAGTTCACAGATGACCCAGGCAGCAAGCAGTCTGGGGGCTTGTACGAAAATGCGGATGTAACGCAATGGGTACCAGAATTTAAAGAAGCATCCCTGACACAAAAAGTCGGCGAAGTTGGACCGCCAGTAAAAACTAATTTTGGTTACCATATTATTAAGGTCGAGAATCGCAAAGAAAAGACCTTTGATGAGATGAAAGAACAGCTCCGCGCGAGTTCTTTGGAGAAAGCGTACGATACTTTCGCCAAGACCGAGCTGGACAAGCTCATTACGAAATTCAACATCCCGCAGTCCAAAAATGATGCTCCAGCAAAAAAATAAGAAGTCCGAAGAAAACAGGGAATTCGTTTCCCTGTTTTTTCGTTTTCTCGCATATTCTTCAAACGTGGGCAAATACTATTATCACTCGCTACCACCCGGGGGAGAGTAATTGAAGTAACTGGCAAAAATTGATACCATCACCCATAGTTAAAATTAGAATTTGAGGAAAAAATACAACTAACCAACCACCATCTATTCACTACCCACTTCTTACGGGAAAGCGAGGCAACAAGACATGAAAGCAACTGGTATCGTTCGTCGAATTGACGACCTCGGTCGGGTCGTGATTCCTAAGGAGATTCGTCGTACACTGCGCATTCGTGAGGGCGACCCGCTTGAGATTTTCGTGGATCGTGACGGAGAAGTCATTCTCAAAAAGTATTCACCGATTGGAGAATTGGGTGATTTTGCAAAAGAGTACGCCGACTCTTTGTATGAAAGCATGAATCATACCGTACTGATTTCAGACAGGGATACTGTCATTGCTGTGGCAGGGGCCTCCAAAAAGGAATACTTGGAGAAACCAATTGGTAGCATTGTTGAGAAGTGCTTGGAGGAAAGAAAGACCAGACTGGAGAAAAACGCAGGCTCTTATGAAATTTGTCGTGATTTGAACGAGACGATGGGCTCGTTCGTCATCGCACCGATTGTTGCAGGAGGCGATCCAATCGGGTCCGTGATCCTCCTCAACAAAAACGAGTCAACGAAGATGAGTGATTTGGAGATCAAAATGTCGGAAACAGCGGCCGGTTTCCTGGCAAAGCAGATGGAGCAGTAAGATCGCTCAGCAAAAACAGCCTCGTACCCCGGGGCTGTTTTTCTTGTGCCTATGGCCTTGTGGTATAATGAACGAAGTTTTAGGTTGGAGAGGAGAAATTTCACTCACATGGGTCAAGAAAAAGCTTCCGTTCAATTTGTGAAAGGCGCGGCGATACTTGGAATTGCCGGTCTTGTCTCCAAGCTTTTAGGCGCTGTATACCGCATCCCATACCAAAACATTGCCGGAGATATCGGCTTGTACGTATATATGCAAGTATACCCGCTGTATACCGCTTTGTTGATTCTAGCGACGGCGGGTTTCCCCATTGCCATTTCCAAGATCGTCTCCGAGCGCGTCGCTGTCGGGGATGCGATCGGGGCACGCAGGGCGTTTCGAGTAGCCAGTATATCGCTGGTCGTTCTCGGGATCTTTTTCTTCTTACTGTTATATGGAGGGGCACCTATTATTGCCAGTATGATGGGTGATGAGCATTTGATTACCCCGCTCCGAGCGGTAGCTTGGTCACTGCCATTGGTACCGATGGCTGCGATCCTGCGCGGCTATTTTCAGGGGCATCAAAACATGATGCCGACTGGCGTCTCTCAGGTTGCTGAGCAGTTCATTCGCGTGATTTTCATTCTAGTTGCTGCATTCTGGGCGATGAACGTGTATCAGGACCCTTACCTGGCAGGTACAGGTGCCGTTTTTGCTGCTTTTCCAGGTGCCATTGCAGCAATTCTCGTCTTGCTTTGGTATTGGAGAGCGGACAAGAAGATGGGGCAGCTGTCCATGGGTCAGGTTCAGCAATCATCCGTGCAACCGTGGACCAATCGTCAAATACTTCGTCATCTCTTGACCTATGCCGTTCCGATTTGTATGGGCGCTCTGGTTCTGCCGCTTGTTCCGCTTGTAGACTCGATGACCGTCGTCAATATACTGCAATGGAGCGGGACCCCAGAGGACTTGGCCAAGCTTTTGAAGGGTGCATTTGACCGTGGTCAACCACTCATTCAGTTTGGTACGTTTTTTGCCACGTCCTTGTCGCTGGCGTTAGTGCCTGCGATCAGTGAAGCTGTTGCCCAGCGTCAGCATCAATTGATCTCTCATCGTTCCGAAGTGGCGATTCGACTGACCTTTCTGCTGGGATTGCCTGCTTCCTTTGGACTTGCTCTGTTGGCGGAGCCGATCAACGTCATGCTCTACGGAGATAGCAACGGTACCGAGGCCCTCGCTGTACAGTCCTTCACGATTATTTTCGCCACGGTGAGTATTGCTAGCGCGGGAATTTTGCAAGGCTTGGGGCGTGTAATGCGACCTGCCCGCAACCTGTTTATTGGTGTATTGGTGAAGCTCATCCTCAATCTGGCACTCGTCCCGTTCTGGGGTATCTCTGGTGCAGCAGTGTCCACCGTTTTAGCTTATTTGGTTGCCATGGGACTAAACGTTTTAGCGGTAATCAAATACACGGGAGCAAACATTGGATTCCGTCAAACAGTGAAAAAGCCATTTGTGTCTGTCGTTGTGATGTCGATTGTCGTGTTGATTGTGGAGTGGCTCGCTAATACAGTGCTGGCCAGTGCCGGACTTTCCAATCGCTTGTTCTATACGCTGGTAGGCTTGATTGCTGTCGCTTTAGGAGCATTGTTCTATTTGCTGGCGCTTTTGAAAACGGGTGGACTCACGAGAAGCGATATTCAATTTTTGCCAAAAGGAAAGCGAATTGCTTCGCTGTTAACGAAATACAAGCTCCTCCCAGCGGAGAAGGCGAGAATGAACGAAAAGGAGGCGTGACAAGTGGAAATGAAGAATAAGACCATTACCGTAGTCGGTCTTGGTGCCGGAGATTTGGACCAGCTTCCTTATGGCATCTATCGTACGCTCAAAGCTGCCAAACAGCTGTATTTGCGCACGAAAGAGCATCCGGTCGTAGCCGAGTTGATCGCAGAAGGCATCACGATTGAATCCTTTGACGATGTATATGAGCAGCACGATACGTTTTCCGATGTGTACACCGATATTGTGGAGCGGCTTTTTTCACGGGTAAACGAAGCGGGCAGCCTTGTCTATGCCGTGCCAGGTCATCCTTTGGTGGCGGAACGTACCGTGCAGTTGTTGCTAGCAGAGGGACCAAACCGTGGCGTAGAAATCGAAATTGGCGGTGGACAGAGCTTTATCGATCCGTTGTTTGCCCGCCTACATATCGATCCGATTGAGGGATTCTCTCTGCTGGATGGGACGGCGCTCGCTGCTCATCAAGTGTCACCGGGTCTGCACACGATTATCGCGCAAGTGTACGATGCGTTTGTCGCCTCTGATGTGAAGCTGACCTTGATGGAAGTGCTGCCAGATGATTACGAGGTGACGGTAGCGACAGCCGTAGGGGTAACGGGTCAAGAAATCATTGAGACAGTCCCGTTGTATGAACTGGACAGACTCGATCATTTCGGGAATTTGTCCCTGGTGTATGTACCGCCGACGAAGGACGAGAAGGTGTCGTACCGCCAATTCTCCTACTTGAAGGAGATCGTGGCGATCCTGCGCAGTCCGGATGGATGCCCGTGGGATCGCGAGCAAACACATCAAAGCATCCGCAAAAACTTGATTGAAGAGACGTACGAGGTTTTGGAGACGATCGACGACGATGATCCAGATGCGATGTGTGAGGAGCTGGGGGATTTGTTGATGCAAATCATGCTCCATTCACAGATGGCAGCCGAAGACGGATATTTTTCGGTAGATGATGTTGTCGCGACGTTGAATGAAAAGCTAGTTCGCCGCCACCCGCACGTATTCGGAGAAAAGAGCGCGAATGATTCCGAGGAAGCGCTGGCGAATTGGCAGGAGATCAAAGCACAGGAAAAAGCAGCAAAAGGCATCGATGTAACGGTTCAATCACAGTTGGCGGGAATACCGCGCGACTTGCCAGCACTGATGTATGCGTACAAGCTGCAAAAGAAAGCAGCCCAAGTCGGCTTTGACTGGGACGATATTGCAGACGTGTTCAAAAAGGTAGAAGAGGAATACCACGAACTACAAGAAGCATCAGAGGAAGAACGAGCTGGCGAGTTGGGTGATTTACTATTTGCGGTAGTCAATCTGGCGCGTTTCCTCGGGCTCGATCCGGAGGAAGCCCTCGCATTGACCAACAACAAGTTCAAGAAGCGCTTTTCCTATATTGAAGGCAAGCTGCAAGAAGCGGGCCGTACCTTTGAGCAGACGGACCTGCAAGAAATGGACAAATGGTGGGAGGAAGCCAAACATGAGACTTGATAAATACTTGAAAGTGTCTCGACTGATCAAGCGGCGCACGCTCGCAAAAGAAGTGTGCGACAAACAGCGTGTGGAAATTAACGATCGCCCTGCAAAGGCATCCAGTAATGTGAAAATCGGCGACAAGCTGGCAATCCGTTTCGGACAAAAAATCGTTTCGGTAAAAGTAGAGGATATCAAAGAAAACCCACGCAAAGAAGAAGCGGCTTCACTGTATACCGTCATCGGCGAAGTTCCCGTTCCACGTGATGAAAAAGAAGAAGACGCCTACCTCAAAGGGTAATGTGCATACGAACAGAGACTGCCGGGATGGCAGTCTTTTTTTAGGCTTTTTTTCAACGAAGGGATATAATGGGAGTACTTGAGGGTATTTCCGAAGGGATGTGTGCTGTATGCAACAAAACGGGGTTCGAACGGGTTACTTTTTGTCCATTTCGCTTCTGTTATCATCTATCCTATACTTTTTTGCTTCGAACTGGCCGCTTATGGTCAGGGAACAAAAGATCGGCGTCAGTGTGGCAATCCTCGTTCTTTTTTATTTATTATCCTATGGACTGCGTTTTATCAAACGACATTCGTTTTTGAGCAATTGGCTTCTGGTAGCTGGAGGCTTGGCTTTTGGCACCAGTGTGGCATTGTTGGGGCAAATATACAATTCACATGCCGACAGCTATATGCTGTTCGTCGTATGGCTCATACCGAATTTGCTGTTCGCGATTTTCACGCGCTATCAGCCATTCTATGTCATCAGCTATGTCCTCGCTCATTTAGCGATTTATTTCTTTCTCCATCCATCCGTCATTCATGTAGCGCGTGAAGACGAGTGGTGGTTCATGATTTTTTGGTTGATTGCGTTGGGGAATATGGTCCTGTTCTGGTTAACCTCTACGGGGAAATGGCATTCCAAGCCGATTTACTACCTATCATTTCTGACGTTTTCCCTCAGTCTTTTCGGTTCATCCTTCACCGAAGTGTATGGTCCGCTCCCTGAGCTTTTATATGTCCTGACGGGCGGGATTCTATTTGTTACGTTTTTAAAATGGGTGCCGAGTCGCGGGCTTCTGATTGTGACGGCATCGTTGCTCGCGCTGTTTGTGCTCGCTAATTTCATATCCTATATGGTGCAATATTTCTCAGAAAGCTTCTTTGTTTTCATGCTGCTGCTGACTGTACTCATTGTTTGGGGAGCAGTTGCAGGGATTAATTGGCTGCGCAAGGAATCAGCGCATCAAAAAAGCAAATGGGTTGTGTTTTTTCAAGAGGCATTCACGGTTCTCGTCACAACCATTGCCGCATCCATTGGAGCCACTTCGATAGCAGGTCTGCTTTTTCTGATCATTCAAGACGAAGTGGTTATTGATTTACTGTTTTTCCTTTCATTAATTGGCTTTATTGGCCCTGTGGTGTTTATGAGCAGGATGAATACAACGGTACGATATACGCTGCTCACAATGGGGTATCTATTGGGTGTCGGTTCTATTCTCTTTTTAGAAGGAGCTTATTGGATCGTTTTCCTGTTGGTACTGTTATACGTGTGGAAAGCTGTCTCAGCCATTCCGGCGCGGCTTTTGACACAGTTGACCTTTTTAGTCGTCCTCGCTACGAAGCTGGATGAGTACCTGCCTTCCTTTGAATATGTGCTCGTAATCATCTTTGCTACGCAGATGGGGATGCATTACGTAAAGCAATTGCCAGTCGTTTTGCAAAACAGCTCGTTGGTGTACGCCTTACTCTCGCTTTTGATCCTGACGGAGAAAAGCTTTCAATCAGGCTCCATGGATGTGGTCGTGAATCTGGCTTTTTTCGCAGTCAGCACGTATTTGTTGTACCGGACATTGCATCAGCAAAATAGGGTGAGATTTGGAATCGTGCTCGGTTTCTGGTTTGCCTTTCTCCTCATGAAGTACTACGACATGCTATGGAGCTTGCTGCACAAGTCACTGAGCCTGCTTTTGCTTAGCCTGGTGTTTTTCGTCGCTACCTTGTGGTGGGATCGAAGGGCGAAAATCGAGTGGCCAAAAAGCGAGCCTTCCCTTTTTGTGAGAAAAGCGCTTGTGTTGCTTCCTGTCATTTTGCTGCAATTTGCTTTGATTGGCTATCAAGTATGGAGCAGTGAGACGATCCTGGCCAACGGAAAAACGGTGAAGCTGGAGCTGGTCCCAATCGATCCGCGTTCGTTGCTGCAAGGGGATTACGTCAGACTTGGCTACACCATATCTGCATTGGACCAGGAACAGGTTGACTCAGGGGATAAGATTCGTGTCGTACTCCGTCAACAAGCAAATGGCTTGCACAGCTACAGTGGCTATTACGAGCGCAATGGTCAATGGAATCGGGCTTACGAGCCTCAGCCATCGGATGTGATTATTAATGGAAGCACAATCGGTGGCAATCGAGTGGAATACGGCATAGAAAGCTATTTTGTCCCGGAAGGAACCGGACTTGAAGTGGAGCGGAATGCCAAATACGCTATTGTGAAAATTGGCGGGAGAGGCGATGCCATTTTGGAGAGCCTGACGAACCAGTAACATTTCAAAAAAAGAAGCTGCCTGTGTCATCGGGCAGCTTCTTTTGTGTGAGGAAGTAAACGTTCTTTGGAATCCATTTGCAACACGATCGAGCGGGTGAGGATGACACCTACGACCCCCAGCGAAAAGATGAGGAGTGCCATTAGATAGGATGGGAGGACAGCTCCCAAAGTGATTCCGACTGCCCCCATGATCCGCGCTCCGGGCACAACAAGTCCGTTCACAGCCATGTAGGAGCTACGTAAATCATCCTTTACAATTTGCGCCAGATAGGTTTGGCGAATGGGAGCGTGAATCAGCTCGCCTATTGTGCTTATAAGCACCGCAGCCAGGATAACGATAAGGGAGTTGCTGTACATAATCAGTGAGTACCCGGCAATATACATCAGTCCACTTATATACAAGGCAGGTGCTTCTTTCAAGCGCTCGATGAGCTTGGTGACGGCAAGAGAGAATAATACCACGAGCAGCGTATTTTCGAGTTGGATCAAGCTGAATATTTTGATGCCAGTCAGTTCAACAGTAAACCAGTCAAATAAACCAATGCTCCGCGGGGCAAACTCCTGAGCAAGTCTGACAGCGATGTAGTTAGGTGTTTGGAATTCCGGTGCAAAGATGAGCATGCCGCTTAGTGAAAAGAGGATGAACCGACGGTCAGTCATTACCAGCTTGTAGCTTGCAACCATATCCCGTAAGATACCTGTCCTCGATCCGATAGGGGGCATTGGCTTTGGCTGGTACGATTCCTTGATGGAAAAGGCGATGATCACCAGTGTGAGAAAGCTGACAACCGTTAGCACGAGAAGCAGTTCAAAGCGATGGGTAGCAAACAAGAGTCCTCCCACCACAGAACCTAGCGCAATCGATAAGTTGTTGGACCAGTAGCTGATGCCGTACATATACGTCCGGTTTTCTTTCGTACTGACATCGATGAGCATCGCATCTGCGGCAGGGTTAATCATTCCGTTACTCGCATTCTGAACGAGCATCATGGCAAACGTGAGCCAAGCAGAGTCGAGCCACGGGGAGTTCGCTGCCATCATGATGAAGAGAGCGCAGCACTGAATCCATTGTCCGTATACCATCACTTTTTTTCTGCCCCACCGATCAGCCAGGTAGCCTCCGTAGAAGCCCATCAAGATTTGCGCACATACGGTCAGGACTAACAGGAGCCCCGTTATAGCAGGACCGAGCTTGGCAGAAAAGTAGATGGCCATAAAAGGGAAGATCATATTTCCTACCAGACGTGTCAGAAAGGAAGTCACGATTCGTATGCGAATGTTGGGATGGAGTTGCGAAAAGCTCATGGGGACGACCTCCTTTTTTCCAATTGTAGCTATGAAAAGGAGAAGAAAAAGGGTAAGATTCCTCTATAAATTTCACCTTTTAAGGAATGGGATGCCTTATGAAAAGCAATGAGCACTTTATGCAGATGCTACTCGGGCTATCCGAATGGGAGACGGGGCGCGAACAAAAGATCGGTATACAAGAGTTGTCCCATCTTCTATGCTGTACGCCCCGCAATGTGAAACTGATTTTGCGCAAATGGGAGAGTGAGGGGCTTCTTTTATGGAAGGCAGGGGTAGGTCGGGGCAATCATTCGAGGCTCACGATTCTCTGCGATATCACTGACTTTTTGGCTAGTTACTTTCAGAAGCGACTGATGGACGGAAAAGTTGGAGAAGCAGTGGAGCTTTTGCATCATAAAAATTTGCCTGCGGGTGCGAAGCGGCTTTTGCAGGAAACATGGGACAGTCAATTCGGATTTGTTGCAATAGAGAACGATAAGAGGAGTCAGGAGATTTTACGTATTCCGCGTGAACGAGCTTTTTCCACCATCGACCCTGCATTCGTAGCAGTAGCGGCGGAGAGTCATTTTATCCAGCAAATCTGCCACACGCTTGTCATTTTCGATTTGGCAACACAAGACTTTAAGCCCCAGCTAGCCTATGCTTGGGAAAGAAATTTGGATATGACTGCTTGGACCTTCTATTTACGAAAAGGAGTCCGATTTCACCATGGTCGTGTACTGACAGGAGAAGATGTAACCTATACCGTTCAGCGACTGATTCAGCTGGATTCGCCGTATCGTTGGCAAGTGGACGATATCGATTGGATCGAACAGCGAAATGACGGAGCTATTACTTTTCATTTGCGGAAGCCAAACGGTTTTTTCTTGCATTTAGTATCTTGCATCGGAATGTCGATCTTGCCGCATGATGTGCTGTTTTCGGAGTCTGCGATTGTGGGGACAGGTCCGTTTCGGATGGTCGAATTTACAGAGGATCGGTTGGTATTGGCAGCGTTCGACGACTATTATCGGGAGCGGGCGATTCTGGATCGGGTAGAAATCTGGCGAGTACCGGGATCATGTTCTTCGAAGCAACGGTATCAGCTCTCGCTGGCTGAGGATGAAGCGACGGAAGATGATAGCAAATCTCTGGAGGTTCAAGAGGTGGGCTGTCACTATCTGAACTTCAACTTTCGAAAGCCAGGTATTCAGCACGACTTCGCTTTTCGCCAGGCAATCAAACTACTGATTGACCCTGTACAAATGATTCGAGACTTGAAAAAAGAGACGTTTACGCCTGCCGGAAGCTTTTTGCCGGAAAGAAGCCAACGTATGCACTTTTCCTCCCATACCATAGAGGAGGCGGCTCACTGGCTACAAAAAAGCGCGTATCAGGGCGAGGCTGTCTTGTTGAGTTTTAACGACACGAAAAAAGTGAGAGAAGAAGCAGAGTGGCTCCATGAGAGGTGTCAGCGGGTTGGCATTCGACTTGAATTGCAGGGCATTACGAAAGGCCAGTTCTTGTCGTACGATACAGCTCAACATGCCGATATGGCTATGATGGGGGAAGTCCTGCAACGTGATATCGAGCTGGGGCTGATGGAGATATACAAAAACAAATGCTCCTTGGTACATCGTTTTTTAGATGATGACAGGCTGGCGATTGTTGAGGAGCGGATGTCAAAAATTCTTCAGCTACAGGACAGCAAAGAACGTATGCGGGCGTTGGAAAAGATGGAGGACATACTTAAGGATGAGGCGTGGCTGCTTTTCCTGTACCATACGAAGCGATTCGATCACTACCATCCCGCCTTGCAAGGAATTGCGGTCGATTCGTTTGGATGGATCGACTTTTCCAAGCTGTGGGTAAAATCATTCGTTACCAGTCTGTAACCCTTTCCTGCCGAACATTTCCTATCATAGTAGGGAACTTTAGATAAGGAGGCGTTACCGTTGAACAAAAGCGTAAACAAAGGGATCTCAGTGCTGCTAGCCACTGCGGTACTGGCAAGTCCAGTGATGCTCGAGCCAAAAGCGGCTTATGCTCTCTCTATCGAGGATGTTTCTGCAGACAGTACACGTGTGGACGAGGAAACAGAATATACGATTGAGTTTGAAATCAATAAGGACCTATCATCGGGCGACAGTATTTTCGTTAGGTTCCCATCTGACTATTCGGTGGATAAAAAATTAAAAAAATCGGACGTCACGCTAAAAGATGACGATAATGACAAGATTTCGATCGACAGCGTATCCGTAAGCAAAAATGTGGTTGAGGTCGAAGTCGATGAGAAGATCAGAAAAGGCACTGTGCTTACACTAACCATTGATAATATCACCAACCCGGAAGACAAGGGCAGCTACGAGATCGAAGTGAAAACAAGTGCGGAGACCAGCTACAAGGGCGAAAAGATTACGATCAGCAAATCTTCGAGCAGTAGCAGCAGCAGTAGTAGCAAGGGTGACTTCGAGGCTTCCCCAAGCAGTAAAAATGCCGAGGACTCCATCTCCTTAACGCTCGGAAAATTTAATCTCAGCTCGAAAAGCAGGCTGAAAGAGGGCAAATACATTTATGTCAATTTCCCCTCCAAGGACATGCTGCCAAAGAGCATCAGCAAATCTGATGTGAAGGTAAACGGGTACAAACCGGATTACGTTTCGATTCTCGACAGCGACTCGATTCGGATTGAGATCCCGAGCGGTGCAGACGGAGATAGCTACATAAAGCTGGAGTTTACCTCTTCCGCGGGAATTGTAAACCCATCGAAACCAGACAAGTACTATTCGTATGAAATCGAATATGACAGCAAAGAATACAAGTCAAAAGATGTAGAGATTACAAACACAAGCAATACGCCATTCACCGTTTCTTTGTCGGATAGTGCAGCGGGAGCGCGTACGAGCTATACATTTGACGTGGATCTTTCCAACAAGCTGGGGTCGAACGCAGAAATCGAGGTCGAATTCCCAAATGGAGTAACCGTTCCACCGGTTCTTACCAGTAACAGCGTCACCGTCAATGGCGCACAAGTGACGAATGTAAGCGTGTTGGGGAATAAGGTTTATTTCCGCACACCTTACGGATTCACTAGTACGAATCGCGCGAGCATCAAGTTTGCATTCGAAGGCTACTTGACCACTCCGAGAACAGCGGGAACCTATACCGTGACCGCCAAGATCGACAACAAGACCTATAAGTCGAAGGAATTTCAAGTTTCCGGAGTGACTCCACCAGTTGCGGTGGATAATACATTGGCAACGGTTGGGCTGACGAGAGCGACTGCCTCTACTCCTGCTGGTATTTCAATCGGCATCAAAGCTATGGGTGCTCCGATTGTTCGTAATCAGGGCTTCATTGAAGTCGTACTCCCAGTTGGCTTCCGTGTTCCAGCTTACTTGCCAGCGAACACAGTAACGGTGAACGGTGTGGCCGCTAGCTTTGTTGGTGTACGCGGACAAAATCTGATTATTATTCCTGCCCAGGATATTCCGGCAAAAACAGTAGCTCAGGTCAATATCGCCGAGTCTGCTGGCATTGTGAATCCGGCTACTCCAGGTGTGTACAGCATTGGCGTCTACAACTCCGAGGAGAGAGGTCTGCTCTTCTCCCGTCCGGCGACCATCGTAGCTCTGAACGGCGTGAGCTTCAAGCAAAGCGTCGCTTCCTTTACGAAGGCTGGTAAAACAACCGGACTCGCAGTGGCACCGTATACCGTAAATGGCAACACGCTAATGCCAACTACGTTTTTCCGAGATGCCCTCGGGTTTTCGATCAGCTACACCAAAACAACGGCAAAAGTCGTGAGCGGCAATACGGTCATGCAATTCAAGGTCGGTTCAAACGTAGCGACCATCAATGGCAAGAATGTAACGCTGCCTACAGCGGTTCAGTTGAAAAACAACGTTCCTACCCTGCCTCTGAAAACCATCACGGAGCGTACCGGTTACAAAATCATCTACGTGAACGGGAACTATACCGTTTACAAGTAAAGATAGTGAGACGAAACCCCGTATTTATATGGGGTTTTCTTTTGTGTATGGACCGTTTTTGTTCTAACAGGACATCCCTCCCCATACGATAGTACAAGAAGGGTACGTGAGGAGGGAGTAATCATGAACGATCACACGAGACGGCCACGTCATGAAGTCGTGATGATTAATCGTCGCAGCTTAGCGATTTCGGGAGTAAAAAACGTCGAAAGCTTTGACAGCGAAGAATTCCTCTTGGAGACGGACGGCGGCTTTTTAACCATACGAGGCCAAAACCTGCATATGAAAAATCTGAGTCTGGAAACCGGAGAAGTAGCGATCGAGGGGCTCGTTCACGAGATGGCCTATCTGGAGCAAGGGCAGGCCGGCGATCGGTCGAGAGGATTCTTCGGCAAGTTATTCAAGTGAACATCGTCATCCAGTTGCAGACGGTATTGGCCATGTCGACGTGTGGTGCACTGATGGGTATGGGATTTGATACGTACCATGTATTTAAGGGCAAGGCCAGACTGCCACTCTGGTTGGTCTTTTTCTTTGACATCCTTTTTTGGGTGGGCAGTATGGGCGTTGTCTTCATAGTTTTGGTGAAAGTGAACGACGGGATCATTCGGTTTCCGATATTTTTTGGAATGATATTTGGCGCGTGGCTATATTTCTTATTAGGTAGTAAGAAGTATATCCTTTTCTTGCACCGCGTGATAAAATTCTGTCAGTGGTTTTACCGTACGGTCGTAAAAATTATAGACATCCTGCTAGTACGTCCTGTCCTCTTTCTTTTCCGCGTGATCATCATGGTGCTGACATTTTTGTATTCCGTGTTGCTCGGGATCCTCGGCTTTTTGTGGAAAGTGACGCGTTTTGTCACCTCTCCTTTTGCCAGATGGGGTCAACATTTGGGGAAAAAAATGTACGGAAAAACAACAGGATTTTGGACCAATTGGAAGAATTGGTTTCACTCAAAGAGAAAGCGGGAGTAGATTCGAGGTGGCGTACTGATGAAGGAATCAAGAACCTCTTCCATTAACCGAAAAGGGCAAAGAAGGAGAATGCGTCTCTTTTTCTTTGTGATCCTGTGCTTTTTCGTCTGGACTAGCTATACCTTGTTTTTGCAAAGTGGCGAGTTGTCCAAGAAGGAGACAGAGCTGGGAGTCTTGAAGCAAGAATCAGCTGTCTTGCAGCAAAAGCAAGACGATCTGACCTATGAAGCAAGTCGGTTAAACGATCAGGAGTACTTGGCAGAGCTGGTACGTAAGCGAATTTTGTTTACCAAGCAAGGCGAAAGCATCTATATGATTCCGGATTGAGTATACAGCTGATCTTCAACGAGAGGGAAACATTCCGCGTCGGAGCGTGTGTTCATCTGCCAGGCGATGTGACCGGACTGGTGCATATTAGTGAAATTGCTGACGTCTACGTCCGGGACATCCATCCATTTTTAAAAATAAGTCTTCGTGAGGCAAGCTCAGCCACCCCGCTATCAGCGGGAACAGTCCCTCTTGAAGAAAAGCGTAGAGAAAAAGGGCCGCAGTCGGCCTTTTTTAATTCGGAAAATTATGACTTTTCTTTCTTTGTGGAAAGTGTATTTTGAAAGTAAAAATAGGAAGGTCATTTCAAAGTCTTGACGAATACAGTATCCTAAGCCCGTTTCGCAAAGCGCGAATCACCTGTCAGCCGACGTTATCCGCCATAACGTCGGTTTTTTTTGTCCATTTGCGTTACTGAATTTGTCGCACGATTCCGTGAATATTCATTGGATTTTTGACAAATTTTACAATGCCCCCTCCGTATAATGGAGAAACACATTGACAAAGAACGGGGTGGAGCGAAATGATTGCGAACAAAAACGTAACACAAGCCGGACATGCTTGGACGCGGCAAGTGTCCGATCGAATGGGTACCACTGCCCAGACGTGGGGAGAAAAAGTAGCAGATATCATAGAGAAGTGGAATGTTCTCCCCATCCTTATGGGCTTCTTATTAGGACGAGCTCTGATCGTGGAGGAGCTAACTCCCTTTGCTATACCGTATTTCATTGTCATGTTTTATATTCGTCGAGATTGTTTGCTTGTCACGGGGATGGCTCTTATTATCGGTGCTTTTACCCAGTCGGTGCCAGTTGGACTGGAAACCTCCTTAAGCGTAATACTTGCTTTCTTTGCCTGCAAACTGATGAATAAAATGCGTAAGAAAGATTTTTCACGGACGCCTTTGCTGGTTGTTGGGACGATTTTCATCAGCCGTCTGTTGTATGCGGTTCTGACCAATCAGGTAACGACTTACGAGCTCGTGATGGTTGCAGTAGAAGCGATTCTTGGCTTTGTGCTGACGCTCATATTCATTCAGTCCTTATCGATCATTCATTTGGCGAAGCCTTATGAGCCTCTCAAAAATGAAGAGATCGTTTCGTTAGTCATTTTACTGGCTTCCCTGATGACGGGTACTGTGGATTGGATGGTCGAAGGGATTTCGATGGAGCATGTGCTTTCACGCTATTTGCTGCTCGTGTTTGCTTTTGTCGGTGGTGGCACGATCGGTGCGGCTGTTGGTGTGGTTACAGGTCTCATCCTCAGTCTGGCTAATGTGAGTGCTCTTTTACAAATCAATCTGCTTGCTTTTTCCGGTCTTTTGGCAGGCTTGCTGAAGGAAGGCGGCAAAGTGGGTGTATCTGCAGGCTTATTAATCGGTACGGCTATTCTCGCGATTTATGGTGGAGCAGAAGAGACACTCTACTTCTCCTTGATCGAAACCTCCTTGGCCATTGTGCTCTTCATTCTAACCCCTGCTGCTATTTGGAAAAAAGTAGCGAGATTTATCCCCGGGACTCCCGAGAATCTACAATCCCATCAAGAATATATGCGCCGAGTCCGCGATGTGACGGCGGGCAAAATCCAGCAATTCTCCGACTTGTTTACGCAACTTTCCCATAGCTTTGCCCAAACCGCCGATCCTGAGGAAATAGAAGAACAGGCTGATGCCTTTCTCAGCCGTGTATCTGAATTCACCTGCCAAAAATGCTGGAAAAAAGAACAATGCTGGGAAAAAGATACACAATCGACCTATGAGGGCATGCGCTTTTTAAGGGAAAAAGTGTACGAGCACGGTACATTGGCTGGGGTTACTCCGCCCCGTGATTGGGAGCGCAAGTGTGTAAAAACAGAGAAGGTCATGACTGTGATGGAGCAGGAATACGATCGCCAGCAATCGTTCGACCAACTGAAAAAGCAGATAAAGGAAAGCCGAATGCTTGTAGCTGACCAGCTATCTGGAGTCTCTCGGGTCATGAGTGATTTTGCCCGGGAAATACAGCGAGAGGGAATGGAGCTGAGCTTTCAGGAAAAGCAGGTCTCACAAGCATTGGAGGGCTTGGGTCTATCGGTACGCCGCGTAGAAATACACAGCTTGGAAGAAGGGAAGGTCGATATCGAAATCAGTCAGCCGACTTGCTATGGCCGCGATGAATGCGCGAAGATCGTGGCTCCCATGCTCACGGAGATATTGGGAGAAAACATTGTGGTTCGCGAGCGGCATTGTGAAGCGCAAAAAGACGGTTCATGCACGATGTGCCTTGCTTCCGCCAAAACGTATGAGATCGATATCGGGATTGCAGGTGCAGCCAAAGACGGCAAGCTACTATCTGGTGACAGCTTCCGCACGATGGATTTGGGGAATGGAAAAATGGCGCTGGCGATCAGCGATGGAATGGGAAATGGCGAGCGGGCATCCATAGAGAGTCAATCAGCCCTTGATATGCTCCAGCAGCTTCTTCGTTCTGGCATGGACGAAAAAATTTCGATCAAAACCGTTAATTCCGTGCTCGCCCTGCGCTCGAAGGAGGAAATGTTCGCGACGGTGGACTTGGCTCTGATCGATTTGCAAACCGCTCATACCCGTTTTGTAAAAATCGGCTCCACCCCGAGCTTTGTCAAAAGAAATAAAGATGTCATCACGATTACCGCCAACAACCTGCCAGTTGGGATTTTGGAAGAAATCGAGGTGGATGTCGTATCTCGTATGCTCAAGCCTGGTGATCTGCTCGTCATGATGTCCGACGGTATCTATGAAGCGCCTCGCCATATTGAAAACAGGCAAGCGTGGATGAAGCGAATCATTAGCGAACTGGAGACGAATGATCCACAGGAGGTCGCTGATTTACTATTGGAAAAAGTCATTCGCCAGCATTCCGGACAAATTGTTGATGACATGACCGTGTTGGTGGCGCGAATTGACCGCTTTGTACCACAGTGGGCTGCCATCGCGGTACATGGCATGGAGAAGCTGGAGCGTCCTCGGATTGTAAGTTAGGAGTATGTTTTCTCTATTACCCGTCGATACTGTTGCTAAAAATATCCTGCGAAGTGAAGTGGATGAACGTTCGCTACACGGAGCTGGGACTGACAAAACAGATCGAATGGGGAGATTATTGTGAAAGAAGCGACACTTCGTCAAATACTGGTAGTGACAGACGGTTGCTCCAACTCAGGGATGAGTCCCGTTGCTGCGGCGGCATTGGCAAGGGAGCAAGGAATTACGGTTAATGTGATTGGCGTAATCGACAAGAGTGAGCTGGGTGAGAAAGGGGAGAAGGAAATCAGGGATATTGCGGAAGCAGGAGGTGGACTCTGCGACATCGTGTACCCCCAACAGCTTGCACAAACGGTACAAATGCTGACGCGAAAAGCAATGACGCGCACCATTCATCAAGTGGTCAATAAAGAATTAAAAGAGATTTTGGGCGATTCCGGAATAGAGGAGCTGGCACCTGATAAAAGAGTGCAGGTTGCCGGAATGGTTGACGAGTTGGGTGAAAAAAGCAGCTTGAACGTCGTGATGCTGGTCGATACCTCAGGAAGTATGAAGCCAAAGCTGTCGGCTGTTCAGCAAGCGATTCACGATTTCAGTATCAGTCTGCATTCACGGAGTGGCCATAGCAGAATGGCGGTCGGTTCATTTCCGGGGAAACAAAAGCATCTCGATATCCGCATTCCGTGGACAGAAAAGGTCGAGCAGGCCCATCAAATTACGAGTGATTTGGCAATGAGCGGAATTACTCCTACAGGCCCCGCCATCGTAGAGGCAATTGCCCTGTTTGAGCAGGACAAGCTCCCACGCTCGCTGCAAGATCGTTACATCGATCAAGACGATGAGGACGACTCGAACGGAATGCTGCGTGACCATGTCTTTTAAGGCAGCCACCCCCGACCTGCCCAAGCACTTTACAGGCAAATGGAACAAAAAATCGTACCACGTCCTACGGGAGTTGGGGCGTGGTGCAAACGGGACCGTGTACTTGGTATCCCAAGGTGGCGTACAGCGCGCGGTTAAGGTCGGTGTGGAAGGCATGGATATTTTAATGGAAGTGAATGTGTTGAAAAGCACACAGCAGGGGCGGGATTCCAGAGTGGGACCGCTCCTGTGCGACGTGGATGATCTCGTTGTAAACGGGAAGGCCTGTACGTTTTATGCGATGGAGTATCTTCAAGGCTTGCAACTGGATGAATATATCAAGCAAGAGGGTACGGACTGGGTGGCTGTGATGATGGTGCAATTGCTGGCGCGGCTGGATGTTTTGCATCAGCATGGCTATATTTTTGGCGATTTGAAACCGCAGAATGTGATGGTTACCCAAACGAACAAGCAGGTACGCTTGATTGATTTCGGTGGAGTGACCAAGCTGGGCAATGCGGTTCGGCAGTTTACAGAAGAGTATGATCGAGCTTTTTGGCACGCAGGTGATAGACGGGCTGAAGTAAGTTACGACCTGTTCTCGACAGCCGTGATGATGGTGCGTCTGACGGTTGGACCGGAAACGTGGAAAAACAGCCATGGTGACCCACGTCACACGATATTACTCTGTGATATAATACGAAAAAGTGACAGCCTGTATCCTTACCGAGAGCCTCTATTGAAGGCTTTTCACGGTAAGTTTGCGACCGCGAAAGAAATGCGAGCGGAGCTGTTGGCAGTCTTGCGAGATAGCATGGGCGCCAAACCGCAAAAGTCGCAAAAGAAAGCGCGGGCGAAAGGGAATGTAGGCGCGGGCATTAGCGGTCTTTTTGTCGCCTCGTTACTCCTATTGGCTGGTACTTTGTATTACGCATGGTTTATGTGAAGGATGTGACGGTTCGTGTCCTCAGATTTGGTGATGGATACTTGCTTGTTGGCAGGCTCGATTATTTTGAAAAACGGTGGAGAGACTTACCGGACGGAAGAGACAATGGCATTGATCGCAAAGGCTGCTGGGATGGATGATGTAAACAGCTCGGCAACGCCCACTAGTATCATCCTGTCCTTTCGTTGCAGTGGATTCGATCATACAAGAATGGTTCGTACCCCCAAACGTACGACCAACCTCAATAAAATAACGCTCGTAAATGATGTTTCCCGACAGTTTGTCGGTGGGAAAATTAATTTGGAGCAAGCCTATCGGACGCTGCGTGAGATCGATCAGAAAAAGCAGATCTATCCGAAATGGTTGCAGCATCTAGCAGCCGCTACGGCCAGCGGCTCCTTTGCTATGCTTGCAGGGGGAGATTGGGGCAGTCTGGTTCCCTCTGCGATAGCCGGGTTGATTGTGAACCTGAGCCAGGAATATTTAGAACAGTTTGTCCGGATGAAGTTTTTTACGGAGTTTTCTGCCGCTTTACTAGGAGGACTTTTCGCGTTGTTGA
Source organism: Brevibacillus brevis NBRC 100599 (assembly GCF_000010165.1). Taxonomy (NCBI): domain Bacteria; kingdom Bacillati; phylum Bacillota; class Bacilli; order Caryophanales; family Paenibacillaceae; genus Brevibacillus; species Brevibacillus brevis. The sequence goes on from NC_012491.1 coordinate 129,084, forward strand.
CCGTGACGGTCTTTCCGCAGTTGCATTTAAGCATCATTATTATTGGTGCGATGCTACCGTTGTTTCCGGGGATCGCCATCACTAACTCACTTCGAGATTTGATGGCTGGTGATTTGGTTGCAGGTGTTTCACGCGGGGTAGAAGCGATGCTGACAGCTGTCTCCGTAGCGGTAGCCACAGCCATTATTCTTTCGTTTACGAGGTGAGTACGATGTTGTTAAAAGGATTGGCGCTTAGCTTCGCCTCCTCAGTAGCGTGGTGTGTGCTATTCAATGTGCCGGTTCGAACAATCGTAGCGGCTGGTTTAGCCGGAGTGGTCGGGTTTCTCGTCTACTCCATTCTTCCGATCTACGGTGCAGAGGTCTTGCTGTCGACGTTTGTTTCAGCTGCTGTTGTTTCTTTGCTCAGCCAGCTCTTATCTATTATATTGCGAGTTCCTTCTACGAATTTTAGCGTCGCAGGCATTATTCCACTGGTGCCGGGATCGTTGGCTTACAAAGCCATGCTTGCTTTTGTAAACAACGATTATGTCGGAGGGATTACTCAGGCGACCAAGACATTGATGGTGGCCGGCGCGATTGCTTCTGGACTTATATTTGGAATTTCGGTTCTGACGATCTGGAAAGGAGCCCGCTATGCTGGCAAGCGTGCGCAACGAGATTGAGGCCGAGGGGCTTTTGCTTCCAGGTGAGAGCGTTGTTGTCGGAATATCCGGCGGCAACGATTCTACTGCACTGTTGCATATATTGGCTTCTCTCAATAAACAATACCAGTATCAATGGAAGCTGCATGCTGTCCATCTGAATCACGGCTTTCGTGGGGAAGAGGCAAGGCAGGATGCACTCTATGCAGAAGAACTGTGTCGTGAGCTCGGAGTGGTTTTCCACCTATTTGAGTATGACGTCCCCGCTTATATGGAAAAGACGGGATTGGGCGGGCAAGAAGCGAGTCGCGACATTCGCTATCGGCTGTATCGAGAGGTAGGTCTGGCGCAAGGAGCGACCAAGCTGGCATTGGCCCACCATGCTGACGATCAGGTGGAAACGATTCTCTTTCGATTTGTGCGAGGCAGCAGATTGAATGGACTGACAGGGATGCCGAAGCGAAGAATGCTTGCGGATTGCCCGATTGAGCTCGTGCGTCCGCTCTTGCATAAAACGCGTCAAGAACTGGAAGGCTACTGTCGGGAACATCAACTCGTCCCTCGTGAGGATAGTAGCAACCAATCGCGCAAGTATACGCGCAATTTGCTACGTCTGGATGTCATGCCCTTATTAGAAAAAGTGAATGACAAGTATCGGGAGCATATCTTGGCAACTGCAGAGGCAATTCGGCAGGACGAAGCGCTTTTAATGCGGCTGGCGAATGAGCAGTTGAAAAAGGTAATGATTGAGAAAAAACCTGAAGCATTTTTGATGGACAATGACAAGTTTCAAACTTGTGACGTTGCTTTACAAAGGAGAATGATTACTCTAATATTAAGTTATCTCTCAAAACATACCGAATGGTCTTCGCAACATGTGGAGACCGTTTTGCACATGCTAGGGGGAAGTCGCCCTTCTGCGGAATTGCATTTGCCCAATGACCTGGTAGTCGACCGGGTGTACGAGCGAATCACTTTTCGTCGTAGAAAGCGACAGGATCGCATACATACGTATAGTTACGAACTCGCCGTTCCTGGTGTAACCTGGATCGACGAAAGCAAGGCCACGGTACATATTACTTACCTGGAAGGTCCCATGGATTGGGAGCGACTCTCGGCGAATGAAGCGGTCTTTGATGCCGATCAGTTGCCAGGATCGCTGTATTTGCGTAACCGAAAACCTGGAGACCGCATCACCCTGTTTGGCTCAGCAAATGGAAAAAAGCTAAAGGAATTATTGATTGATGCCAAATTTCCACGAGCATGGCGTGACAAGCTTCCGCTTTTGACGGCGGGGGATGAGGTGATTTTGGTACCAGGTGTGCGCCGTTCCGCCGTAGCGCCTATCAATGGACAGACCAGGCGTTTTCTACACGTGCGGGTAGAGTTTGGAGAAGATTGGCGGGAGGTTTTTTCATGAATCAAGACATCGAGAAGATTTTGCTATCAGAAGAGGATATTGCAGGTAAAGTTCGAGAACTGGGTGAGACGCTGGCTGCAGAATACAAGGATAAAAATCCATTGGTCATCTGCGTGCTGAAAGGCGCAGTCATTTTTATGGCTGATCTGATCCGTCACATGAGCATTCCCTGCGAAATGGACTTTATGGCAGTTTCCAGCTACGGAAGTGGAACAGAGTCCTCTGGCATGGTGAAAATCTTGAAGGATCTCGATACATCTGTGGAAAACAGACACGTACTGGTTGTAGAAGACATCATGGACAGTGGACTGACACTGAGTCGCTTGGTAGAGCTGTTGCGCCATCGGGAAGCTGCTTCTGTAAAAGTGGTGACTCTCCTGAACAAACCAGAGCGTCGCAAGGTGGATATTTCACCGGATTACAAGGGTTACGATGTTCCAGACGAATTCGTTGTGGGATATGGCTTGGACTATGCCGAGCACTACCGTAATCTGCCTTATATCGGTGTATTGAAGCCTGAGGTCTACACGAAGTAGGTTTGTTGTGGAGACCGTACTTTCTATGATAAAATGTGAAAAGTGTCTGTTCGTGAGAGGAGGTAAGGAATGAATCGCTTTTTTCGTAATACCGGGTTCTACCTACTGATTTTTCTTGTCACGGTCGGGATCGTGAATTTCATCCTCTCCGGTACTGATAAGGTTGGGAAACTTACATATCAGGAATTCCGGGTACAGCTAAAAGCTGACAACGTCACCGATTTGTCTATTCGACCTGAAAATGGTACTTACAGAGTAGAGGGTACGTTGGCTAAAGCTATTCCGGGACAGGAAAGCAACAAATTCTTCACCAATGTTTTTTTGTATGACTCAGATATTATTAAGCTAGTCGAAGAGAAAATTGATGCACAAAAGATGAAGAATGTAGTTGTTAATCCTGCCGAGGGTAACAGTATTTGGCTCACGTTCTTGACCTCTATCATTCCTTTTGTCATCATCTTCATCCTGTTTTTCTTTCTTCTGAATAATGCCCAAGGTGGCGGAAGCCGAGTAATGAACTTCGGTAAAAGCCGCGCGAAGCTTTACAACGAAGAAAAGAAACGCGTTACTTTTGACGACGTAGCAGGAGCGGACGAAGAAAAGGCTGAGCTGGAGGAAGTCGTTGACTTCCTGAAAGACAACCGCAAGTTCAATGCGGTTGGCGCTCGTATTCCAAAAGGGGTACTGCTCGTAGGTCCTCCGGGTACAGGTAAAACCTTGCTCGCGCGTGCTGTTGCAGGCGAAGCTGGTGTGCCATTCTTCAGCATCTCCGGTTCTGACTTCGTGGAAATGTTCGTTGGGGTAGGTGCATCCCGCGTACGTGACCTGTTTGAAAATGCTAAGAAAAATGCTCCTTGCATTATCTTTATTGACGAGATTGACGCCGTGGGTCGTCAACGCGGAGCTGGACTCGGCGGCGGACACGACGAACGCGAGCAAACTCTCAACCAGTTGCTCGTAGAGATGGACGGTTTTGGTGGAAACGAAGGGATCATCATGATCGCTGCGACCAACCGACCTGACATTCTCGACCCAGCTCTCTTGCGTCCGGGACGTTTTGACCGTCAAATTACAGTTGATCGTCCTGATATCAAAGGCCGTGAAGCGGTACTGAAGGTTCATGCCCGCAACAAGCCGATTGGCGAAGACGTGAAGCTGGAAGTGATTGCTCGTGGTACATCGGGCTTCACAGGTGCAGATTTGGAGAACTTGCTGAATGAAGCGGCTCTCTTGACTGCCCGCAGAAACAAAAAGCAAATCACGATGACGGAAGTAGACGAAGCGATTGACCGCGTGATTGCAGGTCCAGCGAAGAAGTCTCGCGTAGTGAGCGAAGACGAGCGCCGTCTGGTTGCCTTCCACGAAGCTGGTCATACGATCATCGGCTACCACTTGAGAAATGCAGAAATGGTACATAAGGTAACAATCATTCCGCGCGGCCAAGCTGGCGGATACACCGTGATGCTGCCGAAGGAAGACCGTTTCTTTGCTACCAAAACAGACCTGCTCGACAAAATCGTCGGCCTGTTGGGTGGACGTGTTGCGGAAGAATTGGTGCTCGGGGATATTAGTACCGGGGCGCATAATGACTTCCAACGCGCGACTGCTATCGCTCGCAGCATGATTACCGAATACGGAATGAGCAAGCTCGGACCGATGCAATTCGGTAAGAGTCAAGGTCAGGTATTCCTGGGCCGTGACTATGGCAATGAGCGTAACTACTCCGATAAGATTGCGTACGAGATCGATCAAGAAATGCAAAGCATTATCAACGAGTGCTACGCAAAGTGTACAGAATTGCTGACGAAGCACCGTGACCAGCTCGATCTGATTGCGAACACGCTGCTCCGTGTTGAGACTCTCGATGCTGAACAGATCAAGCAATTGATCGAAACAGGTAAAATGGATAACGATCCAGATGCAAATAAAGATGTGGTCGTGAACATTCAACCGAAGCTGGAAGAAGTAAAAGAAGAATCAAAGCAAGAAGATACAAACGAAGAACCGAAACAATAAGGGGCGCCTCAGGTGCCCTTTTTTGCTATAAATACTATGGGTGTTTAGCTCCTAGGTTTTAAAGGTTTCGATGAACCAATAAAGCTAGTGAGAAGAAAAAGCACAGGGCTCGTAGACCTTGACAACGCCAACCCAGTCGGAACTTAAAAAAGGGGACCACGCTTGTCGAACACTTCTTCCTCGAGAAACATCCGCCCGTAGGGTGGCTTTGGCTCGACGGTCCCCTTTTTTAGGTGGAGACGCCCAGTGAATCCCCCAGCTGGCGTGTCAGAGTCGAAGAGACCTGTGCTTTTTCTTCTCCTCCACTATGTTGACTAAAAGGCAAACCCAAAACGAATGAGAGGGATTGGATATGTTGCTTACACCAGGCATGGTTGCATTTGACATGGATGGAACCTTACTGACTCACGATTCAAAGCTCACAGAAGGAACGAAAGAAGCACTTCGCCAATTACAACAGCAAGGCTGCAAGCTCGTTTTGTCTACGGGCAGGATGTATGGCTCCGCTCAAATTCCGATCGATTCCTTTCCTTTTGACGGCTATGTCTGTAGCAATGGCGGCACTGTTTTCGAGGGGGATGGCACGCTGGTCCGTCAATGGCTCCTTCCCACTGAGATGGTAATCGGTGCGATCCATGCACTGAGGCAAGAAACGATTTATTATGAGCTTCATGATACGAATAGCAATCGCTGGATGATCAAAGAAGACCGTGAACGTTTGGAAGCGACCATGAGTGAGGACGCATCTGTAGAAGGATTCTCGATTTTGAGTTTTCCTTATTACAGACTCGCACGCGTAGAGCCTTTGGCAGAAGTACTGGAAAAAGTAGAGTCAGGGGAAGTAGAAATCGTCAAGTTCTTCGTCTGGCATCAAGACCCGGATCGTCTGGAGTGGGTGAAAGAGCAGCTAAAGCCTTGGAGCGAGCAAGTGACTATCACTTCATCCGGCAAGCAGAATGTCGAAGTAATTCCTCAAGGGGTTTCCAAATGGGAAGGGCTTCAATACTTTTGTGAGAAATGGGGAATCTCCCCTGAGAAAGTGATGGCATTTGGCGATGCAGAAAACGATCGTGAGGCATTGACGGGCGCAGGATATTCCGTCGCGATGGAAAACGCTTCTGACGAAATCAAGCAGGTAGCCAAATATATCGCCCCACACCATAATGAGGAAGGCGTTGCCCGCTTTATTCGGGAGCGTGTTCTTGGAGAAAAAGGCGAGTAAGAGAATGAAAAAGCAGAAGCTACGTCTGTACAGGCCGGTTTCTGCTTTTTTTGTGCAAAATGTACCACGTTGACAAGGGGAGGTTATACGCTTACAATGACCGTAAATTATGACACCACCGTAGGGGGATTTTTTCCATGGACGCTTTAGCGTTAGAAAAAAAAGCCCAGCGCAACGCTGAGTTACGTGAACGACTGCTACAGCTGAAGAAAGAGCGTAATGCCATCATTCTTGCTCACTTTTACCAACGCCCCGAGATTCAGGAGGTCGCTGACTTCATTGGCGATTCCTTTGGATTGGCGCAGAAAGCAAAAGAAACGGATGCCGATGTGATTTTGTTCTGTGGGGTTCACTTCATGGGAGAAAGTGCAAAAATTCTCAATCCCCAGAAGACCGTCATTATTCCTGATGAACGGGCTGGCTGTCCGATGGCGGACATGGTGAACGTAGATGGACTGCGCAAGCTCAAAGCACAGCATCCAAATGCAAAAGTAGTGGCTTACATCAATACTTCTGCGGATGTTAAAGCCGAAACTTACATCTGCTGTACGTCGTCCAACGCGAAGCGCGTGATCGAGTCGATCGACAGCGATGAGATCATTTGGGTGCCGGACAAAAACCTCGGCCACTATGTATCCCAATTCACGGACAAAAAAATGATTATTTGGGAAGGGTACTGCAATACGCATGACCAACTGTCTGTAGAAGACATCATGACGTTGAAGCAGCAGCACCCAGAGGCTGTGGTTGTCGTTCATCCGGAGTGCCGCCCAGAAGTGGTATCCCTGGCTGACTACGTTGGTTCCACGACCGGAATTTTGAAATACTGCCGTGAGTCTTCGCACAAGGAGTTTATCATTGGAACGGAAGACGGCACACGCTACATGCTGGAAAAGGACAGCCCGGACAAAACGTTCATTTTCGCTTCCAAGTACCTCGTTTGCCCGAATATGAAGGTGAACAACCTGAAGAAGTGCGTCGAGGCGCTGGAGAATATGAAGCCGGAGATTTTTGTGCCAGAGGATGTTGCTGATGCGGCACGTGCTTCCTTGGAGCGTATGCTTGCGGTAGCGCCTGCTTAACGGGCAGTCTGATTAAATGCAAAAAGGGAGTAGAGCGCAGGGGCTTTACTCCCTTTTTCTATTAGGAGGCTTTGGTTAAGGGCTGGATAACAGCAAGGAGCCGTATACATCTTTTACTCGTCTGATGGCATGGAGCAAACAAGGTTTAGCGAACAGGTAAACCATCCCACAGACACACGTGAAAACCATAACGAGGTAGCTCAGGTATAACAAGATTTTCTATAAAATGAAAAAAAGAAAGACCTCCTCGCCGGGAAGTCTTGTTATCTGTGTTTAGGAAGGCATCGGGGTAGGAGTTGGTTTTCCGTAGCCTTGCCCGTAGGTTTGGTCTATGTAGGTACGAATTTCTTTTGTAGATTTGCCTTCTGCTTTCAGCTTGCCGGAAATAACAGCGATTTCCATGCATACACCGCAGCGAGTACCGTGGTCATCCCAGACAATGGAGCCATCAGACTTTTCTTCTTTGATGAAGCAGTTGCCATTATGCCCGTGTCCAGCACTTTCACCACAACCACAATAGCATGGAATGGATTTGAGCAGCTCACGATTTGCGGCAGCAACTTTGTAGGAATCGATAATGACAGGGTCTTGGTTGTCTAAAAATTTTGGTAGCTGATCAGCGGAAGCAGTCAATTCCTGCAAATCTCCATTGGGGGCGTGCTGCGTATGATCGCTATGATTCTGTTCAGCTTGATCAGTAGAGCCACAGCCATTAAGCAGAGCTGCGGTGATAAAAGTAATGGCTAACCATGATTTACGTTTCATCTTGGACATACCTCCTGCCAATTATTTTATCATAATGAGATGGAGAAATTGTGAAGCTGGGACAGAAGATGTGTACGTATGATGTTTAAATCGGAATAAATCCTATTTACTTTTTGGGCTCCTCTCCGTATAATGAAAAACGATAAGAACCTAAATCGGAATCATTTTGAATTGGAGCAGGAGGAAATATAGATGAAAAGAGCGATGTTAGCAGCCCTCAGTTTCATTACGGCAGTGGGGTTGGTTGGATGTGGAGCAGCAAACGAAACGGCTGGGACTCCGCAAGCTGGCAATGAAGCGTCAGGGAAGCCAAAAGTATACACGACGATTTATCCATTGGAATATGTAGCGAAGCGAATCGGCGGTGAACACGTGGAGGTAACGAATCTGGTTCCCGCTGGCGTAGAGCCTCACGACTACGAACCAACCGCAAAAGATATGGTTGCTCTTTCTGGAGCAGATATCTTCGCTTATAACGGCAGTGGTTTGGAGCTGTGGGTAGAGAAGGCTGTAACTAACCTCGACAAAAACAAGACAACGATCGTAAATGCGACGGAAGGTCTCGAGATGATTCGTGCAGCTGAGCATGAGCATGAAGGAGAAGGCCACACAGAAGAAGCAGGTCATGACCACGGGGATCTGGACCCTCATGTCTGGCTCGATCCGATGCAACTGAAGGCACAGGCGGAGAAGGTCAAAAATACACTCGTGCAAAAGGATCAGGCGCACGCTGCTGATTACGAAAAGAACTACACACAATTAGCAACAGACCTGGAACAGCTGGATAAAGATTTTAAAGATATGGTTACGCAAGCACCGAAGAAAGAATTCATGGTTTCTCATAGCGCATTCAGCTATATGGCAAAACGATACGGGCTGGAGCAAGTAGCGATCTCTGGGGTCAATCCTTCTGATGAGCCATCCACAACAGAGTTGAAGAGCTTGGTGGAGCATGTAAAGGAACACAACATTTCTTATGTGCTGTTCGAGACATTGGTTTCTCCGAAGGTAGCGGAAGTGATTGCGAAGGAAGCTGGCGTGAAGACGGCTACGCTTAATCCGTTGGAAGGTTTGACGGAAGATGATGTAAAGGCGGGTCGTGATTACTTGTCTATCATGCGCGACAATATGAATACATTAAAGACTGCACTCCAATAAGCTTTCCCTCGAAAAGATGTCGCTGGCCAGGCGGCATTTTTTCGTTAGTAGGATGCTTGTGGTTCGGGCAAAATCGTAGTACGATGAAGGGAATCAAATAAGAACAAATCCGATTTAAGGGATGGATATTTCATGGAACCACATAAACAAGAGGTGCCAGTTATTAAGCTCACAGGCGTCTCCTTTCAATATGAAGACAAACAGGTTCTCGATGAGGTTGAATTCACACTGGAACGCGGAGACTTTGTGGGCATCGTCGGACCGAACGGATCAGGAAAATCTACGCTGATGAAGCTGATTTTGGGTCTGTTGACGCCAAACAAAGGGACAGTCGAGCTGTTCGGGCAACCGCTATCCAAGTTTCGTGAATGGAATCGCATTGGATACGTCGCTCAACAGGTCGCGCATGGAGCTGGTGGGTTTCCGGCGACAGTCCGAGAAGTCGTTTCTTCTGGATTGGTCGGCAAAGTGGGCCTTTTTCGCAGACTGACGAAACAGCATCATGAGAATGTTCGGGCTGCGGTGGAGCGTGTCGGCTTGCTGGAAAAGCTGGATCAACGAATCGGCAACTTGTCCGGTGGGCAATTGCAGCGCGTATTCATAGCGCGAGCTCTCGTGGCTGAACCGGAGCTGTTGATTCTTGATGAGCCAACAGTCGGAGTCGATCAGGAATCGATCGATCAATTTTACAGCTTGCTTCGTTCGCTGAAGGAAGAGAACGGATTGACGATGATGATCGTCAGCCACGATGTGGGAGTCATGTCTCAATGGGTGACCAAGGTGGCTTGTGTGCAGAAGAAAATTCACTTCCACGGAACAGCGCACGATTTTGAGCACAACCAGGACAAAATCTTGCAAAGTATGTACGGTGATTCGGTCAGACTGCTGTCTCATCATCATTAAGCTTTGTAAATAGGTAAGAAAGAAGGAATATACACATGCTTGCTGATTGGTGGCAGTATGACTTTTTGCGGTATACCCTGTTTTCAGGGATTTTAATTGGTCTGATTTGCCCTATTTTGGGCACGTTTCTCATTGTTCGTCGCTTGTCGATGATGGCAGATGGCTTGTCACACGTCACACTGTCTGGTGTAGCTGCCGGGATGCTCATTTCCAAAAAGGTCGCCTTTTTCTCCCTCGTCAATCCGCTGTTTTTCGGGATGTTGTTTGCGGTGATCGGTTCGTTGTTCATTGAGCGGTTGCGTAAGGTGTACAAAGCGTATCAGGATTTGGCGATTCCGATTATTTTATCTGCGGGGCTTGGGCTGTTTACGGTATTGATCAGTATCGCAGACGGTTTTAATGCAGATTTGTATTCGTACTTGTTCGGAAAAATCGTGACAGTATCCATCGAAGACCTGTATGCACTGATTGGTGTGGCAGTTGTCGTTTTAGGGACAGTCGTGTTGATTTACAAGGAGCTTTTCGCGGTCTCTTTTGACGAGGAATTCGCTCGCGTCTCCGGCGTGGCAAGGCGTTCGATCAACCTGTTGTTTATGGTGCTCGTCGCTCTGACGATTGCGGCTTCCATGCGTATTGTCGGTGTCCTGTTAATCTCGGCGCTGATTACGCTTCCGGTAGCGGCTAGTCTGCAAATCGCAAAAAGCTTTCGTCAGACGATTTACTTGTCGATTTTGTTCGCGGAGTTTTCCGTGCTGAGCGGTTTGTATTTTGCCTATCTCCTTGATTGGGCATCTGGTGGTACAATTGTACTGATGGCAGTACTGGTTATGCTGGTTGTATTGGGTGTAAAAAAGCTGCGGGTCGCTTTCCGATAAGAGTTTTCCAGTTATGACAAAAGGAAGGAGTGTTTGTCGATGAAAGTAGAAGAAGCGCTGCAAATATTGAAAGAACATGGTTTCAAGTATACCGGCAAGCGGGAGGAGATGATTCGAATCTGCGCAACCGAGAAGCGATACCTGTCTGCCAAGGATATTATGGAACGAATCAAGGAGCAGTATCCAACACTCAGCTTCGATACCGTCTATCGCAACATTTCCACTTTTGTTGAGCTGGGGATTCTGGAGGAGACGGAGTTAGATGGGGAAGGCAGATTCCGTTTGGCCTGTTCGACAGATGGACACCATCATCACCATGTGATTTGTACGGAATGTGGAAAGACTTCTTCTTTGCCAGGATGTCCGATGAATATCATTTCCGCAGTACCGGAAGAGTTTCAGGTGACGGGGCACAAGTTCGAGGTATATGGCACGTGTAAAGAATGTGTAACGCATTCGAATTAATCGGATAGAGGGGAGTGCTCGCTTTTGCGGGTGCTCTTTTTTTGCATCTCCTTCAAGCGTGTATTTGCTATAATGGGTGGAAAATCATCAGTTACAAGAGAGAAGGGACACAGCCATGATTCCCCGTTATATTGTGGACTTTGATTTGCACACCTTACCCCGGATGAGGGCAGATGTAGCTGTTATTGGCGCAGGGATTGCTGGGTTGTATACGGCGTTGCAAACGAGTGAGTATGCGGATGTGGTGTTGATCAGCAAGAAGGGACTCGATGATAGTAATACACGCTGGGCTCAGGGAGGAATCGCTGCTGTAACAGCCCAATCGGATTCTCCCGCCCTTCATCGACAGGATACGTTAATCGCTGGAGCAGGTCTTTGCTCGTATAACGCTGTGGAAGTACTGGTGCATGAAGGTCCTGATCGCTTGCATGAACTGATTGCATACGGAACGGAATTTGACCGCGATGAACAAGGGGAGTATGAGCTGACACAGGAAGGCGCGCATAGCAAACGGCGAATTTTGCATGCGAACGGAGATGCCACTGGGGCAGAAATCGTCCGTGCTTTGTCCAAGCGTTTGATGGAGCAGCCAAACATTCAGGTTTTGGAATATCATTTTGCGGTGGATGTTATCACGCAGGATGGCGAATGCGTAGGAGTCCTCGTGCGGAAGCCGGATGGCGAACTGTTTTTCCTGGAAGCCAAAGCAACGGTGCTGGCTACAGGAGGCGCGGGTCAGCTTTACCGTTACACAACGAATCCGCAAATCGCTACCGCAGATGGGATCGGCATCGCATATCGGGCGGGCGCTCGAATTAAAGATGTGGAATTTATCCAGTTTCATCCGACTGCGCTTTACTATCCGGGAGCCCCGCGCTTTTTGATTTCGGAAGCCGTTCGTGGGGAGGGTGCCATTTTGCGTAACAGCAATGGAGATCGGTTCATGGACAAGTACCATCCGCAAAAAGAGCTGGCGCCGCGTGATATTGTCGCCAGGGCGATTGTCTCTGAGATGGAACAGACGAAGTCTACGTTCGTGTATCTCGACATTACCCACGAATCGGAGGAGCTTATTAAGCGGCGTTTTCCGACGATTTATAATTTTTGCTTACAATACGGGCTCAATATGGTGACAGATTGGATTCCAGTAGCTCCTGCCTGCCATTATATTATGGGTGGGGTCCAGACTGACTTGAACGGGGAGACATCGACGAGCCGGCTTTTTGCATGTGGGGAAGCTTCCTGCACAGGGGTACATGGAGCGAATCGACTGGCCAGCAACTCGTTATCGGAAGCGGTTGTATTCGGTCACCGGATCGCGGAGCGGATCAAGCAGCTGGCTGATTTGCCGAGCATTCATCCCTTCGAGGTTGTTTCCAAGCAAAAACTGCCCCAAACGTTCAATACACGTGAACAGCGATTGAAAATGCAAAAGCTCATGCTGCGGCATGTTAGTGTGAAGCGTGACGATAAGGGATTAACGAAAGCACTAGCAGAGCTTGCGCGAATGGAGCAATACTACCAGTATGAGCCTGAGAGTCTGGAAACGTTTGAATTCTTCAATCTGTTGAATGCTGCCGTCCTGACAACGAGAGCGGCACTTTTGCGGGAAGAAAGCAGAGGTGGGCATTATCGTACTGATTTTCCGAATAAAGACGACTTGGTGTGGCGTAAGCATTTGATCCAGTCTGTAGAAGATGGTGTCCAAGAGGAGTGTGAGAAGCATGATGTGGAATAAACGGGAGCTTCAGCGAAAAATAGAGGAATGGCTACAGGAAGACGTGGGATTTGGTGATGTGACGACCATGAGCACGATTCCTGAATCGGAACAGGGTGTCGGCATTTTATATGCGAAGGAAGCGGGAATCGTGGCAGGCTTGCCGATTGCGGAGCAAGTATTTGCCACGGTTGATTCTACCCTCGTTTTTGAGGCAAAAGTAGAAGAAGGAGCACGAGTGGAGGTTGGTCAGCAGATCGCCGAAGTCAGCGGCTCAGTTCGTTCGATTTTGAGCGGAGAACGACTCGCCCTTAATTTAATGCAACGTTTGTCTGGGATTGCCACGAAAACGAGTGAATACGCAACGGCCGTTGCAGGGACGAAGGCACGAGTTGTCGATACGAGAAAGACGACGCCAGGCCTCAGGGCTTTGGAAAAGTACGCAGTTCGAGTCGGGGGAGGCTACAATCACCGTTTTGCCTTGTATGATGCCGTGATGATCAAGGACAATCATATCAAAGGAGCGGGCGGTATCGCACAAGCTGTTGCAGCGGCACGCGCGGTTATTCCTCATACGATGACAGTAGAGGTAGAGGCCGAATCATTCGAACAGGTTCAGGAGGCATTGGCAGCAGGTGCCGATACGATCATGCTCGACAATATGTCCCTCGATCAAATGGTGGAAGCCGTGCAGTTTATCAATGGACGGGCCGTTGTCGAGGCATCTGGCGGTGTGAGTCTGGAGACGATTGGTGACATTGCAAAAACAGGCGTAGATATTATTTCGGTAGGGGCGCTGACTCATTCTGTCAAAGCGTTTGATATCAGCCTCGATCTGAATACGCGCAAGCGGTAAGGAGCGACCACGATGTTATTGGTGATCGATATAGGCAACTCCAATATTGTGTTGGGCTTGTATGAAGGCGACGAGCTCCAACACCATTGGAGAGTGTCCACGGATCGTAACAAAACGGAAGACGAGTACGGCATGCTCGTCAAAAGCTTGTTTGGTAGTGTGGGGCTTGGCTTTGAACAGGTGAGAGGCGTCATTATCTCGTCTGTCGTGCCACCTTTAAACCTCACGATTGAACGTATGTGCGGGAAGTACATGCAACAAAAAGCACTGATTATCGGACCGGGTATCAAGACGGGACTGAACATCAAGTATGAGTATCCGCGAGAGGTAGGTTCCGATCGAATCGTGAACGCTGTTGCTGCGATTCATCATTATGGCGCACCACTTATTGTTGTCGATTTCGGTACGGCGACGACCTTTTGCTATGTGGATGAGCGGGCGCAGTATTGGGGCGGGGCGATTGCTCCCGGTATTGGGATATCGACCGAGGCACTCTTTACCCGTGCTGCCAAGCTGCCGCGAATCGAAATCACCAAGCCTGCAAGTGTAGTCGGGCGCAATACGATAGCGGCGATGCAGGCCGGCATTTTCTATGGGTTCGTCGGACAGGTCGAGGGCATTGTACGCAGAATTATGGATGAATACGGTACGCAGCCTACCGTAGTTGCTACGGGAGGGCTGGCCTCTCTTTTTGCGAATGAGACCTCTTGTATCCATGTCGTGGATCAGAATCTTACGCTAAAAGGACTACGTCTGATCTACGAGCGGAATCAATCATAGCGACTGGCGCACGTATTTGCAGAAAAACATTTCAGGATCATCTTGATCTAGGTGAGTCAGGGTTCCGCAGTGAACGTATCCGAGCTTTAGGCAGAGGCGTTGCATTCTTTCGTTGGAAAGGTTAGTAGAAGTGAACAATTTCTCCGTAGGGGAGATCGTTTCCAGATAACGCATCATCTCCTCGCCAACGCCTCGGTTCTGATAGTGAGGGTGAACAATGAGTAGATGAATAAAGCTGTTCTTAAAAAACGATTGATTGATGATGGCAAAACCGACGATATTCTTGTCGATTAACGCCAAATAGCAATGCCCTTTTTCGATGGCTTCTTGAAGTTCAGATGAACGACTGGTTGAACCAATAACGATTGCATCAATCGTACAGACAGCAGGAATGTCTTGAGGAGTAGCTAGACGGATCGAGGTCATCCATTTCAAATCCTTTCTACTTGTAATTGTTGCCTGTGTTGTATGGAGTGATAAAAGGGTGTTAAACTACTGGTAGAGATATTGATGATCCGACATATAAATAAAGGAGCCAATACCGTTGCAGCGGCAAGGCTCCTGAGACAAGTAGCTGTGGCACACCCACGGCGCGCATGATTACAAAAACAGCGAACCCACCGTCAGGCGGTCAACCTTAGGCGGTGGGTTTTCGCTTGTTACGCCACTTTCTTATCCAGCGGTAGAGCTTCCTGGTGCTAAACCAGAGGCTTAGCAAGGTTGCCAGTACTTTTAGGAAAAGGTAAAGCGTGCCGAGCGAGACCATCAGCATCACCTCCTTTACAGGAAGCTGTGCCGTGGTCTTCCACCGCCAGTCTTGTCTCGAGTTAAATTATACCATCTTGGCTTTCTTTATGGTGAGTTCTGTTATTAGTGTAGATACGAGCCGACTCGACAAAAAGAGTGGTATTCGGCGAGTAACATCACTACTGACAGGTAATGATATATACGTAATTCGCATCTGTGGGGGGAGACAGAGAAAAAAGTTGAGATTTTCATTACTTTTCGTTGACAGTACATCCTCCACGCGCTACAATGGCTATTGTGCCTAGCAGAAAAGTTATGTCACATTGAACTTTTTAAGTTTATTTAAAAAAGTTCTTGCGTTTCAGATGAAAGCATGCTAACATATGAATTCTGAAAGGCAAACAAGCGGATCGCTTTGATCCACTTCAAATATACGGATGGATGTCCGAGCGGCCGAAGGAGCACGATTGGAAATCGTGTAGGCGGTGTCGAACCGTCTCGTGGGTTCAAATCCCACTCCATCCGCCATCACTTTCTTAGCAATGGCCCGTTGGTGAAGCGGTTTAACACAGCAGCCTTTCACGCTGTCATTCAGGGGTTCGAATCCCCTACGGGTCACCTAGCAAAACGCCCTGCAATCGCAGGGGTTCTGGAGGCTTAGCTCAGCTGGGAGAGCATCTGCCTTACAAGCAGAGGGTCGGCGGTTCGATCCCGTCAGCCTCCACCACTTAT
>NC_012491.1:152500-190000 GCF_000010165.1 Brevibacillus brevis NBRC 100599
GCCTTGCCGTTATCTCCCCAACATATCGAGAAATATGTGGTTGCTCATCCTGATACAGGCTTGCATGTACTTACGTCCCCCCGTGATATTCGGCAAAGCTTTGAAATCCGTGACTATCATTTATATCTAATTCTCGAAACGTTAAAACAGAGCAACTATGACGTCATTCTTATTGATACGGCTCCTGATACAACAGATGCAACGATTCAAGCTCTGTTTTTTGCAGAGCATGTCGTGATGGTGGGAAATCCGGTGGTAGACTCCATTGAAAATATTCAACGATTGCTGAAACTGTTGAGAGAAGCAGAGTACCCAGAAGAACGCATTCAAATTTGCATGAATCGTTTGCAGAGGAAAGAAATGTTTACCTTAGATGAAATTCGTGCCTATTTCCAGCTTCTCCCCAGCAAAAAAATTTTCTCCATACCTGATGATGTGGAAGTGAAAAAATCGATTAACACAGGAACGCCAGTCATGCTCCAGTCAGGGAGAATTCCGGCCAAAGAAGCCATTGAGACATTAGGAAAAGCACTGTTTCCCGTAGATGGGGAGCAAATGAAGGCTGCTGAAAAAGAGAAACAAAAAGAGAAAACATCTCTCTTCAAATGGTTATGGGGATAAGGGAGGGTGTCATGTTCGATAAAAAACAGTTACTAGGCATTTCAAATCAAGTCCGCCCTGCGCAAGAATTACGATCAGCGGGGAGGGGAACGGCGGGAGTTCCTGCGACGCTTCACGAAAAAATGCAAGCTCCGGATCATGAGCGGACGAATGAAAAATGGGTTGGGACAGATAGAGAAACATCGATTCGTACCCAGATTGTTGAGAAATACGGAAAGCGATTATGGGAGGAAAAACATTCTTCACTCTTTATGGATGAGCTGACGGCAGATATTCGAATGCTGCTGGAGTCGCAAACCACGCTGACATCCATACAAATGGAAGCAGAAGTAAAACGGCTGCTACATTCTTTGACGGGGTGGGGCCCATTAGACGCTTTATTAGAGGATAACGACATCACGGAGATTCTTTTTCATCGCTATAACTATCTCGTCATTGAAAGAAAAAGTACTGGTCGTCTTGAATCTCCGGAGATTGCTGTTTTTCGCGATGAGGAAGAGCTGCTGCGCTTATTAGAACAGATTGCAGCGACAATGGGACGTGAGTTTAATGAAACGAAAGCAGAGCTGCATACACAGCTTCCAGACGGTTCCCGGGTTGCTGCTACGCATCGTTCTATTTCTCCCGATGGTCATATGCTCACGATTAGAAAGCACCGTGAGCTACTCAGTGAGTCCGATTATTTACGGTACGGTTCCATTTGCGAGCCGATGCTTCTCTTTTTAAACAGAGCCGTCCGTTTATCTCGCGCATCTGGCATTGTCAGTGGAGGAACAGGCTCAGGCAAGACACACATGCTCAATCTCATCTCCCAATATGTCCCTGATCATTTAAGTATTATTACGATCGAGGATGTTTTGGAGATGAAGCTTCAGCATCCTTTTGTGCGCAGATTTTTAGCGAAACCTGCGAATTACGAGGGGAAGGGTGGGTTTTCGATCAAGGATTGTGTTCGCTTGTCTTTGCGAAAAAGGCCGGATGTCATTATGGTCGGTGAGACACGCGGTGGAGAAATCGTAGATATGCTTTGGGCGATGAATACGGACCACCCTGGTAGCTGGAGCACAGCGCACGCAAACTCACCGCGAGCTTTGGTCGATTCAACATTGCCCATTTTATTTGGAAAAGCAGATGAAGGGTATAGTGCTGAAGAGCGCAACTTAATGATCGGTTCAGCACTGGATTTAATTGTTCAAGTAAAACGTTTTGAAGAAGATGGTAGTCGCAAGGTGGTAGCGATAACGGAGGTAGTGGGGACGGGTCAATCGCATGAAGAATGGATAAAGCGAGCCTGCAACATTAAACAGGTTCTCCCTGATCGGGTGTATTTGCAGGATATATACGTGTACGAAGTAACAGGGGTAGAAAATGGGAGAGTAAAGGGTCACTTCAAATGGACAGGCTATCGCCCAGAGCGACTGATTAAGCGATGGCTAGAGAAAGGCCTGTCTCGAGAGGAGATTGATCGCGTCTTTTTCACCACACCAATACCGCTATAGGAGGGGAAAGCATGGACATTAGCTTACCTGTTGCAATCGGGATGGGGATGGCCATCCTGTTATTGATCTTGCCCAACAAATTGTATATGCGAGAACCGACGGGGAAGCACGAAATCGTAGAAGTGTTGCAACAGGACAGAAAAACGATTTGGAAGAAGTTTGAGGAGAGGTTGGCGAAATCGCGCTCAGGGTGGGGGGTAAACCAGTATGTAACCCTCTCTTTTTTATTGGGGATCGCGTCATTTGGTGTGAGTAGTCAGATCTTGCAGTCTTGGTGGATGGCATTGCCGGCTTTGCTGGCAGGGATTTTGTTTACCGAACGGTTAGTGAGTGTATGGGGGGCCCGTCGAAAGGAAGATTTCGAAGCAGGCAATGTAAAAGCGATTCGACTCATGGCCAGTTCTTTACGTACTTCTCCATCGTATTTGCATGCGTTTGAACAGGTAGCTACTAGTCCATTTTTATCAGAAATCGTATTAGAGGAATACAGGCGTATTGTAGAGCTATTGCGGGCACAAGTCCCATTAGAGCACGTAATGAATCGATTCTTTGAACGCACAGGATCAGCAGATGTCAAATATTTAGCGACCATTGTCCACATTCAACGTGAGATGGGCGGAGATATGGCCAAAACGCTCGATTTGGCTGCCTCTTCGATATTACGGCGCAGACAGTCGCTCCGTAGACAAAAAGCAGCTATGGCACAGATTGTTGCACAAGTGAATTTACTAAGCGTCATGCCGTTTGTTTTTGTCATTGCGTTGTATGTGAATAATCCCAATCATTTCGACCCACTTACGGCCACAATTGGGGGACGGTTTCTTATTTTGGGAAGCTTGGCTTCTATTTTAATTGGGGGAGAAGCAATTCGTTTTGTTGCGCATAAAAGCATAAGCAGGGGAGCATAGGGGAGGGTGCAATGTTCGTTCTCGTTCTTAGTATATTGGTGAGTGTTGCTATATTTCTATACGGCTTGCCGTCTTGTGTGAGTAAGGGAGAACCAATCTCCGCCACCCTTTTGGGCAGGATTGACTCCGTGAAACAAGCCAAGCTTGAGCAATCGTTTCAACAAGGACGAAAAAGGTGGACATTAGTTCGAAGCTTGGAGAAAAACCAGGTACTGCTACAGCATTTCTACAAATGGACGGGGGTCGATAAGAAAAAAATACAGGAAACATTGGCGCGTCTGGGGATTGATATAAGCCTGACAGAAATTGTTTTGTTCCGGCTTATCAGTATGTGTTTCATCGTTTCATCTCTAGCTTCATTGTCAATAAGCATGGTACATGGTGAAAAAATCACTATGGTGACTGGGCTTCCCTTAACGATTAGCTTATTTTTGTACTTGCTGCCGAACATGTTGCTAGATCGGGTGGACAAGCGGGCTAAAGCTGAAATTCGAGAGCAGGTCCCAATCTTTTTCAGCATTGTGCAGTCATTGGTGGAAGCAGGCATGCCGTTGCAGCAGGCTGTTAAGCAGACAGCGAGACGTTTTGATGCCAGACTTGGCAGAGAACTCGCGAGCCTAGAAATGGGAGAAAAAAGGCATGGGAACTGGCGAAAGGCACTTGAAGAGCTGGCCTTTCGGTGGGAGGTAGATTCGTTGACTACCATCGCACTAGAGATGAACGAGGCGATGAAAAAAGGGGTTAGCATATCGCAAATGTTGTCTGTCCAAGTAGAGGAACAAGTGAGACAACAAGAGGACGAAGCTGCTACCCATATGAATCGGTTAAATATCAGATTATTGCCTTTTGTCATTATGTTAATGGGTCTGCCTCTGTTGTTCCTGGTGATGGGGCCTGCATTCATCGGCATCGGAGAAAGCCTGTAGAAAAATAAGCGCATGTAAATATTTTTGCGAGAGGCGCTGTCTTTTGGCAGAGTGAAAATAGAACCAAAATCTCAATGAGGAGTGAATGGAATGGGAACCATCGCAGATTACGTCAAGCGTTTTTGGTATGAGGAGGACGGTGTCACGATCGTGGAAATGGTCATTATCATTGCCGTCATCTTGATTGTGCTTATTCCGACACTGACACAACTAGGTACTGCTGAAGACGAGAAGCTGAAGGAACTGCAAGAAAAAATAAGCAAATGACAAACGTAGTCTTGCTAGGCGTATTAGGAGCGGCAGCATGGATGGATTGGAGACAAAGAAGAATACCAAATACCCTTGTTTTTCCGGTGATTGCTGTCGGCTTATGGTATCAGTGGGAAGGTGAATTATTAGCCGGAGCAGTGCTAGGTGTGGCAGGAGCATTTTTGTTGACAGTTGGTCCCGTAATCTTAAAAGGAATGGGGATGGGCGATCAAAAGCTGCTGATGGCTGTTGGAGCTTGGACAAGCTGGAGTGTGGTGTATTCTTTGTTTTTGCATTCTATCATCTTATGTCTGATTGTGATGGTGTTCTATCCGCAAAATTGGGCTCGCCTACGCAACAATCTTCAAATCATTGCAGCCGGATGGACAGCTCATCGACAAGTGTGGCTTCCAGGCAGGGAAAAAACAGCCTTTTCATTCCCCTACGCTGTATATTTGCTGGGTGCCTTTGTGCTCCAATCTGTGCGAGATGTCATCGGAGCAAGCGGATGATCACACGTATGGGACGAATGATACGTGCGAGGGTGAAAGATGAGCGAGGCAGCCAGATGATTGAGTTTATTTTGGTGTTTCCTTTAGTTTGGATCTTGATCGTATTCTCCTTTGACCAATTCAGCATGATGTACAACAAGCAAAAGGCATTGGCGGCTGCGTATGAGGCAGGGAGAATTGCTGCAGTGCAGCCCAATTTCGGTTTGGCCAAATTCCATGCGAAACAGAGAGGTACATCCGAATTAGCACAAGGTATCGGAGTCCTCCACAAAGATGTGCAGCTGGAGCTTGATGGGAACGGCTGGAGAAAAGGCAGTCATGTAAAAGCTAAAGCAACAGTTTCATTTCGGCTTCTCTCTACGGGGGAATTATTCGAGATAACTGAAAGCTATTACATGATGGTTGAAAATGCGGAGGAGAAGCAATGAATGATTCGTTGCATCATTTTTTGATTCGAGTGAAGGAAGAGCGCGGGGCAACAATGATTACTGTGCTCTTCTTTCTCTTCTGCTTGGGCAGTCTGCTCTCTATCCTGTTATTTTTGGAGCAGACAGATTATCTAAAAATGAAGATGCAGCATACAGCAGATTTGATTACTAAGGGAGCACGTGCGGCTGGAAAATGGGAGTACGTGGATACAAACGGTGATAAGCAAATTAGATTGTTTGCGACAACAGAAGAAGCTGAGCGTCGTGATGCGGATATTATTCGCGGGGCACGTGAAGAAGCGGGGATTCTTTGGAGATTAAACAGGCCGAATCTGGAGAGGACAAGTGATGAGGTCTCTGTCATTAACCAAAAAGGTGAACGGCCTTATTTGTACTTGCAAGGAATCTATCATTTAGAAGTAAAGGTTGAAAAGAATATACCTGTATTTTGGGATGAGCTTTTTGTAAAAATGAACAGAGTCTCCCAGTCTGGGGTCTATGAATAAAGTCACAATTTTGAACAGAGGTGCTGTTATTTTTGTCCTAATCCTGCATGGTAATTTAGTAGTATATTCCATAAATGGGGATAGGAGTGAGATGACAGTGCCCTCAAAAATAGTCGATCGGTACAAACGAATTCTTAGCGGAGAGCAAAAGCGTTTTTCCCCGTATGAGTTCGAAGATGTGCAGTACCGAAAGCAAAAAGTCCAATTAGTTGTAAGATATGCGATTGAAAATGTAAAAAGATGGACTCCTGAGCAGGCGAGACGTGAATTGAACTTGCAGGATGTCAAAGAACTGAAGCTTCATTTGGTGAGAGAATTTATTGAACCGCCCATCGAGGCAAAGACTGAGGATGTGTATTACTTCGTCGAATTCGCGTATCCGTATTTACCTCGGCTTTCAGAAGAACAACGAGTGTTATGGGTTTACCAAGAGGTGCTTTCAGGCATAAGACGTCATTTTCCCCCAGCTTATTTTCAGAGTATAAAGGGTGAGGAACGGGCAAAAATATGCGTCGACTATATGTGCAAGCATCTACTAAAGCTAGCAGATTTACGTCAACTGCCAAGTATCTTCAGCAAAACAGAGAGAGCCTATACGCTCCTGAAAACATATAAACTCAAGATTCTTGTCGATACACTTTACTTTTCACCGTTTGATATGGTCACTGAAATGTATCCCGAACTTAGTGATCCCTCTTATTGGGATGAGTTATAAAAATATTTGCACAACCCTACTGTCTTTTTTTACGGTAGAGGTAGTTTCATAGGCTTATAAGCAGATGAAACGGCCGTACTCTACAGGTGAGAGAAGGAGGCGTTGCGCATGGCAACAGTAGAGGCTCACCAGAAATGCTCTGCATCCGTGGAGCAGCTTCTAGGGCGACAAGTACGCTACCAGAAGCACAAACCTGGCAGACATCTTTCAGTGGAAAGAGTTCCGCAGGGAGCGTTCCAGATCGAATCCGTACATCGATTTGGAGACAGAGTAGTACTCAATGACGGGCTAATTGTAATGGAGAATGCTCCAACCGTCATGGAGCGCGCGGGAAGGATTGCTCTTCTTTTCGCGACCGGAGAAGAACTTTACTTTGTAACTGAGTAGGTTCTTTTAATCGCCTTGCACGGGTGCGTGTGAGGCGACCTATAAAGCGAAATGCCTGGTTTGCCAGGCTAAATAAGATTCGCCGCGTCGAGAACGCTGTTGGAGAATATCTATCGTTCTATAAAAAGGAAAATGGGGGTATTTTGACGTGTTGGCAAAGAGTGCAATCGAATTAGTCAACCGCTGCTATGAGGAGACAAACAAGCTGACATTGTTGTCATTGGAAGAGTTTAAGGAATCCTTTATTGCTTTTGTTTTTGGGGATTACCAGGAAGAGTTTATGGTTCAGTATGATCTGGAAGAGTTTTATGAGCATCTGAATCAGCTTCAGTTATCGAATTGCCGGAGAGATTTTGATCGAGCAGTTGAGGAATGGTACATCACAGAGTATGGAAGCGGGTATAAAGGCGTCAATTATCATGACATTTTGTTTACGCTAGTAAAAGAAGCAGTCGTTCAATACCAATCGCCAAATCGGATAGCACTCATCCGAGATGTAACCAAGCTCCTAACAATGCCAAATGGATTCCTCGCCCGATGGCAAGATGGGCAGATACGTGAACGTCCCATCCCCACCTATTTTAAATACTTGATGAAGCTCGGAGTACGTACACATGAAGATATTGAAACGTTGGTAGACATGTGGCTGGTAGAGTACCCAAACGCATTTAATAAAAAGCAGCAGGAGCTATTTGCCAATCCACCAAGAAGAGGGAGACCTAACAACGTTGAGCTCGCTCTGTTAATCGAGCTAGCCATGAAAGTGAGACCAGAAATGACGGCCCAGGAACGGGAGCGGCTGCGTAAAATATACTATTATCACCGCAAGTCCCTTACTGTTCGAGAGATGGTTGAGAAATTTGAGAAATACATTGCTAGTAAAAATAAATCAAATGACTCCCAGGTGGGATAATCATGTTTCACCAAATGAGCCGCTTTGTCTCCAGGTTCCGTGATTTGGAGCAGCAGGAGTTTTCACAGTCTATTGAGGAAGAGCGGCAATGGAGGATACTTAAAGAAAAGCTTGCTTCTCCACAAATAGTTGAGCAACTGGAGTCGTATCAGCGTAAATGTATTGCGGTTATGAGCTTGTACGCACAGGCTGGAGCTAGTTTTCTTGCAAGTAACCTAGCGTATGCATGGTCAGGAAAAGGCATTCCTGTTACCCTTTGCGAGTTGCCAAAAGTGACATCCTATTATTATTTTGCTCTTGATTTTGAACGTAGAGCTCGACAACAAGTAAGAGATTCTCCTACATCATTGCTCCTCATGCAGAATAACCATCTTCGCATCCAGATAGAATCCCCAGCACGACTTCAGCAGGAATCTTCTCAAACAGATACAGCCAACTGGTTACTACGAATTTGTAAGGATAGTCCTATTGTGGTTATTGATGTTTCTTCCTATTGGAATGATGCTCACTCCAAACAAATTTTTGAGCATGCCGACGAAATATGGGTAGTTTTTGATGCCGATTTGGCTAGACTTACCCGCTTGTTCCTGGCAGAGCCAGCCCCTGCTTGGTGGAAGACAGAAAGAAGAAAAATAAAAATGATAGCAAACAAATGGAATAGCCAATTGTCTCGGACAAGCATCATGAAAAAAGTAGAAGGAACGCTCTCCCTATGGGACCAGCAGCCGGGAGCTACACAGGTAACTAATATGATTCCGTTGATGAATGGAGAGAAAACAGCAATGGCAAGCGCCAAAGCCAATCTATTTTTGGAGATTTTCCCCGAGGAAGAAATTGAGTTTCAGTCATTGATTCATGCTTATAAAGGAAGGATGTTATGAAGAAGCAAACATTACTTGTCATTTGCTTAATTTCGTTTCTGCTAGCAGGGTCGTCCTTTTATGCGGCGACTCAATATATTGACGCGATGGCTGCGGAAAAGCTGTTTGCCCCAGTTATTAAGGTAGCTGCAGGGAAAGAAATATCAGCCTTCGAGCCGATTACACAAGATGACGTGATACTCGTACAGGAAGAGGTGGATGAAATTCTCCCAGGTTCAGCGCGCGATTTAGATACTGTACTGGGGAAAAGGAGCACGCAGACAATGTACGAAGGCGAGCAATTATTAGTGGAAAAGCTGACAGATTCGCAGCTTTTACCGGAAAAAGGGGAGGCGCGCTACGAGTTCCCCCTACTATCCATTCATCCTTTAACGGAATTACGCAAAGGCGATCATGTGAAAATTTGGGTCAAATACAAGAGTCTTACGGAGCTGAAAGACTATCCTACACCACTGCATTTTCGAAAAACTAATGATACGGCAGATTTGTTATTTGAAAGTCAGCTTGCAAGCGTGAGGGACAGTAATGGTATTGAGATCTATACATTAAAGCCAAGCTTGTTACCATCGCCTGATCAGATGGATTCCATCTTTCATGGATCACGAGAAAAACCGTTGCAGAATGGAGAAAAACGATATCGTGACTACCGGGTACAGCCAACAGCACTACCTGCTTTTATCGGCTTTAATTTGACAGACGAGGAGTATGTGATAATAACCGAGGCAATGTCATATGGGATGCTTCAGGTAGGTCATATCATGGGTTCGAAGGAGCAAGCGTCATGAAAATTTTAGTTTGTTATCCGATGAAGTCACTCGCCAAGACGTATATGCCTATGTATAGTGATGTGCTGGTAGCTGAGTCGGCGGCGGAGTTTTCACGGCTGGTGCAGCTTTATATGCCAGAAGCTTCCGTGATATTTTCCGAAATGTTCAACTCTCCCGTTTGGGAATGGCTTCCGGCACTGAAAGCACAGCTCCCGCCTAACTCACCGTTAATTATTGTCCCTCTCTATCGGGATGAGAAGATGATTGAGAAGGTAGCTGAGGAGTCTGGGCTAGAGCATGTATACATTTTATCAGCGCACTTATCCCAAGAAGAAATACGTCATCAGATCAGTCTGATTCTAGGCTTCGTGCAAGAGTGTGCAGATATCGGATCGTCAAAAGAAAAGGGGTTCGTTTACGCTTTATTGAGCTACGGTGCTTCTGGCATTACTACTTTTTGTATTAATTATCCAGTCATACTAGCGAGGCAGCATCCTGAAAAGCGAATTGTCGTACTTGATATGAATGAAGCTAAGCCAGATTTATCAAGATTCTTCAAGCTCCAACAACATCAATTATCTCTATTTCGTCCTGACTTTATTGATATACAAACAACTGCCAAGCGTAACTGGAGCAATGTCTGCAAACAGAGCGCCCACTTACCTAATCTGTATTACGCACATGCTGCCAGCAAGTGGAAGAGCTCAGAATTAAGCAATCTAATTACTGTGTTTCGCAGGCAATTTGACTATGTATACGTCGATTGGGGTTACTGCTTTCCTGAGTCTGAGACTTTACAGCGGTTGCTTCATACTGTTGACCGCAATCTTTTATTCGTGAGAGCTGATCCCTTTAGTATCGATAGTGCTAGAGAGTGGTTGTATAAATGGAAAGAAAGAGGAGTGAAATGCGAGGTTCTGCTCAGTCATTTAGACCCTGGGCAACCCTTTCGAATTGGAGAGGATGTTTCGGTCTATGGTGTAGTACCACGCATTTCGGAGAACAGGCTCATGCAATCACATCAGAGCAGCAGCGTATTAATAGAAGAGTTTTTCGCTCCCAAATCGTACATCAGCAGTTTGAAGGAAATTGCTAAGGCGCAATATATGGATAGAAGTGCGGTGTTTTGCTGATGCGAGGGATAGAACGGGAACAACCAGTTAAATCAGACATCCAAACCATTGAGGACATGAAACAAGTAGCAAGAGATTATTTAAATCATTTTGGCAAAACTCGAGAAGAGAAGCTGGAAATGCAACGAATTCTCGCTTTGGCAGAGCAGGGAGATCGTGATAGTCACAACCATATTATTCTTCGCTTACAGCATTATTTTGAGGAAGTCCTCCAACGACCAGTAACCGAACAAATTTTACCGCATGTTAACAGTTACGAAGGTCTCACCTTTTCCACTTACGGGTGGGGCATACTCGATGCCGTCCTACATTTATCTCCGTGGGTAGAGGAAGTGCGAATTTCTGCAAACCGCAACATTGCGTACTTGGAGCAAGGAGTCAAAAAATTTCTCTCTTACACTCCAAGCTGGAAAGAGGTTGAAACCCTCCAACAAAAGTTGACCAATACAGCGGGTCTATCTTTTAACGAGAAAAAACCTAGATTGAGCGGATACTTACATTCGCTAAAAGCAAGATTGACCATGTTTACTTTCCCTTATTCCAGAGTACCGACCATTCTGGTTAGACGATTTACAACACCTGCTTTTTCGCTCGACCAACTCCGTACACAGCAACAGCCAGCCTTCGACGAAAGAATTCAATGGCTAATGGAACAGCAAGTGTACGGACGAAGCAATGTGCTAGTTATTGGACCGATGGCTGCTGGGAAAACCACGTTGATGATGTGTATGTTGAAGCTGAAGGACCCTCGGACAGAATATATCACGATCTTTGAAAGTGAACACGAGATGCGATTTGGTGATATTTGGCCAGGGGAAGTGATTGAACTCCAAAACGTGGAGGAAATCGGCATTGAATTAGAGCATTGCTTCAAAGACATGTACCGGTCGACAGCCAATACCATTTTGATTGGAGAAATTCGTGAGCCTATAGAAGCGTACCATTTTATAAATGCCGGAATCAGAGGGACGGACGCTACAATCGGAGCAATGCACGAACGATTTGCTCATAGAGCGTTACATGATCTGACCGATCTTGTTTATCAATACGGGGGGCGGAGTGTCGAGCTAACGCAGGAGAGGATTAGCAGGGCAGTCAATTTTGTCAATTCGCTTACATACCGCAACAATGGTCACCGTTTTATTGATGCCATTCATACGACGGAGTGGAACTCTTCTTTTAATCGAGTTGAATCTATTCCCCTGGTAGGTCGCAACATGCAGACGGGAGCTTATGAATGGACGGGGAATCAACTGAGCCCACCTTTAGTTGAATACATGTGTTACGTCGGTAAAGCGGACATTGAAGTGTTGAAAGAGCTACGTCTTACCGATATAGGCAGGCAACTATGATTTACACGTTTCTTTTCCCGGTGTTTCTATGTCTCTTCTCTGGCTTTTTGTTTCTCGGCTTACACCTGTATAAGGGATGGAGAAGCCCACGCGTATTCTTCCCGCGTACAGTTGAGGTATGGAGAGAGAAATTTTTAAGGCATTCTACTCGGCGAATGTTGTATGAACACTTTGAGCGTTGGTGTCAAATCGTGGGAGGTACACCAGAAGGATACTTATTGCTATCCATGATTGGCGCGATAGCGGGATTCATCTCGGGTATTTTGCTAGGAAATATGGTTGTATCCTTATCGCTTTTTCTGTTATTCCTCTTGCTGCCAACACTGATTCTATACGCACGCTATATCGTACAAATGAATAAAAAAATTAGCTCATTCTGTCGCTTCGTAGAATTGTTTGCCCGTTATTATAACAGTCGCAAAAACATTGTCCTTACTTTTCGCGAAATGATAGAGGAATGCCCCAAAGAGTTACTGCCTGACCTCCTTCTGCTAAACAATAGCCTTTCGGATGGGGGAAACTCGGTTGCGGCAGTGGAGAAGTTTGCGCAGAGACTGGACCACCCGTGGGCTTTTGACTTTGCAACGTATATTTCCAGCGGTTTGGAAGGAGAAACAGAGGATATTCAATCACCACTAAATCGGTTAACGAATGAGATGTTTGTACAACAAGATGAAAAGCATGAGCGTGATAGTGAAATATACTCCATTTGGATCAGCCTACTAATCGTCATAGCGATTTGCATTTGCTTGATCCCCTACAATCAAGGTTTGCTTCAGGATTCCTACCGTCTCTATTTCTACACGCCAGATGGACAAGCCATTTTAGCGATTGCGGCGACTGTGTGGACTTTTTCGATCCTATTGGCTTTTATTTGGGGAAGGAGATATCGCTAATGCCAATGCTAATCATGTATACCTACCTTGGAATAGGCGCTCTATTTGTTTTTAGTGCAGCGTTTATGATCGGGAAATATTTGTTTCACAAGCAAAAGCCAAAGCTGTTTGTTTCTGGGATGTGGTGGGAAAAGTGGGAGCAAGCACTCAAGCCTGACGAAGACGACAAATGGGAACAGTTACTTTCACGAGCAGGAAGGCCTTTTGGATGGGGGAAGCCAGAGTGGGTGTTTCTGCAATTGTTGACTGGAAGTATGGTTTGCATCCTGGTTCTTATGTGGGTCGTTGTGAGTCGAGTGGAATCATTCCCACTTCTGTCGATGTGTCTGGCATCTGCAGGTAGTTACATGCTGCCTTACATGGGCTTGAAGACGTGGGCAAATCACAGGGAGGACATGCTGAGCACAGATATCGCCAGATTTATCAATCGCTATGTGACCCTTCTAGAAAATCAGGTGCCCATTTACAATGCCATGGTCAAGGCAGCAAGACCGACTAGAAAGCTAAAAGAGTATATCCCTACTTTATCTGAGTGGAACAGAGACCCTAACGAAGCACTTGAGAGCTTTAAACGCAAAATCGGTGTCGACGACGGAATTATCCTCGTATCAAGTATGCGTACAATTGAGACGCTGAGTGAGGGACAAGTAAGTGCAACTATGCAACGAATGGAATGGGCTGTCGATCACCGAAGAATGTTTCGTCATCGAAAAAAGATAAAGTCTTTAGGGATTGGCTACACGGTCATTGTCTACCCGGCATTTTACATGGGTTTATTGGTAGCTATGTTTCCTTGGTATAAGCTGCTTACAGAAATACTGGATAAATATTTGACCTGAGGAGGAGCAACTAATGACGAAGCTATTATCTATCATCATGTGCATCGTTTTCTCTTTAGGAATAATCGTTTCTAGCCTGTCTGAAATAAACACATCGGTAGTGAGGGAAGACGGACTGAGAGATCGAGCAGTTGGGTGGATCGATAAAGCCATACCCTAAATAAAATCACGAATGAGAAAAGGGGAAAATTGAGATGTCGAAAATGTTTTTTATATTTTTAGCATGCGTCATGGTGTTAGGAATTGGTGTTAGCAGTTACGGCAATGAATTAAGCCCTGCGGCAAACGATTCTGCCGAGAGCATTAACCAATCCATCACATCGCTGAACTATGATACTCGAAATGAAAATATCAACTTTAGGATGCAAAACGGCACATCCTATACGTCGTCTAAATGATGCTGCACATCCACGTACTTCTCATCATTTCGATTATGGTAGGGAGCTTGTGCGCGGTGCTTTGGAATCTCCAACCAGAGGAGCAGCTTAAACAGACACAACAGGAAAGGGTGTATCGGGCAGCGACAGTCATCTTCCACTAAAGAAGAGCTGGCGTTTCTAAAACGATGGTGAAAGCAAAAGTCTTTCTTATTTGTCTACTGGTCCTTCTATTGATCACTTCCGCACTGGGAGCTTACCACTTGTACGCAATGGAAAGGGCGATTGCCCGTGGAATCTATGCTGACTTACTGGATGATATGCAGGACATCGGGTATTTGGAGCCGACGTTAGCAGATTACTATCTTCTGAAAATGAAAGGATTGGGTTGGGAAGTGACAGTGGATACGTTTGCTGGGAGCTGGCCTCGAACCGAGGGCGAGCGAGCTCGTAAAGAGCGGCAGGAGGCGATTACCTTGTCGGTTACCATCCAGCCTTCAAAAGTGACCCAATGGCTGCACAAATTTGTGGAGGGGGATACATCCTTTTCCTTTACAGGAAGCCGTCCGTCCGAATACTTTGATCCAGGGTGGTAGTGAATGAATAAAATGATTAGCATTTTGGCTGTAATGGCGATTGTTTTGCCTTTGACGGTAGGGTTGCTTCTCACCGGTCCGCAAAATCTCTTTTCGGCATGCACGCAGTTTTTCGGTGATTTGCTCGCTGAAGTAACGCGTTTTGGTACAGGCTAATGGGGCAATTAATCGCTGTGATTCTGAACATTATGGTTATGCTACTCGTTCCATTAGGGCTTTTACAGGTACATACGGTTGTTCAGGCCAGGAACGAATTATTGGAAGTGAGCGCAGCCGCTACGAAATATGTCAGCAACCACGGGGGGACGAGTGAAGCCAACCTGCAACAAGAGGTTCGTGCATTGATCACTCGGGAGCTGAGGGAGAAAAAGCTTTCCATTCCAGATCAGGAGCTGTTTGTCAGTGTCACTCGCACTCGTTCACTCGATCCCGTTCTGTGGAGCCACGAAGATGAGTTTGTCGTGGAGCTGGCAATTCCATACCCCCGCTTTACCTCGTGGATTCCGATGCCAGCTGATTCCTTGCAAGTCCAAAGAATAGGTACAGTTAACATCATGGACTACGATTTGTAAAAGCTCCCGTTAGGAGGCTATCGTTACGGGTATAAATATCTTATCGATTTCTACGATGCTGTTCTTTTTGTTGGTAGGTATGTTTATTGTAGATGCAGACCTCGCCATGCAGAAAAAAACAGAAGTGAAGATACTCCTGGAGTTGTCTAATCATCACGCCACCTTTGCTGTTGATCCTGTGCTGAAAACAGAGGGGGTGATTGATCTGCTCGAAGAAGAGGCTCTTGAACGTTTTGATGACAGAATGCACGAGAATGGTGGCTACCGTCGAGAG
This sequence comes from Brevibacillus brevis NBRC 100599, assembly GCF_000010165.1. NCBI lineage: Bacteria > Bacillati > Bacillota > Bacilli > Caryophanales > Paenibacillaceae > Brevibacillus > Brevibacillus brevis. Next base: position 167,852 of record NC_012491.1, read on the forward strand.
CAGGCCATGTTCTTCCCTCAAGCAGACAGTGTAACCACTGATCCCATTCCTTTCTCCCGCTATTATGTGGATTTCCGTTCGTGGCGTAATGACCACCAATTACGCTTACAGTACAATGGGAAAACACTCGTGACAGAGCGAGCAACGAAAGGGCCAGCTCGTCCGGGAGGTGGAATGCTGCAGATTACCGTCGTAACTGAGCGTGGGGAGGAATTGCAGCTTGCACCGAAAACAATGGTGGGTCCATCACATGTCGTAGTTGCCTACATCGACGAGCGACCGTTTCTGCCGATGCTGCCGTCGCATTCGTTTCCGGTCGTATCTGTAGAAGAACTGAAAGATTAGTCAGACTTATTTACAAATTGCGAAATCTTCTGGTACTATGTAGGAAAGTGCTTACCCAGCTTGCGATTGTGAGGAAGTCGCTCTCCGAACATCCCGTTTGCCGGTCCGTTAAGCATAGTAAAAGTGGGGTTATTGATTTGTTTGATAAAGATACCATTTATATCGTAGGCGATGCACAGTCCTCTTCGAACAATCCGATTACACAGCAATTCAGTGCTTTTTTTATCGGATTGGTTGTCGATACTTCCAATGACAAGATCGTAGATGCAGCCTGTTCTTCCACGGTCCAACTGACGTCTGATTTTGCTCGGTCGATCTTTATCGGTCATTCGATTATGGCGTCGGAGGAAATTGGCGAAGAGATTCGCTTTCGGTATTTTGGATCTTCCCAAAAAACATTGATCGCAGCGTTTAAGGATGCGCAAAAGAAGTACAAACAAGCAGTTTCCACGAGAAATAAAGCCACAGTCACCAAATGAATACACCCGCTGCTTTATTTATTCGTATGCACGGCATACACGTAAGTAAAACCCAGCAAATGCCATGATCACGTGCATTTGCTGGGTTTTTTGCTTATTACGAGAGGTCAGTTTCTGATGAAAAGGAGGAGAGTCCTTGCTATCTTTTGTTTTCCGCAGATTTATCTCCATGATCGTGACGTTATGGCTCATCATTACCCTCACCTTTTTCTTGATGCATGCCGTTCCGGGATCTCCTTTTGAAAAAGAAGGAAAGGCATTAAACGAAGCAGTTGCTGCCAATCTCAATGCCTACTACAACCTGGATAAGCCACTACTCGTCCAATACGGGCTGTACTTGCAAAAGCTGGTGCAGTTTGACCTTGGGCCGTCGATTGCAAATAGCTCGGATACGGTCAACAAAATGATCGCCCGTGGATTCCCCGTTTCTTTTCAACTCGGTCTGATTTCTGTCGTCTTTGCGATTGTTACCGGTATTGCGCTTGGTGTGATCGCCGCGCTACGACATAACCGTCTCATTGATTACCTTGCCATGATTATTGCTGTTATCGGGATATCTGTTCCCAGCTTTGTTGTCGCCTCCCTATTAATCAAATATATGGCGGTCGAATGGAAGCTGTTGCCGACCGCAACGTGGGGGTCTTGGCAGCATGTGATTATGCCAGCGCTTGCATTGGCATTTGGTCCGATTGCGATTATCGCTCGTTTGACTCGTACCAACATGCTGGAAGTGTTGACCCAGGAATACATTGAAACAGCTCGTGCAAAAGGGCTGTCTCCGGCGACGATCGTGTTGAAGCACGCACTGCGTAATGCGATTTTGCCTGTCGTCACGCTTTTAGGCGCACTGATTGCCAACGTTTTAACAGGAAGCTTTGTGATCGAAAAAATATTTGCGATTCCTGGGATGGGGAAATATTTCGTAGCGGGAATTAATAACCGTGACTATTCCGTCATTATGGGAACGACTGTCTTCTACAGCGCACTTTTGATTTTCTTGATGTTTGTCGTCGATGTACTGTACGGCATCATTGATCCACGAATTAAGCTTCATCGAAAGGAGAGCGAAGGATGATCGTTTCTGATGATTTATTTATCCCCATGCGAAAAGACAACCTCAATGCGGAAGCGATTGTGCGACCTCAACTGACGTTTTGGCAAGAAGCTTGGCTTCGTCTGAGAGGAAACAAGCTGGCTTTGTTGGGGTTGGTAGTTATTATCTTGCTTGGGGTTATGGCTACGATTGGACCGATGATCTCTGGTCATGAATACGCCAAACAGTCGATTATTATGAAAAACAAACCGCCGTCGGATGCGAACTGGTTTGGTACTGATGATTTTGGCCGCGATGTGTTCACGCGTGTTTGGTATGGTGCGCGCATTTCCTTGTTTGTTGGTTTGACGGCAGCACTTATCGATTTTTTCATTGGTGTCTTGTATGGAGGAATTGCCGGATATTTGGGCGGGCGAATCGATAATATCATGATGCGCTTCGTGGACATTTTGTACGGCCTTCCTTATTTGTTAGTGGTGATTTTGCTAATGGTCGTCATGGGGCCCGGACTTTTAACCATTATTATCGCCTTAAGTGCGACCGGTTGGATCGGGATGGCCCGGACTGTGCGCGGTCAGGTCCTGCAAATGAAAAACTCAGAGTACGTACTGGCAGCAAAAACAATGGGGGCAAAGCCTTTCTACATCATTCGTAAACATCTGCTGCCCAACACAATTGGCATCATCATTGTATATGTCACGTTATCTGTTCCATCTGCGATTTTTTCAGAGGCGTTTCTGAGTTTTCTCGGTCTCGGTATTCAGGCGCCAATGGCTAGCTGGGGAGTGATGGCGAACGATGGACTCCCCACCATTTTGTCCGGTCATTGGTGGCGGCTCTTTTTCCCTGCTTTCCTCATCTCGCTGACGATGCTCGCGTTCAACGTGCTCGGTGATGGCTTACGCGATGCGTTCGATCCGAAGTCAAGGAGGTAGGCAACATGGATAAAACGGAAAAGCTGCTGGAGGTCAGTGGGCTTCGGGTCACATTCAAGACGCATGGCGGTGAAGTGAACGCTGTTCGGGACGTGAACTTTACTTTGAACAAAGGGGAGACACTGGCGATTGTTGGTGAATCCGGATGTGGGAAAAGTGTGACTGCAAGGAGCATCATGCGACTGATCCCGGAGCATATCGGAAAAATCGCGGGTGGAAGCATTCATTTTAAAGGGCAGGACCTGGCAAAGTTGCCGGAAAAGCAAATGCGCGAGCTGCGTGGGAAAGAAATCTCCATGATCTTTCAAGATGCGATGACATCCCTCAACCCGACTATCACCATTGGTGAGCAGATTGTGGAGGGAATCATTCGCCATCAAAAGGTCACCAGAAGTGAAGCTAGGAGACAAGCGATTGAAATTCTAACCTTGGTGGGGATCGCCACTCCAGAAAGTCGTCTAAAGCAGTACCTCCATCAGTTTAGTGGCGGAATGCGCCAACGGATCATGATTGCGATTGCGCTTGTCTGTAAGCCGTCCATTCTGATTGCGGATGAGCCTACAACAGCGTTGGATGTGACGATTCAGGCGCAAATCATTGAGCTGTTCAAAAGCATTCAGAAAAAGACGGGAGTCTCGATCATTATTATCACGCATGATTTGGGAGTTGTCGCCAAGATTGCGGATCGGGTCAACGTCATGTATGCCGGAAAAGTGGTAGAGTCCGGGCCTGTTCGCGACATTTTTTACAATCCGCAGCATCCGTACACCAAAGGCTTGCTGGCGTCGATGCCTCGTTTGGATGCCGATCGCTCCATACCGCTCAGCCCGATACCTGGAACACCCCCGGATTTGTTCAGCCCGCCAATTGGCTGTGCATTCGCTGCGCGCTGTGACTACGCGTTGGAAGTATGTCGGAATTACCAGCCAGCGGAGACACATGTTCATAGCAAACACGCGGTTTCCTGTTGGTTGCAGGACCCACGGGCGAAGAAGTTGTTAGCGTCGATGCAACCGCCAACGGGGACCTGATTCATAGCTGTCGAGGGCAGTGGTCAAGCCCGGCTTTGTTCGTGTAAAAGAGGGGTGTCGGCTGACGGCGCTATCCTTTTACGTCATACAAAAACAAAAAAATAAGGGGGAAGAAACAGTGGAAAAACTATCAACATTGTTGCTGACGGCTACGCTGGGGGTGTCCATGCTCATGGCTGGCTGTACATCGGGTCAACCAGCTGCATCAGGTGAGGCTGCACCAGGTAACACCGCGCAGCCAAATGCTCCGACGCCGGGCGATCAAGCAGCAAAGCTCCTGTTGCTGAATAATATCAAGGAACCGACGTCATTGGATCCGCCGATTGGCTTCGATGAGCCGTCCTATAACATTTTGAACAACTTGATGGAAGGCTTGACTCGCCTGGACGAAAATCAAAAGCCTCAACCAGCGGCTGCTTCCGAATGGACGGTCTCCGTGGATGGAAAAACCTACACCTTTACTCTGCGTGACAACAAATGGTCCAATGGTGAACCGGTAAAGGCTCAGGACTTCGAATTCGCGTGGAAACGCATGCTTGATCCTGCACTGGCCTCTCCAGCGGCATCCCTCGCGTATATTATTGAGGGAGCGGAGGCCTATAACAGTGGTAAAGGACCGGCGGATGGCGTAAAAGTAAAAGCGTTGGACGACAAAACACTAGAGGTCGTGCTCGCTCAACCAGCTTCCTGGACGCTCCTGTTGGCATCAAACCCGGCTTTCTTCCCTGTTCACAAAGCAACTGTAGAAAAAGATCCGAAATGGGCAGCAGAAGCAGCAAGCTTTGTCGGAAACGGGCCATTCAAGCTGACAGAATGGGCGCATGACAGTGAACTGAAAATAATGAAGAGCGATACGTACTGGGATGCAGCAAACGTAACGCTGTCTGGTGCTGTTTGGAAAATGATTGATGACGAGAATACCGAGTATCAAATGTTTACGAACGAAGAGCTGCACAGAACGACAACCGTTCCTGCAGACATGGCAGACCAATTGTTCAAAGATGGCAAAGTATTCGTGCGTGATGGAGCGGGTACAGAGTTCTATCGTTTCAACGTAACGAAGGAGCCATTTGATAACGCCAATATTCGTAAAGCCTTCAGCTTGGCGATTGACCGTAAGACACTGGTCGACCTTGTGCTGATGCGTCAACAAAAGCCGGGAACAGGCTTCGTTTCTTATGGTTTGCCTGATGCCAACGGTGAAGGACAATTCCGTGAGGTAGGCGGAGAATTGGTGAACTTCAACCCAGATGAAGCGAAGAAGCTCCTGGAACAAGGAATGAAAGAAAAAGGCTACACAAAGCTCCCAGAGGTTACACTCACGTACCGCAGCGGAACGGCTAACGAAAAAACGGCACAAGCCGCGCAAGAAATGTGGAAGCAGACGCTGGGCGTAGATGTGAAGCTGCAAAAGGTAGAAGGAAAAGTTTTGACGGATATGCAAAAGCAATTGCAGTATCAAATTGCTCGTTCTTCCTGGTTGCCTGACTTTGGTGATGCGATCAACTTCCTCGACATTTTCCAATCGAAGGCAGCAAGCAATCGTACGGGCTGGAGCAATGCGCAATTCGACAAGCTCATCCAAGACGCATACAAGGAGCCAGACGATACAAAACGTCTGAAGCTGCTGCATGATGCAGAAAAAATCTTGGTGGATGAAGCGCCAATCGCACCGCTTTATTTCTACAACACTTCCTTGCTCTCAAGCGACAAAGTGAGCGGTGTACAAAGCTCTTCACTGAGCTATACAGACCTGAGAAAAGCTGTCGTGAAGTAAGAAAGAGTGAGTTGGGAGAAGTCATTTCAGGTGGATGGAATGACTCTCCCCCTTTTTTGCTAGAATTTTTAATAGTGCTATAATTTAGTATGTCTATTAGAAAAAACACGAAAGAAAGCACGAGTGCTGGAGAAGATGGAGGAAAACATGATTATTCAAGCCATCGAAGTAAAACGAATATCTGTTCCATTGAAAAAGCCTTTTAAAACGGCTTTGCGTACGGTGCATAGTCTGGAATCGGTTCTGGTGAAAATCACCTGCGACAACGGTATGGTCGGGTGGGGCGAAGCTTCGGCTACTGTCGTCATTACCGGAGACAGCATCGAAAGCATCGAGTCGGCGATTATGAATACGATGAGGCCTCAGCTCATCGGCTTGAATTTGCTTGCCTATGAACGAGTTTTCCAAACCTTGCACCAATCCATGGTAGGAAATACGAGTGCGAAGGCAGCGGTAGACATTGCGTTGTACGACCTTATTTCTCAACGCGCAGGAATGCCGTTGTATCAATTCCTGGGCGGCTACCGTGACCAATTGGAGACGGACTATACCGTCAGCGTAAATTCTCCGAAAGAAATGGGTGAGGATGCCGCTGCCTATCTCAAGCAAGGCTTTCACGTACTGAAAATCAAGGTCGGCAAGGACAATATCGAGGATGACATTTTGCGCATCCAAGAAATTCGCAAAACCGTGGGCAATCAGGTGAAGATTCGTCTTGATGCCAACCAGGGATGGAATGTAAAAGAAGCGGTGCAATCCATTCGCAAAATGGAGGACATGGGTCTTGGCATCGAGCTCATTGAGCAGCCTGTAAAAGCGCATGATCTGGAAGGTTTGAAGCGGGTAACAGATTCGGTCGATACGCCAATCATGGCTGACGAGAGTGTGTTTTCACCAACGCAGGCCCTGCAGGTTTTGCAAAACCGTGCGGCTGACATGATTAATATCAAGCTGATGAAGGCTGGCGGCATTTACAAAGCACAATTGATCAACCAATTGGCTGAAGAGTACGGTATTCCATGTATGGTTGGCAGCATGATCGAATCGCGTCTGGCTGTATCAGCAGCAGCGCATTTTGCAGCCAGCAAGAAGAACATCACCCGTTTTGATTTTGATGCGCCGTTGATGCTTTTGCACGATGGCATAGAAGGTGGCGTAACGTACGAGGGTCGCTTGATGCGCATGCCAGAAGAGTCTGGGCTTGGTATTCGTTCCGTCAGCCTGTGGGAAGGGGAGAACTAAGATGAAGTCTGCCATTGTTTCTGTCTCTGTTGCCACTGTGTGGACCAAGCCGGAGTCGCCGCGTGATATTGACCAAGTAGCGCTCCAATCCCCGGTAGATGCACGAAGCTGGCTCGCTTCCCTTACTGTGGAGGAGAAGCTTGGTTTTTACGACAATAACGCGATTCAAACACAAGCACTGTACGGTACCCGCGTAGAGGTAGTCGAGGAGCAAGGGGAATGGTCACAGGTTCTGATTCCTGATCAGACTACGAACAAAAACGCAACAGGCTACCCCGGCTGGATTCCGTCTCGCCAGCTAGCACCGTGGTCAGACGCTTTTGTGGTACAGCAAGGCCAAAAGCTAGCGATGGTCACAGCGGCGTTTACCCGTCTACATACAGCCGACAAAAAGCCAGACCTAGAGCTTGCCTTTTTGACCAAACTGCCGCTGATTGAGGAAACCGGAGATTGGGTAACGGTAGCGACACCGAACGGCAAAGGACTTTTGCCAAAAGCTGACGTCCAAATTGTGAATGCAAACAAGCCCATCGAGCTTTCCGGTAATCGTGGAGAGGCAATCGTAGAAGCGGGCAAGCGATTCATCAATCTGCATTATTTATGGGGAGGCATGTCCTCTTACGGGTATGACTGCTCAGGATTTGCGTACAACATGCACCGATCCGTCGGTCTCCAGATTCCGCGTGATGCATCTGATCAGGCAAAAGCCGGACAGCTCGTGGAAAAAGAAGCTTTGCTTCCGGGCGATCTGCTGTTTTTTGCCCATGAAGAAGGGAAAGGTAGAGTCCATCACGTGGGCATTTACATGGGGAATGGAGAAATGATTCATTCTCCAGATTCGCGAAGTGCCATCGAGATCGTCAAGCTGGATGGCTACAAGCTCGAAAAGGAACATTGCGTCTCCAGACGATACTGGTAAACGGATAACGGGGAGGAGTGGCCAGATGCAACGAAAGAAGCTGGTCCAGGTAAATAACCTGACAAAGACCTTTACGTTGGGTAAAGGGCTCTCACTTACGGCAGCGGACAATGTTTCCTTCGATATATACGAGGGGGAAACGTTTGGACTGGTAGGGGAATCTGGTTGCGGAAAATCGACCACAGGCCGTACAATCATCGGGTTGTATCAGCCGACGACAGGTGAGGTTATTTTTGACGGGCAAAACGTCCATCAGGCATCATCTGCTGAGCGGAGCAAGCTGACACGCCATATGCAAATGATTTTTCAGGACCCGTATGCTTCTCTGAACCCCCGAATGAACATTTCAGAAATCATTTCGGAGGGCTTGCATTTAAATGGGCTATATAAAGGGAAGGAACGGATGAACCGTGTGATCGAGCTGTTGGAGATGGTTGGCTTGCAGAAAGAGCATGCCAACCGTTTCCCGCACGAGTTCAGTGGTGGTCAGCGACAGCGGATAGGGATTGCGCGGGCACTTGCCGTCAATCCTACCTTCATCATTGCCGATGAGCCGATTTCCGCACTCGATGTTTCGGTTCAGGCACAGGTCGTTAATCTAATGAAGAAATTGCAGCAGGAACAAAAGCTGACGTACTTGTTTATCGCGCATGATTTGGCGATGGTCAAGCACATCAGTGACCGTATTGGCGTCATGTACCTGGGCAATATGGTCGAGATGACTGCCAGTGAAATTCTTTACGAATCACCGAAGCATCCTTACACGCAGGCGTTGTTGTCGGCCATTCCTGTCCCCGATCCTGATTTGGAGAAAAGCCGCGAGCGTACCATTATCGAAGGAGACGTTCCTAGCCCGATCAATCCCCCCAGCGGCTGTGTGTTCCGTACGCGCTGTCCAGTAGCCAAAGCCGTATGCGCCGAAAAGAAGCCTATCTGGCAGGAAGTGGACACTAACCACTTCGTCGCCTGTCACCTGTATCAGTAGCCTTCGTTTTTATCAGAAGATTCGACATTGTCTTTTTGCCATCCTTGGTTAATGAGGATGGCTTTTCTTCATAAACTTTTAACTCTAGCCTATGAAAGGGCTTTCATCAACTATTCTGAGAGGAGAACTGTTAATATTCTGTTAACTGGCAGGAATCGGACAGGTTTTGTCGAAATACGGATACAGTAAAACATTCCGTGACTCACCTACTTCATCGTGATCTTCCATTCCAGAGAAGTGAGGGTTGCATATGACTCTGAGTACCTCCTCGTTCCATTCAACTCCCCGTCGTTGGCGGGAAGTGGAGACACAGTTGGGAATTGTTGTCCCTAGATCGCTTCGATCGGACACTTCTGCTCTACTGTTTTTGGAAAGCGTCGCTGCAACACCTATGTTGGACAAAGAAGAAGAGCTTGCTTGCCTGATTCGCTATCAAAGGGATGGCGATCTTGAAGCACGTGAAACGATTGTGCGCGCCTATTTACGATACGTAGTTAGTACCGCTTTGCGCCATTTGAAAAGAGGGATGCCGTTCCTGGATTTGATTCAGGAGGGCACGATAGGTTTGTTTACCGCGATTGACAAATTTGATGTGGGACGAGGCGTGCGTCTCTATCATTACTCGCACTGGTGGATCTCTCAAGCGATCACCCGTGCCATCAACGACAAAGCAACTCTGATTCGCATTCCTGTCCACATGCATGAGCAGATTCGCCAGTATCAAAAGCAAGTATTACATCTCGTCCATGCTTTGAACCGGACGCCAGATCGGCAGGAGATTGCCGTACTCCTGGATATTCCATTAGAAAAGGTGGAGGCCATTGAACTGGCTCTCATGATGAAGATGGAATCCATCGACGCTGAACTGGATAGTGAGAAATGGCAGACTTGGCATGAAGACGAGAGCTTGAGCTACGCAGAAATCATGGATGATGGGTTGTCCTCGCTGGATGACTGGATTGAAAAAGTAGACCTTCGCTCGCAAATGCGCGCAGCGTTGGATCGACTTAGTCCCCGCGCCCAAGAAATTATCTCCATGCGCTATGGTCTCTATGATGATCAAGTGTACACGCTGGAGGAAGTGGGGAAAATGTTTGGTCTTACCCGCGAGCGTATTCGCCAAATTGAAGCGACGACGATTGACCGATTGCGAACGCAAAAAGCCTCGCACGTATTAAAAGATTATTTAACCTAACATAGGATTTAGTTATTTCGGCCCCTCTTCGTACAGAGGGGTCTTTTCTGTCAGAAATGGTCGAATCCTCAAAGTGTCAGACTCACAGCGGGAGAGGCGTAGTCTTTTTCTCCTTGTGGTAAACTGGTAAGATAGCTTCATGATTGAAAAGGAGGATCGCTACATGGGCGATTATATGATAAGAGCAACTGGTTTTAATGGGCATGTTCGTGCATTTGCCGCACGCACGACAGAATCTGTTGAAGATATGCGTCGTCGTCACGACATGTGGAATACAGCGACAGCAGCAGCGGGACGTACGTTGACTATTACCTTGATGATGGGCGCTATGTTAAAAGGAAACGAGAGCCTCCATGTCAAAGTAAAAGGAGGCGGACCAATCGGGCAGATCATGGCGGAAGCAAACGCACATGGTGAAGGAATCGCGTATGTATCCAACCCGCACGTCCACTTTGAGCTAAACGATAAAGGCAAGCTCGATGTAGCACGTGCAGTGGGAACAGACGGGTTTGTGTACGTAACGAAAGATCTCGGTCTCAAGGAGCCGTATCAAGGCAGCGCGCCGATCGTTTCTGGTGAGATTGGGGAAGACTTCACGTATTATTTTGTGATGTCCGAGCAAACGCCTTCAGCAGTAGGGGTGGGTGTACTGGTTAATCCTGAGGACCGTTCTGTTTTGGCTGCGGGTGGTTTTATTCTTCAGCTGTTGCCGAATACGCCTGAAGAGGTTGTGGCAGCCATTGAAGAGCGCCTAGGACAGCTTCCACAGGTTTCTCGCATGATTGGCGAAGGTTTGACTCCTGAAGAGATTTTGGACCGAGTATTGGATGAGCCAAAAATCCTGAGCCACACGGAGATTCAATTTAGCTGCAAATGTTCAGCGGATAAGGTAGTTCAGGCACTGATCAGCATGGGACGCGAAGAAATGGAAGGTCTGATTGAGGAACAGGGCGAAGCAGAAGTACACTGTCATTTCTGTAATGAACGTTACCATTATGACAGATCCGCGTTGGAAGACATCCTGAAAGACATGTAAGCGCGGCGTCAAGTAGGGGAGTGTTGGCATGACCAACGTAAAAGGGTTGTGGGCATTCATTGGGGCGCTTGTATTGTTGCTGCTTGCCGTTACCTGGGCATGGTACCAGGCATCAGGCAAGCTGCAGCCTGCCGCCATCGTAGGGGATAAGACGATTAGCAACGACGAGTATGTAACGGCGCTGAAACAAAAGTTCGGTAAGCAAGTGCTAAACGACATGATTAATCGGGAAGTCGTTTTTCAAGAGGCGAAGCGATCCGGCATTACGGTTGATCCGAAGCAGCTGGAGCAAGAGCTTTCCCAGATTCGCGACAGTTACGGCAGTCGGACAGACAGCGAGTTTGAGGCTGCGCTAATCAAACAAGCGGGGACGACCGTGGAAGCCCTGAAGCAGGAGATTTCTTATCAAATCCTGCTGCAAACCCTGGCAACGAAGGACATGACCATCAAGGATGAAGAATTAATAAATGTCTACAATAGCCGATCTGACCGTTATACCCGACCGATGCAGGTGCGTTTAGGACAAATCGTCGTGGCTTCCCAAAAAGAAGCGGAACAAGTTTTGGCTGATTTAAAAAACGGGGCCGACTTTCAGACGATTGCCAAAGCGCGTTCGATTGATGCGGATACAGCGGTGAATGGCGGCGATGTAGGCTGGGTTTCCATCAAGGATAATCGATTGCCTGACGAGGCGAAACCCATTGTAGAAAAGCTGGAGAAAGACAAATATAGCGAAGCGATCAAAATACAAGATCAATACGTCATTTATCAACTGAGAGAGCGCAGGGAAGCCAGTCAACGGACGTTTGAAGAGGTAAAAGATGAGCTGCGCCGAGAAATGGCATTTGCCCAGGTTGAGTCACTGGATGTCGTGCTGGAGCGATTGCGAAAATCGGTAGGGGTCCAGATATCTGGGCAAATGCCTCATTGACCAAATAGGCTACCGTTGATATAATTATGTCAATAAATCCTAGCGTTTTACTCGGTTATGAAAAATAGGAGGGGCAGAACATATGCGCGTGGCTAATTCCATTACCGATTTGATTGGTTTTACTCCGCTTGTAAAGCTGAATCGTGTTGTCACCGAAGATATTGCAGACATTTACTTGAAGCTGGAGTTCTTCAACCCGGGCAGCAGTGTAAAAGACCGAATTGCGTTGTCGATGATTGAGGCAGCAGAGGCAGATGGGAGTCTAAAACCGGGTGATACCATCATTGAACCTACGAGCGGAAATACCGGTATTGGACTCGCGATGGTTGCTGCTGCAAAAGGATATCGTGCTATTCTGGTCATGCCAGAGACGATGAGTATGGAGCGACGCAACCTGTTGCGTGCGTATGGTGCGGAGCTGGTTCTCACACCAGGCAGCGAAGGGATGGGCGGAGCGATTCGCAAAGCGGAAGAGCTGGCGAAAGAAGATAGCTCTTATTTCATTCCGCAACAATTTAAAAATCTAGCAAACCCGGCTATTCACCGCGAGACGACTGCCCGTGAGCTGCTGGACCAAGCGAAGGAAATTGGCGGCGTAGATGCGTTTATTTCCGGTATCGGTACAGGCGGAACGATTACGGGTGTAGGGCAGGTTCTTCGTGAACACTATCCGAATGTACAAATCGTGGCTGTTGAGCCTGCGGCTTCGCCAGTTTTGTCTGGCGGCAAACCAGGTCCACATAAGATCCAAGGTATCGGGGCTGGCTTTGTCCCGGATATTCTCGATACACAAATTTACGACGAAATCATTAAGGTAGAAAACGAGGACGCTTTTGAAACCGCGCGTCGTGTAGCTCGTCAGGAAGGCATTCTCGGCGGGATTTCTTCTGGAGCAGCGATCCATGCGGCTCTGCAAGTAGCAGCGAAGCTTGGCAAGGGCAAAAAAGTGATCGCTATCATTCCTTCGAATGGGGAGCGTTATTTGTCCACGCCTCTGTATCAGTTCGAAGATTAATTGTAAAAAGATACCGGTATGACCACGAAGCGCACGTTGGCGACGTGGTCTTTTCTTTTTGTGTCAGGCAACTATATAATGAACGGATAAATAGTGAAAACCGGAGCGTGAAGAGGAAGAATGTTCCCTACCTTTGCTGATTGCCAGACATATGCCTTATCTTATTCGTTGGTTCCCCTAGCCCTGCGTAGACCATGGTCTTCGACGATTGATCCGTGGCAGGTACTCACAAAACTACAGCCTTCTCTGCAAAATGCTGTCCTGTTGGAAAGTGGACGAGCTGGGCGGTATACCTTTTTGGCATATGAGCCTATCGCTACGCTGCGCAGTCAGCGAGGAGAAACCATCGTTTCGTACCCAGAAGGAAAAATGGAGAGCATAGAAGCTCTAAACCCATTGAATGCTTTACGAGAGCTGCTCTCTCGTTACCGTACGCCTGTTCTTCCAGGTATGCCAGATTTTGCTGGTGGAGCTGTAGGCTATATTAGCTATGAGATGAACCGCTTTTTTGAGCCTAGCTTGCCACAGATAGCGACTGATGACTTACAGTTGCCAGACCTGTATGTTATGATAATGCAAGACCTTCTTGTCTTTGATCATGAGACCCGAGAGATCATTTGTCTGACGCATTTGAATGCGGGCAATTTGACCGAAGAGAGCTATCGACAAGCAGCACTCCAGCTGGAAAAACGTATCGACTCAATTGCTTCCTTGACAATGGATCGCGATCAGACAGATTGGGAAGCTTTGCGCAAAAGACCGCTTGCCAAGCTAGTGCCAGCGTCCGTATCCTTTGCCAAAGACCAATTTGAGGAAGCCGTTCGCCGGGTGCAGGAGTACATCGCCCAAGGGGATGTTTTTCAGGTCAATCTGTCGGTACGGCAAAGTAAGCCGGTGCAGGTGACTGCCCCAGAAGTGTACGATGTGCTTCGCAAGCTGAATCCGTCTCCTTATATGGGCTATCTGAGCTTCCCTGAATTTCAATTGGTTAGTGCCTCGCCAGAGCTACTTGTAAAAGTAAAAGGCAAGGAAGTGCATACGCGTCCAATCGCCGGTACACGTCCGCGTGGATTAACGGACGAGCAAGACGATGCATTGGCCCGTGAACTGATTGATAATGAAAAGGAACGCGCAGAGCATGTCATGCTGGTTGATCTGGAACGCAATGACATGGGCCGCGTCTGTCGCTTTGGCAGCGTGGAGGTCAGCGAATTCATGGTCGTGGAGAAATATTCCCACGTCATGCATATCGTCTCTCACGTCAAAGGAGAGCTGGCAGCAGGCAAGGATGCGCTTGATGCGATCGAAGCGACTTTTCCGGGAGGAACGATCACCGGAGCGCCCAAGGTTCGCACGATGGAAATCATCGAAGAGCTGGAGCCAGTCAAGCGAGGCGTCTATACGGGATCAATCGGCTGGTTTGGCTTCAATGGTGATATCGAGGTCAACATTGCCATCCGCACGATGGTGATCAAGGATGGCGTAGCTCATGTCCAGGCTGGAGCGGGTATCGTGATTGACTCGGTTCCAGAGGCCGAGTACGCCGAGTCATTGAAAAAGGCAGAAGCGTTGTGGAAAGCACTTGAGTTGAGCGAGCAGAGAACGATGAGTTGAGAGGAGACGAGTGTACGATGATTTTGATGATTGATAACTACGATTCCTTTACCTACAATTTGGTGCAGTATGTGGGAGAGCTTGGGGAAGAGCTCCAAGTGTATCGCAATGACAAGATTACGCTGGAAGAAATCGAGCGACTGGCACCTGATTATTTGATGGTGTCTCCAGGACCGTGCACGCCAAATGAAGCGGGGATCAGCATGGATGCGATCCGCCATTTTGCCGGAAAAATTCCGATCATGGGTGTTTGCTTGGGCCATCAGTCCATTGGGCAAGTGTTTGGCGGAAAAGTCATTCGGGCCGAGCGCTTGATGCACGGAAAGACGTCGGAAGTTTTCCATGATGGCAAAACTATCTTTCAGGACATCCCGTCCCCTTTTACAGCGGCACGCTACCATTCCTTGATTATCGAGGAAGCGTCGATTCCGAGTGAGCTGGAAGTAACCGCTCGGACAGCCGAAGGTGAAATTATGGCTGTGCGCCATCGGGAGTACCCAATCGAGGGCGTCCAGTTCCACCCTGAATCGATTATTACCGAGCACGGCAAGCAATTGCTGAAGAACTTCCTTACTGCATACGCGCGCCATACGACAGGTTAACACATAGATACGACAGGAAAACCGCCTTTTTTCGAGGGCGGTTTTTTGTGTTCTTCGACGAATGTAAATCTATCTTTACTGTTTCCTTAAACTTCTTTACATTGCCCACGTCATTTCTCAATATTGGAAGATTACAATCAAGCTGAAATTAAATAATAATTCATTTCTTAGGAGGTACATGATGTTCCGTACATTCCCCAAAAAACTCGTTCCAATGGCAGTAATCTCCTCGCTGGCTTTTACAGCGTTCTTCGGTCCTACTACAGGTCTTGTAAAAGCAGCAGAAAATAATAACAACGCAAAAGTAAAAAATGTAATCTTCTTGATCGGTGACGGCATGGGTACTGCTTACACAACCGCACATCGTTACATGAAGGACGACCCTTCGACTCCACTGATGGAGCCAACAGAATTCGATAAATATTTGGTCGGTGCACAAATGACTTATGCAGAAGACCACAAGCAAAACATTACAGACTCCGCATCTGCTGCTACGGCGATGTCTTCCGGTAAAAAAACATACAATAATGCCATTGCGGTAGACAACGACAAATCAGAAGTAGAAACGGTACTCGAGCGTGCGAAAAAAGTAGGTAAATCTACTGGCTGGGTAGCTACCTCCGAAATTACACATGCTACTCCGGCTTCTTATGGCGCTCATGACGAAAGCCGCAAGAATATGGATGCGATTGCGAATGATTACTATGATTTGAAAATTAACGGGGAGCATTCTATTGACGTAATGCTTGGCGGTGGCTTGAAAAACTTCGTCCGTAAAGATCGTGACCTGACGAAAGAGTTTAAGAAAGATGGCTACAGCTACGTTACTTCGAAGAGCGAACTATTGGACGACAAAAACGGCAAAATTCTCGGATTGTTTGCAGATGGCGGAATGGACAAAATGATCGACCGTTCCAAGGAAACACCTTCCCTGGAAGAAATGACAAATGCTGCGATCGATCGTCTGAGCAAGAACAAGAATGGGTTCTTCCTGATGGTAGAAGGAAGCCAAATTGACTGGGCTGGTCATGATAACGATATCGTTGGCGCAATGAGCGAGATGGAAGATTTCGAGAGAGCTTTCAAAGCAGCGATTGATTTCGCAAAGAAAGATGGCCATACGCTGGTTATCGCGACTGCTGACCACTCCACGGGTGGATTGTCTGTAGCGGCTAAAGATGAATACAACTTCTTGGTAGCGCCAATTAAAGCAGTGAAACGTACGCCTGATTTCATTTCGACTGAAATCGCAAAAGGTGCAAATGTAGAAGAAACACTCAAGAAGTACATTGACCTTGAGCTGACCCCGGAAGAAATCGCGTCTGTGAAAAAGGCTACTGAAACAAAAGACCAAGTGAAAATTGATAATGCCATCGAAGCGATTATCGATACACGCTCTTTTACTGGCTGGACAACAGGCGGACACACAGGTGAGGATGTAAACGTCTATGCGTATGGTCCTGGTAAAGAGAAAGTATCTGGTTTGATCGACAACACCAAAAACGCGGATGTCATTTTCGAAATCCTGGGCGGGAAAAAATAAGCGAGAGTAAAATTTTCGCGAGTGAGGGGCTACCATGCTACAGTGGTAGCCTTTTTCGCTTGGGACTGGGAGTAGATTGGGGGCTTTATGCACATCCTTTGAAGAGACTGGGTAATTGACAGGAAAAGGAGTGTTGCCAGCAATGCTGTCGAGCATCGGTATTCCCGGATTGATTTTGCTCTTGATCATTTCCTTGTTGCTTTTCGGACCGAAGAAGCTGCCGGAGATTGGTCGTGCAGTCGGACAGACTTTGAACGAGTTTAAGCTCTCGATGAAAGATTTGACGCCGGATGAAGAGGAGAAAAAGATGTGATATGATGCTCTCGACTATATTATCGGGAGAGAGCGCAGATGCACGTTTATGTAAACGGAACGATTTGTCCGGCTCATGAGGCTACCGTATCGGTATTGGATCACGGTTTTTTGTACGGTATTGGTTTGTTTGAAACGTTACGTGTATACGACCGCAAGCTATTTCTATGGGATGCCCATTACGCCCGGCTTTGTTCCGGGCTTTTTGCGTTGCAGATTCAATCTGCTTGGACCAAGGAAGAGCTGGCAGAAGCCATCTTGATGACCATCGATGCCAACGAGTTGCGTGATGCTTACGTCCGCTTGAGTGTTACGGCAGGCGCAGAAGGAGTGGGCTTGGTAGCAGGGGGATACGAGCGCCCGTCCTTATTCGTATTTGCCAAACCTGTAGCACCTCTGGAAGTACCTCCCATGCCAAAACGGTTGCAGACATTGGCGTTGGCTAGACAGACAGCAGAAGGCCAGCAACGCTTTAAATCGCACAATTACTTAAATAATGCTCTCGCACGCCAAGAAGTCGGTGCCCGTCCCGATGTGGAAGGTCTGTTTTTGACGCATGATGGCTTCGTGGCGGAAGGAATTGTGAGCAATGTGTTCTGGGTCAAGAACGACCAGTTGTTTACCCCTTCTATTGATACGGGCATTCTTGATGGTGTGACGCGGCGACATGTTTTGGCGTTGGCACAGCAATTATCGATGCCTGTCGAAGAAGGTCGATATCGCTTGGAGGAGCTGCTCAACGCTGATGAAGTCTTTACGACAAATTCCGTGCAAGAGATCGTTCCGATTACCGAAATTGACGGGTATTCCGTCCTTTCGACATATGGTACATATTCGTGCGAACTGCACCGCGCCTACCGTCAGTCTGTAGCGGCTAGCGAGTAAATTATGGTATGCTACTATTCAATGTGCGAAGACGGAAAAAGGGAGTTTGATCATGAAATACAATTCATTTCGAATCCATGCTGCGACCTTCGCTGAGATGGTTTCGGAGCTTGTCAAAAGGGGAGTTCCTGTTCCTGAAGCGGAACGCATGACGGAAGCGTGGACGAGCCTGAAGATTCACACGGAAAACATGAGCGGGGCAACAGCACAGAGTGTGAGAGAGATTATGCACTCTTTCGATGCGGAAGCTGTTATCTCAGACCAACCAGGTACTGCCGACAAAAAATACGTGCTGCTGTTGGCTTCACACAAGAAGATGGATTTGGCGTTGGATTATATGAAAACCCAAACAGAAGAACTACGAGCGTTGGCGGCAGAGGTACGGGAAGTTTTAGCTATGCCTGCCAAGCTTCGTGCGCGGCGCGAGTTGAACTGTGGCCAGTATGTTCTGCCACTGGGGGAGCGTACGCTAGTCATGGGAATTTTGAATGTGACACCTGATTCTTTCTCGGATGGCGGCCGTTATGTCAATGTGGAGGCAGCACTCGCACAAGCGCGTGCAATGGTTGAGGCTGGAGCTGACCTGATTGATATCGGTGGAGAATCGACACGTCCGGGGTCGGAAGCAGTCGATGAGGCGACGGAGCTGGACAGAGTGCTGCCAGTCATTCGGATGCTTTCGCAGGAATTGTCTGTTCCGCTGTCCATTGACACGTACAAAGCGGCGGTTGCAGAACGGGCTATTCTGGAGGGGGCACATATCATCAATGATGTATGGGGAGCGAAGCGTGACCCGCGGATGGCAGAGGTAGCTGCTCGTCTCGATGTGCCCATTATCCTGATGCACAACCGCGAAGACACGGACTATCACGACTTTTTCCCAAACTATATCAAAGACCTGCGTGAGTCCGTACAGATCGCCTTGCAGGCAGGGGTAAAGCAGGAGAGAATCATCCTCGATCCGGGGATCGGGTTTGTAAGGACTGTCGAGCAAAATCTCGAAACAATGCGCAGGCTGGATGATCTGGTAGGGCTGGGCTATCCTGTTCTACTTGCTACTTCACGCAAGCGGATGATCGGTCATGTTCTCGACTTGCCTGTAGATGAGCGTGTCGAAGGTACGGCAGCGACAGTTGCTCTCGGGGCGGCAAAAGGCTGTCATATGGTACGGGTGCATGATGTCAAAGAAATGAAGCGCGTTACGAAGATGATGGACGCGATGCTAAAAGGGGGCATTTAAACCTTGGATAAAATCTACTTCAATGGCATGTCTTTTTACGGATATCACGGTGTGTTTGGAGCAGAGGCTGAACTAGGCCAACGGTTTTATGTCGATTTGGAGCTATCGCTCGATTTATCCAGAGCCGGAGCAAGTGACGATCTTCACGATACAGTCAATTACGCCGATATCTTTACTTGTGTGCAAAAAATTGTCGAGGGTGAACGATTTCATCTGGTAGAAAAACTGACCGCTGTGATAGCAGAACGTCTACTGGAGCAATTCCCTTTGCATGAAGTCAAAGCAAAAGTGACCAAGCCGAATCCGCCGATCAATGGGCATTATGAGTCGGTTGCGATTGAGATGATCCGTAGAAGAGAGGATTTTGCTTCATGACAGTTTGTGCGTATTTGGCGCTAGGCTCCAATCTCGGGGATCGGGCACAGAACTTGCGCCGGGCGATACAGAGATTGAACGAGCAACCTGGAATTCGCGTGCTACGTGTCTCCTCTGTTTATGAGACCGATCCATTTGGTTACGTCGAGCAAGATGCATTTCTAAATATGGCGATCGCTGTGGAAACAGAACAGAGCCCGGATCAGCTGCTAGAGACGGCTCTGTCAGTAGAGCGAGAGCTAGGTCGTGTGCGAACGGTACGATGGGGACCGCGCACAATTGATATTGACTTACTGTTGTACGGGACATCTCGTGTTTCGCAAGACAATCTCATGATTCCTCATCCCGGGCTGAGCGAGCGTGCTTTTGTACTCGTGCCGCTTCGAGACGTTTGGGAGGGCGGCGTTTTACCTGAGCATAACCAGACCATTGATCATTATCTTTCCTTATTGGTAGAAGATCACAAGGGGGTACGTGAGTGGGGAGCAATCAACTGGGAAATCGAATCCGGTCCTTCCGAAAGCTAAAAGGGTATACACAACAGTCCCTTTCGGACAAGATGGGAGTGTCATTGTCTTTTGTTGGATCACTAGAGAGAGGAACTCGTACGCCAACAGAGCCTGTATTACGGAAGATCGCCAGCACTTTACAGGTAGACTACGATGAATTATGTGCTATAAATAAGTGATGTAATGAAGTTTGGATAGGATTGTCCTCTCCAAGACCCCGACTAAGCGGGAATAAGGAGGCGAATATAGATGAAAATCGGCAATATTGAATTAAAGAATAACGTAGTGCTCGCTCCAATGGCAGGTGTCTGTAACCCTGCTTTTCGTCTGATTGCCAAGGAGTTCGGTACTGGATTAGTTTGCGCCGAGATGGTAAGCGACAAAGGCATTGTGCACGGAAACAAAAAAACGATAGATATGCTATTTGTCGACGAACGCGAAAAACCACTAAGTTTGCAGATTTTTGGTGGAGACAAGGAAACCTTGGTGAGTGCAGCGAAATATGTAGACCAGCACACGAACGCGGATATCATTGATATCAACATGGGCTGTCCTGTGCCGAAAATTACGAGCTGTGATGCAGGTGCGCGTCTGTTGCTCGATCCAGATAAAATCTACGAAGTCGTATCTTCTGTGGTCGATGCGGTCGACAAGCCGGTTACCGTGAAGATGAGATTGGGCTGGGACGAAGACCATCTGTACGTACTGGATAATGCCAAGGCAGTAGAACGTGCAGGCGGCAAAGCGATCGCTGTTCATGGACGCACCCGCGTACAAATGTACAAAGGGAAAGCGGACTGGGACTGGATCCGTCGAGTGAAGGAAACCGTTTCGATTCCAGTAATCGGGAACGGGGACGTGGCTACTCCTGAGGATGCGAGACGCATGCTGGATACAACGGGATGCGATGGTGTTATGATTGGGCGGGCTGCGCTCGGAAATCCGTGGATGCTGTATCGCACCATTCAATACCTGACGACGGGAGAGCTGGGTCCAGAGCCAACCGCACGTGAAAAGATGAATATTTGTTTATTGCATGCAGAGCGTTTAATCGCGCTGAAGGGTCCGAGAGTGGGAGTCCTTGAGATGCGTAAGCACGCGGCGTATTACTTGAAAGGCTTGAAGGGCTCGACGCACACGAAAAATCTCGTGAATGCGGTTGAGACAGAAGAGGAGCTTCGCAGCGTCCTCATGAACTTTGTCGACTGGATCGAAAACTACGCAGATGACAGCGAAGAACCGCTGGAAACAGCAAGTGATGAGGCTGTCAGCTACTAAAACTGGTGGTTCATTCCAGACATTGACAAGGGTTCCTTCATATCCTATAATACTCCGTAATATTGGGTGCCGAGCTGCCAGTCCTCACTGGCAGCTTTACCTTTGAACCTCACAGACGATTGCATTCTGCTGTATATTGTATAGAACATCTACATATAATCCTTTGTACTTTACCCAGTATAAATGGAATCATTTTTTAAAACGGGGGAATTGAACCATGTCTGAAAAAGAAGTCATCCTTACACCAGAAGGTTTAACAAAGCTTGAACAAGAGCTTGAAGATTTGAAAACGGTTAAACGTAAGGAAGTAGCTGCTCGTATTAAAGAAGCGATTAGCTTTGGAGATATCAGTGAGAACTCTGAATACGAAGAAGCAAAGAATGAGCAAGCGTTCATTGAAGGTCGCATTCTGACCCTGGAAAAAATGCTACGCAATGCCCGTATCATCACAAATGAAGATGTAGATACAGGTGTTGTAAGCGTTGGATCCCGCGTGAAGCTGAAAGACCTAGAGTTCGGTGATGTTATGGATTACACGATTGTAGGTTCTGCTGAATCCGATCCGATGAACAACAAGATTTCCAACGAGTCCCCGGTAGGTCAAGCACTCCTCGGCAAAGCAAAAGGCGCGATTGTTGATGTGAACGTACCGGCAGGAGTCATTCAGTACGAGATTCTTGATATTAACCTGTAAGCAGTCGATCTATGGCGTACCTTTTGCGAGGTACGCCGTATCGCTATTATAAAAGTCTGTACAAAATTGTTAATGCAGGCATTTTCTAGAGGAGTGAGCAAAATGGCAAACGAGCAAGACCTTCAGCAGGAAGAACAGCAACAGGAAGGGCTT
>NC_012491.1:197500-260000 GCF_000010165.1 Brevibacillus brevis NBRC 100599
CTTTATTGCTACGCATCCGTTTGCAAGCTGTATGCTCTCCGTACTGAAGGGAAGAAATGATTGGAAGGAACCAATCTATACGATCATTACGGACTATACCATCCATCCTTCATGGATTAATCACCATATCAATTATTACTTCATCGGTCATGAACAGCTGTATTACCTGTTAGACGTTTATCGACAGGATCATCAAAAATTCATTCCGATGGGCATTCCTATCATGAAGAAATTCAGCTTGCCATTGGAACCCGAATTGATTCGGCAAAAGCTTGGTCTCGCTCCTGAACAAAAGAGCATTATTCTTTCGGGGGGCGGATTGGGTCTCGGCTCGATGGAAAAGGTATTAGATGGGCTAGAAGAGATTAACATTCCCCTGAAAACTTTTGTGTTAACAGGGACAAACGACAAGCTATACAATAAGGTGACAAATCGTACGTATCGGCATGAAGTCATTCCGCTAAAATTCATCAATAACTTCCACGAATACTTGGAAACGGCTGATTTAATTGTCACCAAATCAGGCGGACTTACATCAGCTGAAGTAATGAGTAAACGGGTACCCATGATTGTTTACAACCCTCTGCCTGGACAGGAAGAGAGGAATAGCCACTTTTTGCTCAATAATGGATGTGCGGTACACGCGAATCTATCCGAGCAGTTGATTTACTTTATCGATGAACTATTGCATAGCCCGTCCAAGGTGGAATATATGCGTAGAATGGGACAAAAAATCTCCAAGCCAGATGCTGCACAACGAATTACTGAGTTTATCATGGATGATATGAATATGTTGCCAGGAAAAGTAGAATAGCTGCCTAGCCAGACAAAATGGAGGAACCCATGACTGTACCATTCGCGATATTATTTGATATGGATGGCACGTTACTGCAAACAGAAAAGCTGTCGACCCCCGCTTTTATTCGAACGTTTGACCAGCTTCGTCAAAAAGGGCTATGGCAAGGGGAAACCCCTGACGAGCGTGAACTGATCAATGTACTGGGAATGACGATCGAGCAGATCTGGGACAAATTACTGCCGGGTGCGAGTGAAGAAGCCATTCGCTCAGCAGATGCTTTCTTGCTAGACAACGAAATCCAGTTACTCAAAGAACGAGTGACCGAGCTATATCCGGATGTAAAATCAACCTTAGAAAAGCTGCATGAAAAAGGAGTTGCTTTATTTGTAGCAAGCAATGGGCAGGAAGAGTACATCGATGCCATTTGTCAGGCATACGAGTTAAAGCCGCTGATGACAGACCTGTACTCGGCTGGTCGTTTCCGCACGCATTCCAAAAATGACCTGGTTGCAAAATTGTTGTCTGATTACAAAATTGGGCAGGCCATCATGGTAGGAGATCGTCACTCCGACGTGGAAGCAGGCAAGACAAACGGTTTATTTACCATTGGATGCGACTTTGGTTTTGCGAAACCAGGCGAGCTTGATGGGGCAGATGTTATTATCACCAGCTTCTCTCAGCTACTGAATCATTTGCCAGCAATCGACACCAATAAGCAAGAACAAGCATAAACCATTCCTCAGGGAGTGGTTTTTTTGTTGATCATGTCCAAGTTTCAAGCGACCCTCTTTTGCCCACACTAGAATGTGTAAGGGACACTTGCGGGCACGCACTAAACCCATTATAATTAACGTCAAAGATAGTCAAAGTCAATAGGTAACCTCATAAGAACATACACAGAGGAATAGGAGGCGATGACTTGCGAAACATCTCGGACATCATTGAACATCACTTGAAAAGCATCCTTACTAACAGTCCCAATGGATCGATCGAGATTCAGCGTAGTGAGCTTGCCGACCATTTTCAATGTGTGCCGTCTCAGATCAATTACGTCATCAATACGCGCTTTACCGTTCAAAAAGGATACCTCGTAGAGAGTAAGCGCGGGGGCGGCGGGTATATTCGCATACGCA
Source organism: Brevibacillus brevis NBRC 100599 (assembly GCF_000010165.1). NCBI lineage: Bacteria > Bacillati > Bacillota > Bacilli > Caryophanales > Paenibacillaceae > Brevibacillus > Brevibacillus brevis. The sequence continues at coordinate 199,433 of NC_012491.1, forward strand.
AGGTGCAGATTGTCAGCAAAGCACGCTTGCAGGAATTGCTAACAGAAGAACTGATTGGTGAGAGCATCAGTCAGAGTGTGGGATATGCGATCGTAGAAAGACTATTGGAGGAAGGGTTAGTCAACATTAGAGAAGCCACCTTGATGAAAATCGCTACCTCGCGAAACGTTTTGACTCTGGAAGCTGAATTGCGGGATCGTTTGCGGGCAAATATTTTAAAGCAGATGATCGCGGCAATCTTGTTGAAGTAAAAGGAGGTATGATGTTATGAACTGTGAGGAATGCGGAAAACGACCGGCGACACTTCATTTGACGAAAATCGTCAATGGCGAAAAAACCGAATACCATATTTGCGAGCAATGTGCTCATGAAAAAGGGGACGTCTTTACCGGCTTTCACAACTTCAGCATCAACAATCTCCTGTCAGGACTTTTAAAATTTGATCCCATGCAAAAGAATGGACGCGAAACGGCAACGAATAAGCCGCTTCAATGCGAAACATGTGGACTCACATATGCTCAATTTAGTAAAAGCGGCCGATTTGGCTGTAGTGATTGCTACACCTTTTTGGGGGATCGACTGGACCCACTTTTCCGCCGGATTCATGGAAACACACAGCATAGTGGAAAAGTACCAGAGCGTACCGGTGGCAAACTGAAGATCCGTAAAGAGCTGGAGCAACTAAAGCAAGCGCTGCAAAGTCATGTCGCCAGTGAAGAGTTCGAGAAGGCAGCAGAAATGCGTGATCGAATTCGAGCATTGGAACAAAAAATGGCCCAATCGTAGCAAGGGAGGTTAGCTGGTTATGTCCCAAAAGCAGTTTATGCAAAACCCGTGGAGCAATTGGATGAAAGGAGAAGGTCCTGATTCCGACATTGTCATTAGTACACGGCTGCGTATCGCCCGTAACCTGCGCCAGCACCCCTTTCCGTTATTGGCAACGGACTCGCAGGCCGAGGAAGTCGTCAGAAAGGTAACGGAAGTAAGCGATTCGGAGGCAATGCGCAAACGGCATCAGCTTCAGGTCATCCATATGGATCAAATTAACCCGTTAGAAAAACGGGTGCTCGTAGAAAAGCATCTGATTAGCCCTCATCTGGCAGAGGAATCCCGTAAAGGTGCCGTATTGCTTCGGGAAGATGAGTCTGTCAGCATTATGGTTAATGAAGAAGACCACATTCGAATACAGGTACTATTACCCGGGTTTCGTTTGAACGAGGCATGGGAAATAGGTACGAAGATAGACGACATTTTTGAGAAAAGCTTGAACTACGCGTTCGACGAAACTCGAGGATATCTTACAAGCTGCCCAACCAATGTGGGTACGGGAATTCGTGCATCCGTGATGCTGCACCTGCCCGCTCTGGTGATGACGCAGCAGATCAGCAGAATTTTACAGGCGATTAATCAAGTTGGTCTGGTCGTTAGAGGAATTTACGGAGAGGGCAGCGAAGCTCTAGGGAATCTTTTTCAGTTATCCAATCAGGTCACACTGGGGATGTCTGAGTCGGATATCCTTTCCAATCTCTACGGTGTGGCCAGACAGATTATTGAGCAAGAGCGTGTGGCACGCACTTACTTGCTGGAGCATACCCGGGTTTCTTTGGAGGATCGGATTTTTCGGTCGTATGGCATCTTGATGTATGCCCGCACGGTAGAGTCCAAGGAAGCGGCTCAGCGCCTGTCAGATGTACGTCTGGGGATTGATCTAGGCATCATTCCTAATGTATCTCCGCTCGTCTTAAACGAACTGTTGGTCACGACACAGCCAGGTTTTTTACAACACCACGCTGGTCAAAAGCTCACTCCGGACCAACGCGACGAAAGAAGGGCAAGGCTGATCCGCGAACGTCTACGCGTAGTAGAATCACAAGAGTAATCGTAATGGTATCACGCAATTGTTAACCATATAGAGAAAAAACACGGTTATACGGAGGTGTACGATATGATGTTTGGACGTTTTACAGAACGCGCACAAAAAGTACTGGCGCTTGCCCTGGAAGAGGCGGTTCGTCTCGGACACAAAGATATTGGGACAGAGCATGTGCTGCTGGGACTCATTCGAGAAGGCGAAGGAATTGCGGCGAAGGCACTGCAATCACTTGGGCTTGGCCTCGATAAAATCCAGAGTGAAGTGGAGTCGTTAATCGGGCGAGGAACAGAGCAGTCCGGTAGTAATTACACACCAAACTATACACCTCGCGCCAAAAAGGTCATTGAACTGTCGATGGACGAAGCCCGCAAGCTGGGTCATACCTATGTGGGGACTGAACATATTCTGCTTGGCTTGATCCGTGAGGGAGAAGGCATTGCTGCGAGAATCATGAACAATTTGGGCGTTAGCCTGAACAAGGCACGGCAACAGGTGCTCCAGCTGCTGGGCAGCTCGGAAATGATGGCATCTCATCAACCGTCTGGAGGGAATCCAGCGGCGAATACGCCGACATTGGACGGCTTGGCAAGGGATCTGACTGCAATCGCTCGTGACGGCGGTCTGGACCCGGTTATCGGTCGCCAAAAAGAAATCGAGCGTGTGATCCAAGTACTTAGCAGACGTACCAAGAACAACCCTGTTTTAATTGGGGAGCCTGGTGTCGGGAAAACAGCTATCGCAGAAGGTCTTGCCCAAAAAATCGTGAACAACGAAATTCCGGAGACCCTTCGTGATAAGCGCGTCATGACCCTCGATATGGGAACCGTTGTTGCGGGAACCAAATATCGCGGTGAGTTCGAAGATCGTCTGAAAAAAATCATGGACGAAATTCGCCAAGCAGGAAACATCATCCTGTTTATTGATGAGCTGCACACCCTGATTGGTGCTGGTGGAGCAGAAGGCGCAATTGACGCCTCTAACATTTTGAAGCCTGCGCTGGCTCGTGGTGAGCTACAGTGCGTAGGTGCTACAACGCTGGATGAATATCGCAAGTACATCGAAAAAGACGCGGCACTGGAGCGTCGTTTCCAACCGATTCAGGTTGATGAACCGACAGCGGAGGATGCCATTCGTATCCTGCATGGCCTTCGTGATCGTTATGAAGCCCACCACCGTGTCAAAATTACCGATGAAGCAATCGAGCAGGCAGTAAAGCTGTCTGACCGCTATATTACGGAACGCTTCCTGCCTGACAAGGCCATCGACTTGGTTGACGAGGCGGCATCGAAAGTCCGCTTGCAATCCTTTACCGTTCCGCCAAACCTCAAAGAGCTGGAGGGACGTCTGGAAGAGGTGCGCAAGGAAAAAGACGCTGCCGTACAATCACAAGAGTTCGAGGAAGCAGCAGCACTTCGCGATCAGGAGCAAAAACTGCGTGAAGAACTGGATAAAACGAAAAAAGACTGGAAAGAACGCCAAGGCCAGCTGAACATGGAGGTTACGCCAGAAGACATCGCGCAAGTAGTGGCGAGCTGGACGGGTATTCCTGTGTTAAAGCTGAAGGAAGAAGAAACAGAGCGCTTGTTGAAGATGGAAGAGATTTTGCACGATCGCGTTATTGGTCAAGATGAAGCAGTCAAATCCATTTCGCGTGCGATCCGCCGTGCCCGTGCTGGTTTGAAAGACCCAAAACGCCCAATCGGCTCGTTTATCTTCCTGGGGCCTACCGGTGTGGGTAAAACCGAATTGGCTCGTGCCGTGGCGGAGACGCTTTTCGGTGACGAGGATGCCATGATCCGCGTGGATATGTCCGAGTACATGGAGAAGCATTCCACCGCTCGTCTGGTAGGTGCCCCTCCAGGCTACGTAGGCTTTGACGAGGGCGGTCAGCTGACCGAAAAAGTGCGCCGTAAGCCTTACTCCGTCATTTTACTGGACGAAATCGAGAAAGCTCACCCAGACGTATTCAACATCCTGCTACAAGTTCTGGATGATGGTCGTTTGACAGACTCCAAGGGACGTACCGTCGACTTCCGCAATACGGTTGTCATCATGACTTCCAACGTCGGAGCCAGCATGATCAAGAAAAATACAACGCTCGGCTTCACGACCAATGATTCGGAAAGAAAGTATCAGGATATGAAGGACAAAGTCATGGATGAGCTGAAGAAGAGCTTCCGTCCTGAGTTCTTGAACCGTATCGACGAAGTCATCGTGTTCCACTCCTTGGAGCAAGAGCATATCGAGCAAATCGTAACTCTCATGACAGATGAGCTGCGTAAACGTTTGAAAGAGCAGGACATTGATTTCCAATTGACCGAAGAAGCCAAGAAAGTATTGGCAAAAGAAGGCTTTGATCCGGCCTATGGTGCACGTCCTCTGCGTCGAGCTATCCAGCGCCACATCGAGGATAATTTGTCCGAGGAATTGCTCAAGGGCACGATCAGTAAAGGCGATACCGTCAATATCGAAGCGGAAGAAGGCAAGCTGGTAGTCAAGCGCCTTGAAAAAACGAAATCATAAGCTGGGTTGAAACGTAATAGAATGCCTCCTGATTCGGGAGGTATTCTTTTTTTGGGTGCGTTATTATGATAAAAGTAGAGAAAGAAATCCAAGTGAGGGTGCGATTATGTCAAAGTATAAAACGAAATACGCGTGTCAAGAATGTGGCTATGAATCGCCAAAATGGATGGGGAAATGCCCGGGATGCAGCAGTTGGAACACCCTGGTAGAGGAAGTGACGGTAAAAACTGCACATCGTCACGAAGGGATGAGTGGCGGCCAGCGTCAATCTGCTATTCCACTGACCCAGGTAGCCAGTGAAGAAGACCCACGCATGGATACGACGATCGGAGAATTGAATCGTGTTCTTGGTGGAGGACTTGTTCCGGGTTCACTCATTTTGGTTGGGGGAGACCCTGGAATCGGGAAATCGACATTGCTTTTGCAAACTTCTTTTGCCTTGGCTCATCAAGGGGCGAAGGTTCTCTATGTATCTGGAGAGGAGTCGGCAAAACAAATCAAAATTCGCGCGGATCGACTCCATTTGCAAACGCCGCCGATGTTTGTATTGGCAGAAAATGATTTGGATTTGATCGAACAGCATATTAATCAAGTAGACCCGGATGTTCTGATTATTGACTCGATCCAGACCGTGTTTCACCCGACGATCCAATCGGCAGCGGGGAGTGTCGCACAAGTGCGGGAGGCAACAGCCCAATTGATGCGGATTGCAAAAGGGAAAGGGATTGGTACCTTCATCGTCGGTCACGTAACCAAGGAAGGCTCCATCGCCGGTCCGCGTATGCTTGAGCACATGGTGGATGCTGTTCTCTATTTTGAAGGGGAGCGTCACAATACGTTTCGAATTTTGCGTGCCGTCAAAAACCGTTTTGGTTCGACAAACGAAATCGGTATTTTCGAGATGAAGGATCGCGGTCTGGAGGAAGTGGCGAATCCATCTGAGATATTTTTGGCAGAGCGTCCATTTGGTGTTGCGGGTTCCACAGTCGTAGCCAGTATGGAGGGCACACGTCCCGTTTTGGTTGAGCTACAAGCTCTCGTTGCCCCGACCAGCTTTGTAACCCCACGGAGAACGGCAACAGGGGTCGATCATCAGCGTGTGGCGATGATCATGGCGGTGTTGGAAAAGCGCATGGGCATGATGCTGCAAAATCAGGATGCTTATGTAAACGTAGCAGGTGGGGTCAGATTAGATGAGCCAGCGGTTGATTTGGCGATTGCCGTAAGCATTGCAAGCAGTTTCCGTGACCACGCTACCAATCCGCATGATGTCGTTATCGGAGAAATTGGCTTGACTGGTGAGGTGCGCGGTGTCTCCCGTATTGAGCAACGAGTACGAGAAGCCCATAAATTAGGCTTTAAGCGTGTCATCATACCGGAGAAAAACATCCGCGGGCTGGATGCGCCAGCAGATATTCAAGTAATTGGTGTGAGCAATATCGCCGATGCGTTGAACGAGGTGATAAGGAGGTAGGAGTGGGCATGCAGGGGAACATCAAAAGAACTCCGCAAATCGGTGATGTGCTTCGTCTCGTGGCACCCGGCACACAGCTTCGTGAAGGGTTGGAAAATGTTTTACGGGCCAAAACAGGGGGCTTGATCGTTATTGGGTGCGGTCCGGAGATGAAGTCGATTGTCGATGGCGGTTTTTCCATCAATTGTGATTTTTCTCCTGCCCATTTGTATGAATTAGCGAAGATGGATGGGGCGATTATAGTAAGTGAAGACGCAAAACGCATCCTGTACGCGAATACGCAAATCTTCCCACCCTCCTCAATCCCCACGAGCGAGACGGGCACACGGCATCGTACAGCACAACGTACGGCCATTCAAACGAATCATCTGGTCATTGCTATCTCCCAGCGTCGCAATGTGATCACGCTGTATCAGGGGAGTTTCCGGTATGTCTTAAGCGAAATCAGTGTCATTCTGGCCAAGGCGAATCAAGCTGTATCTACCCTTGAGAAATACAAGGCCGTCCTTGATCAAACTTTGACGAATCTCGGTGCGTTAGAATTTGAGGAGCTCGTTACTTTGCATGAAGTTGCCTCGGTTTTGCAACGGATTGAGATGGTGTTACGTATTAAGACTGAGGTCTCCAAGTACATATGTGAGCTAGGGGTAGAAGGAAGGCTCGTCAGTATGCAGTTGGAGGAACTGGTTTCAAACATTGAGGAAGAGGCCCATATGCTTATTCGGGATTATTCCCGAGATCCATCCTATTCACCTGATCTTGTACTGCGGGACATGAAAAAATTGAACTCAGAGGAAATGCTGGAGCTCACTTCTTTTTTACGAACGCTGGGGTATTCCTCTAATGCCAGTATGCTCGATGAATCCGTTTCCCCTAGAGGTTATCGGATCCTGTACAAGATCAGGCGTCTGCCCGTTACAATCATCTCGAATCTGGTAGAGCATTTTCATCATCTGCCACGAATCATGATGGCAACGATTCAGGAATTAGACGAAGTGGAAGGCATTGGTGAGGTTCGAGCGAGAGCGATTAAAGAGGGACTGAAACGGATTCAAGAACAAGTGTTCATTGACAGGCACATTTAAAGTAGAATAGGATAAAGGCATTATTTGTATTCAGCATTTGCCTAAGGGACTTGGATGAAAACAAGGTCAACAGGATAACCTGCTCCTTACGCAAAAGAAATCAGGAGGTAGTCTATGTTCGTGAAATCGTTACCGAACATACTAACCGTAAGCAACTTGTTTCTGGGAGTTTTAGCAATTATTCTTGCGTTTCGAGGCGATCAATACGTCGAATATGCAGCGATCACAGTGATCATTGGTATGCTGGCAGACGGGCTGGATGGACGTGTAGCTCGTATGTTAAACGCCCAAAGTGAGTTCGGGAAGGAATTGGATTCCCTTTCTGACGTTATTACTTTTGGGATTGCGCCGGCGTTCATTATGTATGTTGTCGTCTTGCAACACTTTGATTTGCTTGGGATTCTCATTACAGCCATTTTTCCGATCTGTGGTGCGCTTCGTTTGGCGCGTTTTAACGTACAGGCCGGGGTTCCGGGGTATTTCATCGGTTTGCCGATTACGGCAGCGGGGGGCGTACTGGCTACGCTCGCACTCTATCACCAAGTGTTCACTCCGGTATTGCTTGCCGTAAGTATGTTGCTGCTTGCCTTTTTGATGGTATCAAAGGTCAAGTATCCTAACTTTAAAAAAGTGGGGATTCCAAAGTCTGCTTACTGGATCACACCCATTATCATCGCGATTGTGGTTATTGTAGCGATTAAGTATCCGCAGCAGTTTCCAAAAATTGTTTTCTTGCCACTTGCTTTTTATGCACTCTACGGAATAAAAAAAAACGTTGACTTTCTCGTCAAAAAATTACGTAAGCGTAAAAACAAAGAGAAAGAATCCGTTCCGTTTGAATAGTTTCGGCATAAAAAAACCCACACTTCAATGTGCGGGTTTTTCTTTTTTGTATGCAACTTTTTTTAGGGTTCATTCGTAATACGAGTAGCGGACTTTTAAGACAGGTTGAAGACACCCAAAGTATTCAATCGGTTGGATTCCTTCTGAAGGACATCTTCTAGCTTAATGTCTGTAATATTGCACAAGGCAGTGAGGTAAAAGAGGTTTTTGCCAAGCTCAGCAGTAACTACATCGCGACAATGCTCGCACAGCGGTCCGTTAAAGTGGGTGTCCAAATGGGACTTGTTGTCCTCCAGGTTCTTGTTTGAATCGTACGTCTGTTTTTTGGCAACCACTTCGACACAGCCGCATTCGGTGATGGCTTTTGTCAGTGAACGGTTAATGCGGGATGCCGTTTCCTGAACTTTGGACATGACGTCCAGTACGCTACGATGTCTGATTAAAAGCTCGGATACTTGCGTTTGAAAGTCGTCTATGTTTCGATTGTCCATCTGGTTCACCTCTGCTTTAGGCTGTTGGTATCGTCATAATTTTCTCTCATTACGATACTGACATTATAAGAAGGGAGTCAGCTCCCTGTCAATTTAACATCGAAGGAAACGAGTGTTCCCGGGTTGACGAGAAAATGACAACTATGTTAAAATTTTTGGCTATTTGACATGGCAAAATCTTTTTTGCTATAGTGAGGGAAAGTAAGATGAAGCATTATAATGATTTGGAAAAAAATAGGTTTTTACTCTTAGGCTTCTGTCTATATTAGTAAAAGGAGGTGAAGGCATGTTACGCCGAGTAGGAAAATTCATTTTTGTTTTGATTGGTGCCGGATTGGGGTATCGATTTGGTGACGAATTGTTCTCGTTGCTCGACCCACTGTTAAACTTTGGTGTAGTAGCCGGATCGCAATATATTGGGGCTGTACTAGGTGCCATCTTGTTTTTCTTTTTAGCGAATTGGGTTGTGGATTATGTTCTGCGCATCGTTCGATGGGGTGAAGAGACACTCGTCAAAATGCCGGTTGTCGATGTGATGTTCGGAGCGATGGGGTTGATTAGTGGTCTTATTGTTGCATTCTTATTATTCCTGCCCATCAGTAAAATTCCGATTCCATTTGTGGGAGATCTTTTGCCGTTAATTGTTTCCGGGTTGCTCGGTTATTTGGGCTTCCAGGTAGGGTTTCGCAAGCGGGACGAGATTATGTCGGTATTTTCGATTGGACGTAAGGATAAGAAAAAGGATAGCGCAACAACTACCGTTAACCTGGAAAATAAAATCCTCGATACCAGTGTCATTATTGACGGACGCATCGCAGATATTTGCCGTACCGGCTTTCTAGAAGGGGTTCTGGTCATTCCGGGATTTGTGTTAGAGGAGTTGCAGCATATCGCCGATTCCTCCGATGTACTGAAGAGAAACCGCGGTCGTCGGGGTCTGGATATCTTGAACAAGATTCAAAAAGAAATGAAGGTAAAGGTTCAGATTTGGGAAGGCGATTTTGAAGAAGTATCCGAGGTGGACAGCAAGCTGATCAAGCTCGCAAAGCTCATTAACGGAAAGGTCGTAACAAACGACTTCAACCTGAACAAGGTATGTGAGCTGCAAGGTGTTGCGGTATTGAACATCAATGATTTAGCGAATGCAGTCAAGCCCGTAGTTTTACCTGGAGAAGAGATGAACGTCCAAGTCATCAAGGATGGGAAAGAGCACGGTCAGGGTGTCGCTTACCTGGACGATGGCACGATGATTGTTGTAGAGGGCGGACGAGAATACATCGGAAACGACGTCGATGTTCTCGTAACGAGTGTGCTACAAACTTCAGCAGGACGAATGATCTTCGCCAAACCAAAGTTGCTGGAACGAGCGTTATAGAAAAGACAACAGGAGAGGGATGAAGCAGTGAGTACGGGTGTCGTGATCGTTGCAGCCGGTTCGGGTAAACGAATGGGTGGGCAACGAAACAAGTTGTGGTTACCGCTTGCGGGCGAGCCGATCCTGGCTCATACGGTACGTCTATTTGCTACTCATCCCGACATTGATGAAGTCGTGCTGGTGGTGAGTGAAGCAGACCACGCAGAAGTAATGACCTTGATCTCGGCTGAAAAGCTGATGGTTGTGATTACTATGGGGGGAGCAGAGCGACAGGACAGTGTGAGAAATGGCTTGGCTTCCCTATCCGCAAATTGCGATTACGTACTGGTTCACGATGCTGCCCGTCCTTTCGTCACTCGCAAACAGATCAGTGACATGATCAAACAGGTACAACAAGATCAGGCAACGATCATGGCAGTACCTGTCAAAGATACGATTAAAGTGGTGGGGGTAAATGGACTTGTAGAGTCAACCCCGGCACGGGAAAGCTTGTGGGCGGTTCAAACCCCACAAGCTTTTCGTATGTCTTTACTGCGAGAGGCACATCAGGCAGCAGGGGAAGCAGGGAAGCTGGGTACGGATGATGCGATGCTGGTTGAGTGGCTGGGTCATCCGGTATCGATTATGCAGGGAAGCTATGAGAACATTAAGATTACGACGCCAGACGATCTGTGGTTTGGTGAAGAGATATTGCGGAAACGAAAGGGAGAGTAGTTCATGCGTATTGGACAAGGTTTTGACGTGCATCAATTAGTAGAGGGGCGTCCATGCATTATTGGAGGCGTCACCATCCCGAATGAAAAAGGCTTGCTAGGGCATTCTGACGCGGATGTTCTCCTCCATGCGATTAGTGACGCGATTCTTGGAGCGATTGGTGAGGGGGATATTGGCCGTCATTTTCCGGATACAGACCCGGCTTTTAAGGATGCCGATAGCGTAAAGCTGCTGGAGCATGTATGGAAGTTGGTTCGGGAGCGCGGCTACCGATTAGGTAACGTGGATGCAACGATCATTGCTCAAGCGCCGAAAATGGCACCGTACATTCCGCAAATGTGTGAAGTCATTGCACGCGTGCTGGAGGCAGACGATCTCTCGCAAGTGAATGTGAAGGCGACGACATCCGAGAAACTCGGTTTTACAGGCAGAGGGGAAGGAATCGCTTCGCAGGCGGTATGCTTGCTTGTCAAGTAGAGGGGCAAGGTGTAACATAAAGCCTTAGATACGTTTTTACTTAGGTCAAGGTTATAGCCTTTTACATTCATAAGGATGGTGCTACCAATGGCGAAAGAAATTCGCACTCGTTATGCGCCGAGTCCTACGGGGCATTTACACATCGGCGGTGCGCGAACAGCGCTCTTTAATTATCTTTTTGCGAAACATCACGGTGGTTCGTTCATCGTTCGGATTGAAGATACGGACCAAACGCGCAATAAGGAAAATGCGGACGAAGAGCAAATGAAAAACCTGAAATGGCTCGGCGTAACATGGGAAGAAGGTACAGACGTTGGGGGACCATATGGACCGTACCGTCAAACAGAGCGCCTGGACATTTATCGGAAATATATCGATCAACTGCTAGCAGAAGGCAAAGCATACTACTGCTACGCGACAAAAGAAGAGCTGGATGCAGAACGTGAAGAACAGCTCGCGCGTGGAGAAACACCACGCATTCTGGAAAAGCACCGCCATGTAACGGACGAGCAGCGGGCTCAGTACGAAGCAGAAGGTCGAGTGCCATCCATTCACTTCCTCGTTCAGGATGATCGCGAATATGTCGTGAACGACCTGATTCGCGGCCAGGTAACATTCAACTCCAACGAGATGGGCGATTTCGTTATTTGCCGTCCGGATGGGATTCCTACATACAACTTCGCTGTTGTAGTGGACGACTATTTGATGAAAATTAGCCACGTCATTCGTGGAGAAGAGCATCTGTCTAACACGCCTCGTCAATTGATGATTTACGAAGCGTTTGGATGGGAAGCGCCTGACTTTGCTCACTTGGCACTGATCCTCAACCAAGACGGCAAAAAGATGTCCAAGCGCGATGAGAGCATTCTTCAGTTCATTGAACAGTACCGTGACCTGGGCTTCTTGCCAGAAGCAATCGTGAACTTCCTTGTTCTCTTGGGATGGTCTCCAGGTGGCGAAGAAGAGATTTTCTTAATGGAAGATCTGATCAAGCTGTTCTCAATGGATCGCGTGAACAAGTCTCCAGCTGTGTTTGATGCAACGAAGATGAACTGGATGAACAACTTTTATTTGAAGCGTCAACCGCTGGATATGATTACAGACATGTGTATCCCGCATCTGCAAAAAGCTGGCTTCATCGAAGAGACTTTGTCTGCTGAGAAGCGCGAATGGGTTCGCAGTATCGTAGGCCTGTACCAAGAGCAAATGTCCTACTGTGCGCAAATCGTTCCGTTGGCAGCCCTTTTCTTCCTCGACGAAGTGGTGTACGATGAAGAAGCAACTCTGGTGCTGAAAGAACCGCAATTGCCGGAAGTACTTGCTTCCTTTGTGAAACACCTTTCTGCCCAGGATGCATATAATGTGGATGTTATTAAAGCGGTACTCAAGGACGTGCAAAAGGAAACGGGTCACAAAGGCAAGGCGTTGTTTATGCCGGTTCGCGTAGGAGCAACTGGCCAGGCGCATGGTCGTGATTTGGCAGAGACGTTGTATCTGCTTGGACGCGACAAGGTGATTGCACGTGCACAACAAGTAATTGCAAACGGTCAGTAAGTATTGGCTGGCTATCTTTTATAAATAAGGAATGCGACGATCAGGAGAAGTACAACAGTCTGCACATCTACAGAGAGGATGGATAGGTGAGAGCCATCTGATGTGTCCTGTATGGAAATGCCCCTGTGAGCAATGAGCTGAACCTATCTTTTTGAAAAGATATCAGTAGGCGTCATCGGCCTCCCGCCGTTATCGGGATATGAGCGAGATCGTTCGAGGTTGTTTGTTATGTCTTTGCAGCCAAGACGATCTAAGCAGAGTGGAACCACGGTAAACCCGTCTCTGTCCCTTCGAATTGGAGGGGATAGGGACGTTTTTTTATTTTAGAGGAAGTTGAACACTCGGCAGGTAAATCAGGCAGGAGGTGCCACCCAAAAATGTTAGCACAGATGAGAGATGACATTCATGCTGTTTTTGAACGAGACCCGGCTGCGCGCAGTACGCTGGAAGTCGTCATGACCTATTCCGGATTGCACGCGATATGGGGGCACCGGATTGCCCACAGGCTCTGGAAAGCTGAGCTGTGTACACTCGCCCGAATTGTCTCTCAACTATCCCGCTTTTTCACGGGAATTGAGATTCACCCGGGCGCGACAATTGGCCGCGGCCTGTTCATTGACCATGGCATGGGTGTTGTGATCGGAGAGACGTGCGAAATCGGAGACAATGTAACGATTTATCAAGGGGTTACACTCGGGGGAACAGGTAAAGAAAAAGGAAAGCGTCACCCTACGATCGGCAATGATGTCATTATTGCAACGGGAGCAAAGGTGTTGGGCTCCTTCAAAATTGGCGATAATTCAAAGATAGGGGCTGGTGCCGTTGTTTTGCAGGAGGTACCGCCGAACTCGACCGTAGTAGGAATCAAGGGGCGTATCGTCATCCAGGATGGCAAGCGGGTCAAAAATGACCTGGACCATGTAAACATGCCAGACCCGGTAGCGGATACGATTCGTATGATGCAAAAGGAAATTGATCAATTACGCAAAGAATTGGAGCTTTTGAGGGAGGATAAAAAGAACGATGGGCATTCAGCTGACTAACACGATGACGCGGCGAAAGGAACCGTTTCACACATTGGAGCCAGGAAAGGTAAAAATGTACGTGTGCGGCCCGACCGTGTACAATTACATTCACATTGGAAATGCGCGCCCTGCCATTGTATTTGATACACTGCGCCGTTACTTGAAATATCGTGGCTACGAAGTGACATTCGTGCAAAACATTACGGACGTAGATGACAAACTGATTCGTGTGGCGAATCAGGAAGGTGTCACTGTCAAAGAAGTGGCGGATCGATACACAGATGCGTACAATGCTGATCTGAAATCACTGAACGTATCGCCTCCAGATATTCAACCGCGAGTGATGCAGACCATTCCGGAGATCATTGAATTCGTGCAAGGGCTGATTGAAAAAGGCTTTGCCTACGAGAGTGAAGGTGACGTCTATTTCCGCACGGGGCGTTTTCAGGAATACGGAAAGCTTTCGCATCAACCGTTGGATGATTTGCAGGCAGGTGCTCGTGTAGAAATCAACGAGAAAAAGGAACATCCCCTGGACTTTGTGCTTTGGAAAGCGGCCAAGACTGGAGAAGTTACTTGGGATAGTCCGTGGGGCGAAGGAAGACCGGGATGGCATATTGAGTGCTCGGCAATGGCCCTGAAGTTTTTAGGGGAGGAAATCGATATTCATGCAGGCGGAACAGACCTTGTGTTCCCTCACCACGAGAACGAAATTGCCCAGTCGGAGTGCTTTACGGGCAAAGTTTTTGCTCGCTACTGGCTGCACAACGGCATGCTCAATATCGACAACGAAAAAATGTCCAAATCCCTCGGGAATTTCTTGCTTGCACGCGATCTTTCGGAGAAATTCGGCGGTCAATTAATTCGCTTCTTTATGCTTCAGGGACACTATCGCAACCCGATCAATTTTAGCGAAGAGTTGATCGAACAAGCGGCCAATGGTTTGGATCGAATCACGACGGCGTATACGAATCTTTCCCATCGTCTGGATACCGCCCGAGCAGAAGAGCCGAATGATCAGGCACAGGAGCAGGCACGAATCATTGGAGAGCTTCGAGAGCGCTTCATTGCTGAGATGGATGATGATATCAATACAGCGAATGCTATTACCGTTATTTTTGATGTGGTGAAGGAAGCCAACCTTTATTTGCGTCATCAAAATGTAGGCGAAACCGAAGTTCGTGCATACATGGATTTGTTGGTGGAGTTGACGGAGGTTCTTGGTCTTGACATTGCAGAAGAGCAGGAGCTGTTGGATAGTGAGATTGATGCGTTGATCGAAGAGCGCACAGAAGCTCGCAAAGCAAGAAACTTTGCGCGTTCTGACGAAATCCGCGATCTGCTCGCTGCAAAAGGAATCGTGCTTGAGGACACGCCACAAGGTGTTCGCTGGCGTCGAAAATAAGGGGCCGAAGAAAATAAATGCAAAAAGAAGAACTGACCCGAGATCCTAATCTGACAAATCCACTCGTGCTTGCCTTCCTCGGGGATGCTACCTATTCGCATTGTGTCAGGTATCATTTGATCGCCAAGGGGCTGGTTAAACCAAACCAGCTCCACAAGGCGGCCAACCGCTATGTTTCAGCGAAAGCACAGGCCAATGTGTTGTTGACGTTAATGCCCACATTGCCGGAGGAAGAATTGAATGTAGTGAAGCGGGGGCGGAATGCTAAATCCGGCTCCAGTGCCAAAAACGCAGATATTATCGACTACCGTCATGCAACGGCTTTTGAAGCATTGATCGGGTACCTGTACTTGAGTGGAAAAGAAGAGCGGATCGCTGAAATTGTGCAGCAGGCTTTTGCCATAGTGGAAGGAGAATCATGAAATGAGTGAAGAATGGATTCTGGGGAAAAACCCCGTCATCGAGGCTTTGCGATCAGGCCGTACGATCAATAAGATTTGGGTTGCAGAGGGAACGAATAAAAATCTGATGGGACCTGTCTTTGCCTTGGCAAAAGAACAGGGTGTCATTGTGACGACAGCGAACCGCAAAAAGCTGGATCAGCTTGTGTCGACGGACAACCACCAGGGTGTAGTGGCTTCTGTCGCTGCTTACGATTACGTAGAAGTAGACGATATTTTAAAGCGGGCAGAGGAGAAAAACGAGGCGCCGTTTATTTTGCTGCTGGACGAGCTGGAGGATCCGCATAACCTCGGTTCCATCATGCGGACAGCCGATGCAGTCGGGGCTCATGGTGTCATCATTCCAAAACGACGTTCAGTCAGTCTTACAGCAACAGTGGCAAAAGCTTCGGCAGGGGCAATCAACTACGTACCGGTAGCACGAGTGACGAACTTGGTTCGTACCATGGAAGAGCTCAAAGAACGCGGTGTTTGGATCGCGGGAACAGACGCGAGTGCCAAGCAAGATTTCCGCCAGGGTGATTATACGATGCCGCTTGCAATTGTCATTGGCAGCGAAGGAAAAGGCATGAGTCGTCTTGTCCGGGAAAACTGTGATTTTCTGTACAGCCTTCCGATGGCGGGCAATGTTACCTCACTCAATGCTTCTGTAGCAGCTGCCTTGTTGATGTATGAAGTCTATCGCTCCAGGAGTCCAATTCCGACGCGGGTGAAATGACATGGCGAAACGAAAAGCCAAGCAGCTGTTGATCGTAGATGGATACAATATCATCGGCGCCTGGCCCGATCTGCGCCTGTTGAAGGATCAAGAGCGGATGGACGAGGCGCGTGATCAATTAATCGCAAAAATGGCTGAGTACCAGAGCTACACTGGTGTGATGGTCATCATTGTCTTTGATGCGTACAACGTTCCTGGTAGTGGCCGTCAAATGGAAGACTTCCAGGTTGAAGTTTATTTCACGAAAAAAAAGGAGACGGCAGACGAGAAAATTGAGCAATTAGTCTCCCAATTTCACAATAAAAATCGACAAATTTATGTAGCAACTTCTGACTATACCTCTCAACGTGTCATATTTGGGCAGGGGGCTTTGCGCAAATCAGCGCGGGAGTTGTTGCTCGATATGGAAAATGCGGGCAAGGAAATCAAGAAACAGGTCGAAAAAACGCAAGAAGAACGTTTCTCCACGCGGATTACGCTGAATGATGAAATAGCGAAAATATTCGAAAAATGGAGAAGGGAATAACTTGGATTCGGTTGACGCTTTTTTACGGCATCATGTATAATAACGCTATCTATTGGAGAAACCGGTTGGCGGAGGGATCATTTGTGAGTGTTGACCTCAAGGAGTTAAAACATGCCCAATATGAACTAATGACCGACGAAGAAGTAGTCGACCTGGTTCGCGATAATGACGCCGAAGCTTTGGAGTATTTGATCAACAAATACAAGAACTTCGTTCGTGCCAAAGCGAGATCCTATTTTCTTATTGGGGCTGACCGCGAAGACATCGTGCAGGAAGGGATGATCGGACTGTACAAGTCTATTCGCGACTTCCGAGGAGACAAGCTCACGTCGTTCAAGGCATTTGCTGAGCTGTGTATTACCCGTCAGATCATTACCGCGATCAAGACAGCGACACGCCAGAAGCACATCCCGCTCAATTCTTACGTCTCACTGGACAAGCCTATCTACGATGAAGATTCTGACCGCACACTCCTCGATGTGATCTCGGGAACAAAAGTGACCGATCCAGAGGAATTGTTTATCAATCGGGAAGAGTTCGATGATATCGAGGGCAAAATGAGTGAAATTTTGAGTGACTTGGAGCGTCAGGTTCTCATGCTCTATTTGGATGGGCGATCCTATCAGCAGATTGCCGTCGAGCTGAAGCGTCACGTCAAGTCTATTGATAATGCATTGCAGCGAGTAAAGCGCAAGCTAGAGCGCTATTTGGAAGGAAGAGAGATTCATCTGTAGAGAATCTCTCTTTTTATTTTGGAAGCAAAAGGACTATCTCTTGTCAAGTCATTTTGTTTGACATGGGTATTTCGGTATGATAAATTTATTTAGGTAGCCATAGACTCTTATCTCTCTGTTCTATGGTTACTTAGGTGAATGAAATGGTCTGGAAAAAGTAGCGGTTTTCCCGTACTATTTATCATCGGGGTACTTTTAACTAATAGCAGGTTTGAAATGAGATGGAGGTGGCAATAAATGCGAGTAAACATCACGTTGGCGTGCACCGAGTGTGGCGAGCGTAACTATATCTCCACAAAGAACAAGCGCACCACTACTGAACGTGTTGAACTGAAAAAGTATTGCTCCCGTGACAAGAAGCAAACCCTTCATCGCGAGACGAAGTAATGGTTGATGCGACGAAGTCAGGGGGTGGCAAAGTGGGTTTTTTATCACGAATTGGAGCCAGTTTTCGCCGTACCGGTGGTTTTTTTAGTGACGTAATGTCCGAGCTAAAGAAAGTCCGTTGGCCTAACCGTAAAGAATTGACGACTTATACGCTCGTTGTTCTTGTCACGGTTGTGCTCCTGGCAATATTCTTCTTCGTCGTTGATTTGGGTATCTCGCGCTTGATCGATTTGATTCTAGGAACGTAATTATGCAAGTCTTAGGAGGGACGGACGGTTATCGTCCTGTTGGATATGGAAAAAGCATGGTATGTACTTCATACGTACTCAGGTTACGAAAACAAGGTAAAAACAAATCTGGAGAAGCGACTCGAGTCGATGGGCATGGAAGACAAGATCTTTCGCGTTCTTGTTCCCACTGAAGAAGAGGTGGAAACCAAGGATGGTAAAAAGCGCACCGTCACGAAAAAAGTGTTTCCTGGATACGTCCTTGTTGAAATGGTGATGACGGACGACTCATGGTATGTCGTGCGCAACACCCCTGGGGTTACCGGCTTTGTCGGATCCACGGGTGCTGGCTCTAAACCGACAGCGCTGCGTCCTGAAGAGGCCGATACGATTCTCAAGCAAATGGGAATCGAAATTCCCAAGATCAGAGTCGATTTTGCTCTCCGCGATATGGTGCGCGTCACAGATGGTCCGTTTTCCAATCGCACCGGGGAGATTATCGAGATTTACCCGGACAGGCAGAAGGTTCGCGTATTGGTGGACATCTTCGGTCGCGAAACACCGGTAGAGCTAGACTTTACACAAGTTCAACAATTGGATTAGGATTCAACTTGAAAAGTATCGCGCTATGTGGTACATTTCATTTTGTTTTAACAATCCCACAAAACTAATTTGGGGTTTCTTGCACTCTCACTATAGATCGAAAGTCTGTTACATACAGACTTTCAAAAAACGGTGGGAGGGGGCATTCCCCCGTAATAACCACATGTGAAGTAAGGAGGTGTGTTACGTGGCTAAGAAGGTTATCCGCGTAATTAAATTACAAATCCCAGCAGGTAAAGCGAATCCTGCACCTCCAGTAGGTCCGGCTCTCGGTCAAGCTGGTGTAAACATCATGGGATTCTGTAAAGAATTCAATGCTCGCACTGAAAGCGAAGTAGGTATGATCATTCCGGTGGAAATCACCGTGTTTGAAGACCGTTCTTTCACTTTTATCACAAAAACTCCTCCAGCTGCAGTTCTGTTGAAGAAAGCTGCTGGTATTGAGTCCGGTTCTGGCGTACCAAACAAAACAAAGGTTGCTACGCTGAAGCGTGATAAAGTTCGTGAAATCGCAGAACTGAAGCGTCCTGACCTGAATGCTGCATCCGTTGAAGCGGCTATGCGCATGGTAGAAGGTACAGCTCGTTCTATGGGTATCGTAATCGAAGACTAATTGTCTTGAGTGCAAGGGGGCACAGACGTTGTGCCCCCCTGTCTGTGGGAGGATCAACCGCTACGACCACATTGAAGGGAGATTTAATCATGGCGAAAAAAGGTAAGAAATATCAAGATGCTGTAAAGCTCGTTGATAAAAATAAAGTATACGAAGTAGTTGAAGGCGTTGAGCTGGTTAAAAAAGCAGCTACAGCTAAATTCGACGAAACTGTTGAAGTAGCTTTCCGTTTGGGCGTAGATCCTAAGCGTGCTGACCAACAAATTCGTGGCGCAGTTGTATTGCCACATGGTACTGGTAAAGTACAACGTGTTCTCGTATTCGCAAAAGGTGAAAAAGCGAAAGATGCGGAAGCAGCTGGCGCAGACTTCGTAGGCGATGCAGACATGATCGCAAAAATTCAAGGTGGCTGGTTCGACTTTGACGTTGTAGTAGCTACTCCTGATATGATGGGTGAAGTAGGTAAATTGGGTCGTGTACTCGGTCCAAAAGGCCTGATGCCAAACCCTAAGACCGGTACAGTTACTTTCGATGTAACCAAAGCGGTTAACGAAATCAAAGCAGGTAAAATTGAGTATCGTGTAGACAAAGCGGGTAACATCCACGCTCCTATCGGAAAAGCATCCTTCGATGCTGACAAACTGGTAGAAAACCTGGCTGCTCTGACTGAAGCACTGAACCGTGCGAAACCAGCTGCTGCTAAAGGTGTTTACATGAGAAACGTAACCCTGAGCTCCACTATGGGCCCTGGCGTACGTGTAGCTGTAAAATAATGACACTTGACTTCCTTTACGGGAGTTGTTAAGATAGTCCCTGTTGATGAAAAGAATATGCCGTAGACAGAAGGTGCGGTGCTTGTGAGAGTAACGCTTAATACCCCTCCGAGGCGTGTAATGTACGAATGAGGAAACGCTGTTTCCTTTGACGATATAGCATTATGCCCTCGTGAGTCTGCGAGGGCATTCTTCATTTTCTAGGATTAGAGCACGGGAGGTGTAATCAATGGCAGAAATTCGTCCAACCGTTATTCGTGAAGAAAAGGTACAAGCGATCAACGAAATCGCAGCTAAACTTCGCGAAAGCCAAACTACAGTGGTAGCTGACTACCGCGGTCTGACAGTAGCACAAGTAACTGAGCTCCGTAAGCAATTGCGTGAAGCTGGTGTTGAGTTCCAGGTGTTGAAAAACTCCCTGACTCGTTTGGCTACTGAGAAGGAAAGCCTGACTGAACTGGATCAATATCTGACTGGACCAAACGCTCTGGCGTTCTCCAAAGACGATATCATCGCTCCAGCGAAAGTTATCGCTGAATTCGCTAAGAAAAACGACAAGCTGGAAATCAAGGGTGGCGTTATCGAGGGTAAAGTAGTTGATGCTGAGCAAATTAAAGCTCTGGCTTCCCTGCCGAACCGCGAAGGTCTCTTGTCCATGCTTCTTTCCGTCCTGCAAGCTCCAATGCGCAACGTTGCACTGGCAGTCAAAGCAGTGGCAGAACAAAAAGAAGGTCAAGGCGCGTAATCGTCTGATCGGTTAATGTTTTACAAATACTATTCCTTGAATGGAGGATTTACAAATGTCTAAAGACCAAATCTTGGAAGCCATTAAAGGCATGTCCGTTCTCGAACTGAACGATCTGGTAAAAGCAATTGAAGAAGAATTCGGTGTAACTGCTGCTGCTCCTGTAGCTGTAGTTGCTGGTGGCGGAGCAGAAGCTGCTGCTGAGCAAACTGAGTTCACTGTTAACCTGGTAAGCGGCGGCGCTTCCAAAATCAACGTAATCAAAGTTGTTCGCGAGCTGACTGGCTTGGGTCTGAAAGAAGCAAAAGACCTGGTAGACAACGCTCCAAAAACACTCAAAGAGGGCGTTTCCAAAGACGAAGCAGAAGCCCTCAAAGCAAAACTCGAAGAAGCTGGCGCACAAGTAGAAGTAAAGTAAGTTAGCTTCCTTTAGGATATCCCCTTGCCTGCGGCAGGGGGATTTTCTGTAAGCTTTTGATGTTAGAGGTTTTCTTAAACGATGAGGAAGGGTGAATCACACGTGGCAGACCATTACTATACCAATCAACCGGGCGCTGCACATGATGAACAGCAATTTACGTTCAAGCTCCGTGATAATGAATTTCGTTTCATAACGGATGCCGGCGTTTTTTCCCGAGACCGGATTGACTTTGGAAGTGTATTGCTCATCGAGAACATGGAAATTAACAGTCATGCACGTGTACTCGATGTGGGATGCGGGTATGGTCCGATGGGATTGACGGCTGCCAAGCTTGCTGATCATGGTCGGGTGACGATGATCGACGTGAACGAGCGTGCGGTTAACCTGGCTCGTCGTAATGCAGAAGCAAATGGAATAAAAAATGTTGAGGTTCGAGTGAGTGATGTCTACAGCGGCGTGCAAGGCGAGCAGTTTGATGTCATTCTGACCAATCCGCCGATTCGTGCGGGTAAGGAAATCGTTCATCGCATTTTTGTTGAGGGATACGACCTGTTGGTAGAAGGCGGAGAAATGTGGGTTGTCATTCAGAAGAAGCAAGGCGCCCCATCTGCATTAAAGAAGCTGCAGGAAGTGTACCGCGAAGTAATAGAGGTAGATCGGGAAAAAGGCTATCACATATTCAGGGCTATCAAATAAGCAAGAAGAAATCATTAGAAAACTTTTCTTGACGTGAATAATTGAGTGTGATAGTATTATAAAATGTCAATATGGGATAAATGTCTATTTTTCAGCAATTCCCTGTCCATCAAGCGTTTCTACTTTTTTCCTGAGATAGGAATGTTTGGGTGAAAACATGGGAATTCTTTTAAAATAGAGTTTCTCTGGGTTAAAAATGGTTGAAGCTGCTTTAACCCATTTTTATTTTTAGGCATTCGAATGCGACTGAAAGAAGTTGCCGAATGCCGAGTTTCTATGTGTGAAAACACAACCTGAGGGGTGAATAAGTTGGCAGGTAAAGTGATTCAAAGTGGCCGACACCGCCAGCGTCGTACGTATTCACGTATTAACGAAGTGCTGGGCCTTCCAAATCTCATCGAGATTCAACAAAAGTCCTACCAATGGTTCCTTGATGAGGGGCTCCGTGAGATGTTCCAAGACATTTCGCCAATCCAGGACTTCACAGGTAATCTCGTGCTGGAGTTTATCGACTACAGCTTGGGAGAGCCGAAGTACGATGTTGACGAGTCGAAAGAACGTGACGTCACCTATGCGGCGCCTCTGCGTGTGAAGGTACGTTTGTTGAACAAAGAGACGGGTGAAGTGAAGGAACAAGAAGTATTCATGGGGGATTTCCCGCTCATGACAGAAACGGGAACCTTCATTATTAATGGTGCTGAGCGCGTAATTGTCAGCCAGCTTGTTCGTTCCCCCAGTGTATATTACAACACCAAAGTGGACAAAAACGGCAAGCAGACGTTTACAGCTACAGTAATCCCGAACCGGGGTGCTTGGCTGGAGCTGGAGACCGATGCGAAGGACGTTATTTATGTCCGCATCGACCGTACGCGAAAAATCCCGGTAACGGTTCTTTTGCGTGCGTTGGGCTTTGGTTCCGACATTGAGATTCTCAACTTGCTGGGTGAAGATGAATACATCAAGAACACGCTGGAAAAAGACAATACGGATTCTACGGAAAAAGCGCTCATCGAAATCTACGAGCGTCTTCGTCCGGGTGAGCCACCAACAGTCGAAAATGCGAAGAGCCTCTTGATCTCTCGTTTCTTCGACCCTAAGCGCTATGATTTGGCTTCTGTTGGTCGCTATAAAATGAACAAAAAGCTTCATTTGAAAAACCGTCTGTACAACCAACGTCTGGCTGAAACGTTGATCGATACGACAACAGGTGAAATTTTTGCCGAAGCAGGTCAAATGATTGACCGTCGTGTGTTGGAACGTATTGTGCCAGCTCTGGAAGGCAGCATCGGATTTATCGACGTTCGCACGCATGGCGGCGTTCTGGAAGATGAAGCAATCCATCTACAATCTATCAATATTTTTTCTCCGATTGAAGATGGCAAGATCATCAAAGTAATCGGAAACGGAAATGTAGATAAGTCCTTCAAACATATTACGCCGGCGGACATCGTATCGGCGATCAACTATTTCATGAACCTGCTGCACAGTGTAGGCTCCACAGATGATATCGACCACTTGGGTAACCGTCGTCTGCGTTCCGTAGGTGAACTGTTGCAGAACCAGTTCCGTATTGGTCTGTCCCGTATGGAGCGTGTGGTTCGTGAGCGCATGTCCATCCAGGATCAAAACCAAATTACACCGCAAGCTCTCATTAACATCCGTCCAGTGATTGCCTCGCTGAAGGAGTTCTTTGGTAGCTCGCAGTTGTCCCAGTTCATGGATCAAACAAATCCATTGGCTGAGCTGACGCACAAACGCCGTTTGTCCGCACTCGGACCTGGTGGTTTGACGCGTGAGCGCGCGGGCTTCGAAGTGCGCGACGTTCACCATTCCCACTACGGTCGTATGTGTCCAATTGAGACGCCAGAGGGACCAAACATTGGTTTGATCAACTCCCTGTCGTCCTTTGCACGCATTAACGATTACGGATTCATCGAAACGCCGCGTCGTAAAGTAGATCCAGAAACAGGCTTCGTGTTGACTGATATCAGCTACTTGACTGCTGATGAGGAAGACGTGTTCAACGTGGCACAGGCGAATCAGCCACTTGATGAAGATGGCCGTTTCGTAAACGACATGGTAATCTGCCGTCGTAAAGGTGAGATCTTGAGCGTACCGCGCGACAAGGTAGACTTCATGGACGTATCGCCGAAGCAGGTTGTATCCGTTGCGACAGCGCTGATTCCGTTCCTCGAGAACGATGACGCCAACCGCGCACTGATGGGTTCAAACATGCAGCGGCAGGCCGTTCCGCTTTTGATTCCACAAGCACCGTTTGTCGGTACGGGTATGGAACATAAAGCAGCGCAAGACTCCGGGGTGGCGATCGTTGCCAAGCATCCGGGTCAAGTTGAGCGCGTAACGGCTCGCGAAATCTGGATTCGTCGTTACCAAGAAATCGATGGCAGAAAAGTTGCTGGCGATCTCGATAAATACAAAATGCACAAGTTTATCCGTTCCAACCAAGGTACCTGCATCAACCAGCGTCCAATTGTAAGCACTGGAGACTGGATTGAAAAAGGCGATATCGTTGGGGACGGCCCATCCACTGAAAAAGGTGAATTGGCTCTCGGTCGTAACGTAATCGTTGCGTTTATGACGTGGGAAGGATACAACTACGAAGACGCGATTCTTCTAAGTGAAAAACTTGTAAAAGATGACGTGTATACGTCTATTCATATTGAAGAATACGAGTCCGAAGCTCGCGACACCAAGCTGGGTCCAGAGGAAATCACTCGCGATATTCCAAACGTCGGGGAAGATGCTCTGAAAAACCTGGACGAACGCGGTATCATCCGTGTTGGTGCGGAGATTCAGGACGGCGACATTCTCGTTGGTAAGGTTACACCTAAAGGGGTTACTGAGCTGACAGCAGAAGAACGCCTCCTGCATGCCATCTTCGGTGAAAAAGCTCGTGAAGTTCGTGATACATCCCTGCGCGTACCGCATGGTGGTTCCGGTATCATCGTAGACGTAAAAGTATTTACGCGTGAGAATGGCGACGAATTGCCACCAGGCGTAAACCAACTCGTTCGCGTTTACATCGCCCAAAAACGGAAAATCTCCGTGGGTGACAAAATGGCTGGTCGACATGGTAACAAAGGGGTTATCGCCCGCATCATGGCGGAAGAAGATATGCCATTCCTGCCAGATGGTTCTCCAGTAGAGATCGTACTCAACCCGTTGGGCGTACCTTCGCGTATGAACATCGGTCAGGTATTGGAGACTCACTTGGGTATGGCAGCGAAGCTTCTGGGTATCCACGTAGCAACCCCGGTATTTGACGGTGCACGTCAGGCAGAAGTATTCGAAACGTTGGCAGAAGCAGGTCTGGATCGTGACGGAAAAACGATCTTGTTTGATGGTCGTACTGGTGAACCGTTTGATCGCCGTGTAACAGTTGGTTGTGTATACATGCTGAAACTGGCTCACTTGGTTGACGATAAAATCCATGCTCGTTCTACTGGTCCTTACTCTCTTGTTACGCAGCAACCATTGGGTGGTAAAGCTCAATTCGGTGGACAGCGTTTCGGGGAGATGGAGGTTTGGGCATTGGAAGCATACGGTGCTGCCTACACCTTGCAAGAAATTCTTACTGTCAAGTCGGATGACGTCGTGGGCCGCGTGAAAACGTACGAAGCGATCGTTAAGGGCGAAAACGTTCCAGAACCAGGTGTTCCAGAGTCCTTCAAGGTATTGATCAAGGAACTGCAGAGCTTGGGTATGGACGTGAAGATTCTGTCCGGTGACGAGCAGGAGATTGAAATGCGTGAAATGGAAGATGAGGATGAAGGTAACGGTGAAAAACTGAACCTCGTTCTCGAAGGCGGAAGCTTGAACGAAGAGTAAGATTCCGGTACCAAGGGAGGTAACGCCCTGTGATTGACGTGAACAACTTCGAATATATGAAGATCGGCTTGGCTTCCCCCGATAAGATCCGTTCGTGGTCTTTCGGGGAAGTGAAGAAGCCAGAGACGATCAACTACCGCACACTGAAACCGGAAAAAGACGGCTTGTTCTGTGAACGCATCTTTGGACCAACCAAGGACTGGGAGTGCCATTGCGGTAAATACAAGCGTGTTCGTTATAAAGGTGTAGTGTGCGACCGTTGTGGCGTGGAAGTAACCCGCGCCAAAGTACGGCGTGAGCGTATGGGGCACATTGAACTGGCTGCCCCAGTTTCTCACATCTGGTACTTCAAAGGGATTCCAAGCCGTATGGGCTTGGTGCTCGACATGTCCCCTCGTTCCCTGGAGGAAGTAATCTACTTTGCTTCTTACGTAGTTACCGATCCAGGTGACACTCCTCTCGATAAAAAGCAATTGCTCTCCGAAAAAGAGTATCGCAATTATCGTGAGAAATACGGCCACTCCTTCCAAGCGATGATGGGAGCAGAAGCGATCAAACGCCTGCTTGCAGAAATCGATTTGGATAAAGACGTGGAAACGTTAAAAGAAGATTTGAAAACGGCACAAGGCCAGCGTCGCAACCGTGCGATCAAGCGTCTGGAAGTGCTCGAGGCATTCCGCAACTCCGGTAACCACCCGGATTGGATGGTTCTCGACGTATTACCGGTTATCCCGCCAGAGCTTCGTCCAATGGTTCAGTTGGATGGTGGACGTTTTGCCACTTCCGACCTGAATGACCTGTACCGCCGTGTAATCAACCGTAATAACCGTCTGAAGCGCCTGCTCGAACTGGGTGCGCCTGACATTATCGTACAAAACGAGAAACGCATGCTGCAGGAAGCAGTAGACGCGCTCATCGACAACGGTCGTCGTGGACGTCCGGTAACAGGACCAGGTAACCGTCCTTTGAAATCTCTCAGCCACATGCTGAAAGGTAAACAAGGTCGTTTCCGTCAAAACCTGCTCGGTAAGCGTGTTGACTACTCCGGTCGTTCCGTTATCGTTGTAGGACCTAACCTGAAGATGTATCAGTGCGGTTTGCCTAAAGAAATGGCACTGGAGCTCTTCAAGCCGTTCGTGATGAAAGAGCTGGTTTCCAAAGGCCTCGCTCACAACATCAAGAGCGCAAAGCGCAAGGTTGAGCGCGTTCAGCCAGAGGTATGGGACGTTCTCGAGGACGTTATTCGTGAGCACCCGGTACTGTTGAACCGTGCCCCCACCTTGCACCGTTTGGGTATCCAGGCGTTCGAACCAGTTCTGGTTGAAGGCCGTGCGATCCGTCTGCATCCGCTCGTTTGTACAGCGTACAACGCGGACTTCGACGGTGACCAAATGGCGGTTCACGTTCCGTTGTCTGCTGAAGCACAGGCAGAAGCCCGTATCCTCATGCTGGCAGCGCAGAACATCTTGAACCCGAAAGACGGTAAACCGGTAGTAACACCATCCCAGGATATGGTGCTTGGTTCTTACTACCTGACGCTAGAGCGCGAAGGCGACAAAGGCGAGGGTACGATTTATCGCGATCCTCACGATGCGATTGCCGCTTATCAGCAAGGCTTTATCAGCTTGCATACGCGTATCGTTCTGCCAGCGAAACGCCTGAACAAAATCAGCTTTACTGAGCGTCAAGAGAACGCACTGATCGTAACGACAGTTGGGAAAGTGATTTTTAACGAGATTTTCCCTGCTGATATGCCGTTCATTAATGCGCCAACTCGAGCTAACCTGCAAACGATGGTTCCAGATGAGTGCTTTATTTTTGATAAAGGTACGAATGTTTCTGAGTTCATTAAGAACCTCCCTGATCCAGGGGCTGTAAAAAAAGGCTTCCTAGGTACCATTATTTCCGAGTGCTTCCGCCGCTTCGGTACGATGAAAACGTCCATGATTCTCGACAGAATCAAGGAACTGGGCTTCACGTACTCGACGAAAGCAGGTATCACGATTGCCGTAGCGGACATCGCGGTACCAGGAAAGAAAAAAGACATCCTTGACGCTGCAGATGAGAAGGTAGCAACTGTTATGACGCAATTCCGTCGCGGTTTGATCACCGAGGACGAGCGCTATGACCGCGTTATTTCCATCTGGTCCAAAGCGAAGGATGAGGTAACAGAAGTTTTGATGAAGTCCATGGATAAGTTTAACGCGATCTTCATGATGGCGAACTCCGGTGCCCGTGGTAACGTATCCCAGATCACTCAGCTGGCTGGTATGCGCGGTCTGATGGCGAACCCATCCGGTCGAATCATCGAGTTGCCGATTAAATCCAACTTTCGTGAAGGTCTGACGGTATTGGAGTACTTTATCTCTACGCACGGTGCGCGTAAAGGTCTCGCCGATACGGCCTTGCGTACAGCGGACTCGGGTTACCTGACTCGTCGTCTGGTGGACGTTGCTCAAGACGTGATTGTACGCGAAACCGATTGTGGAACAGATAAAGGTATCCGTGTAACAGCGATCAAGGATGGTAAAGAAGAGATCGAGAAGCTATCTGACCGTCTGACAGGACGTACTTGCTTCGAGACTTTACGCCACCCTGAGACAAAAGAAATCATCGTGCACCGCAATGAGGAGATCTCTGAAGAGGTTGCCGAGTATATCGAAAAAGTTGGAATCACTGACGTTTACATCCGTAACGTACTTGCTTGCCGCACCAGCCACGGTGTCTGCAAACTGTGCTACGGACGCAACCTGGCTACAGGAGCCGAGGTGGAAGTGGGAGAAGCAGTCGGTATTATCGCTGCACAATCCATTGGTGAGCCGGGTACCCAGCTGACCATGCGTACCTTCCATACCGGTGGGGTTGCGGGAGACGATATTACCCAAGGTTTGCCGCGTATTCAAGAGTTGTTTGAGGCGCGCAATCCGAAAGGGCAAGCAGTCATCTCCGAAATCGATGGTGAAGTTATTGATATTCGCGAAGGGAAAGATCGTCGCGAGATCGAAGTACGTGGAGAAGCGGAGAACAAAGTGTATGCAGCACCGTATGGCTCGCGCATCAAGGTTTCTGTTGGTGTCAAGCTGAATGCTGGTGACGAGCTCACAGAGGGTTCCGTAGACCCGAAAGAAATGCTCAAAGTTCGCGGTATGCGCGGCGTTTCGAACTACATCTTGCAAGAGGTACAAAAAGTTTACCGTATGCAAGGGGTAGAAATTAACGACAAGCACGTAGAGGTTATGATTCGTCAGATGCTGCGCAAGCTGCGCGTTATCGACAGCGGAGATACAGACCTCTTGCCAGGTTCCTATGTTGAGGTTCCTGAATTTGAGCAAGCGAACGCAAAAGTTCTCATGGAAGGCAGAAATCCAGCAGTGGGTCGTCCGGTT
This sequence comes from Brevibacillus brevis NBRC 100599, assembly GCF_000010165.1. Lineage (NCBI taxonomy): Bacteria > Bacillati > Bacillota > Bacilli > Caryophanales > Paenibacillaceae > Brevibacillus > Brevibacillus brevis. The sequence continues at coordinate 228,411 of NC_012491.1, forward strand.
CTTTTGGGGATCACCAAAGCATCCCTCGAAACCGACTCCTTCCTGTCGGCAGCATCCTTCCAGGAAACGACTCGCGTTCTTACCGATGCAGCAATCAAAGGAAAAGTCGATCGCTTGCTAGGTTTGAAAGAGAACGTTATTATCGGGAAGCTGGTTCCAGCAGGTACCGGTATGTCACGTTACCGCAATGTAAAAGTTGCTAGTCAAGTAGATTACGAAGCAGAGCTGGAAGCAGCGAAAGCTGAGCAAGAAGCAGTTTCTGTAGAGTAATGGCGGGAAAAGCGCCCATCACCGATTGGTGGGCGCTTTCCTAAATAAAAAATATCAAAAGGGCGTTGACAATAACTAGCCCACCTGATATTATATTCAAGTGTGCCTGACATCTGTACTTTGGAGGATATGAGAATCATGTCTTATGAAAAAGTCGAGCGGGCCAAGGACTTGACAATCGGCATTAAGCAGACGATCAAAGCTGTTGAAAGCCAACAGGTAGAAGCAGTGTATATCGCTGTTGATGCAGATAAGCGTTTGACCCAAAAAGTCGAGCTCCTTTGCAAAGAGAAGGGTGTTCCAGTCATCCATGTAGATTCCATGTATCGCTTAGGCAAAGCGTGCGGAATTGAAGTGGGAGCGGCTACTGCTGCGATTAAAAAAAGTGGTTAACGATGTTTTTGTCCGTGGCTTACACGTTGCGTAATGATGGACAAGGACTTTCTATTTGACCTAAAAATGACTCACCTGGATCTGTGGTCTTGAAGATTGGGTATTAAGAAGGGAGGTAACATCATGCCTACAATTAACCAATTGGTGCGTAAAGGTCGCGAGGATAAGGTAGTGAAGTCGAAGTCCCCAGCTCTTCAAAAGGGGTACAACAGCTTCAAGAAAAGCCAAACTAACCAAAGTTCTCCTCAAAAACGTGGTGTTTGCACTCGTGTAGGTACCATGACTCCGAAAAAACCGAACTCCGCGTTGCGTAAATACGCTCGTGTGCGTTTGACTAACGGAATCGAGGTAACAGCTTACATCGGTGGTATTGGCCACAACCTGCAAGAGCATAGCGTCGTGCTGGTGCGCGGCGGTCGTGTAAAAGACTTGCCAGGGGTACGCTACCATATCGTTCGTGGTGCTCTTGACACTGCTGGTGTGAACAACCGTAAACAAGGTCGTTCCAAATACGGTACTAAGCGTCCGAAGCCAGGTCAAGCAGCAGCGAAGAAGTAATAAAAAAACGCCTGTGAAGTGGCGTGAATTTATAACGAAAAGAAGGAGGGAATACGATGCCTCGTAAAGGTCCTGTAACCCGTCGTGACGTGCTGCCTGATCCTATTCACAACAGCAAGTTGGTTACTCGCTTGATTAACCGCCTGATGTTGGATGGTAAGCGTGGTGTAGCTCAGAACATTCTCTACAACGCATTTGACATCATCCAGGAGCGCACAGGTCGCAACCCGATGGAAGTGTTTGAAGAAGCACTGAAAAACGTAATGCCAGTACTGGAAGTTAAAGCTCGCCGTGTAGGTGGTGCTAACTACCAAGTACCAATCGAAGTAAAACCGGAGCGCCGTACCACTCTTGGCCTGCGTTGGATGGTTAACTACTCCCGTAACCGTGGAGAGAAAACCATGGAACAACGTCTTGCTAACGAGATCATGGACGCTGCTAACAACACCGGTGCAGCAGTTAAAAAGCGTGAAGACACACACAAGATGGCTGAAGCGAACAAAGCGTTTGCTCACTATCGCTGGTAGGAATTGAATCGGGTGTCCGTATTGGATACCCGTTTATTCTCAAACTCGAGTATGGAAGGAGCATACCTAATGGCTCGCGAGTTCTCTTTGCCGAATACGCGTAATATCGGTATCATGGCTCACATCGATGCTGGTAAGACGACGACTACTGAGCGTATTCTGTTCTACACTGGTCGCGTTCATAAAATTGGTGAGGTGCACGAAGGTGCAGCAACCATGGACTGGATGGAACAAGAGCAAGAGCGTGGTATCACGATCACTTCGGCTGCTACTACTGCTCAATGGAATGGCCATCGAATCAACATTATCGATACGCCAGGCCACGTAGACTTCACTGTTGAAGTTGAGCGCTCCCTCCGCGTTCTTGACGGTGCTGTAACCGTTTTTGACGCAAAAGGTGGCGTTGAGCCGCAAACCGAAACCGTATGGCGCCAAGCTGACCGCTATGGCGTACCACGCATGTGCTACATCAACAAAATGGATATCATGGGTGCTAACTTTGATATGTGCTTGGGTCAGATCAAATCTCGCCTGGGTGCAAATCCAGTAGCGATCCAATATCCAATCGGTGCAGAAGATCAATTCAAAGGTATGGTTGACCTGATTGAAATGAAGGCAATCGTATATACTGATGACTTGGGTAAAACTTCTGACTCCGCTGAAATCCCTGCTGACCTGCTCGCTCGTTGCGAAGAACTTCGTATGGCGATGGTTGAGGCAGCTGCAGAACAAGACGAAGAGCTCATGATGAAGTACTTGGAAGGCGAAGAGCTGACCAACGACGAAATCCGTGCTGCTCTGCGTAAGGGTACTATCGACTGCAAACTGACGCCGGTAATGTGCGGTTCTTCTTATAAGAACAAAGGTGTTCAGCCTATGCTGGACAACGTAGTTGCTTACCTGCCGTCTCCAGTAGATATCCCTGCAATTAAAGGTACATTGCCAGATACTGAAGATGAAGTTGATCGTCCAGCTGACGACAACGGTCCGTTCTCTGCTCTTGCGTTCAAGATCATGACTGACCCGTATGTTGGTCGTTTGACTTTCTTCCGCGTATACTCCGGTGTACTGAACTCCGGTTCTTACGTTCTCAACTCTACCAAGGGTAAACGTGAGCGCGTAGGCCGTATCCTGCAAATGCACGCAAACCACCGTGAAGAGATCACAACGGTTTACTCCGGTGACATTGCTGCAGCTGTAGGTTTGAAAGATACAACAACTGGTGATACTCTGTGTGATGAAAAGGCTCCAGTAATCCTTGAGTCTATGGACTTCCCAGAGCCAGTTATTTCTGTTGCGATCGAACCAAAATCCAAAGCAGACCAAGACAAGATGGGTATCGGCCTGTCCAAGCTTGCTGAAGAGGATCCAACGTTCAGAACTCGCACGGATGAAGAGACTGGTCAAACAATCATCTCCGGTATGGGTGAGCTTCACCTGGAGATTATCGTAGACCGTCTGAAACGCGAATTTAAAGTCGAGTCGAACGTAGGTGCTCCACAGGTTGCTTACCGTGAAACATTCCGTAACGCAGCAAAAGTGGAAGGTAAATTCGTTCGTCAGTCCGGTGGTCGTGGTCAATACGGTCACGTTTGGGTGGAATTCGCTCCACTTGAAGCTGGTCAAGGCTTCCAATTCGAAAACAAAATCGTTGGTGGTGTAGTACCACGCGAATACATCCCTGCTGTTCAAGCGGGTATCGAAGAGTCCATGAAAAATGGTGTTATCGCCGGCTTCCCGTTGGTTGATATCAAAGCTACTATCGTAGACGGTAGCTACCATGATGTTGACTCCAACGAGATGGCATTTAAAGTAGCAGGTTCCCTCGCATTGAAGGAAGCTGCGAAAAAATGTGGCGCTGTACTGCTCGAGCCAATCATGAAAGTAGAAGTTACAATGCCAGAAGAGTACATGGGCGACGTTATGGGCGACCTGAACTCCCGCCGCGGTCGTATCGAAGGTATGGAAGCTCGTGCAAATGCACAAGTAATCCGTGCAATGGTACCACTGTCCGAGATGTTTGGTTACTCCACAATTCTTCGTTCCCGTACCCAAGGCCGTGGCGTTTACTCCATGGTGATCGACCACTACGAAGAAGTACCTAAATTTATCGCTGAAGAGATCATCAAGAAATCTAAAGGCGAATAATTACAGGTTACAGCTTTATCTTGCAATCAGAAAGGTTTACAATATGGAAGGGACAACCATTCGTAAGGTAAACCTTTCTTCAAACCATAAAACCCTTATCTATAAGGAGGCTTTTCTCTCATGGCAAAAGCGAAATTCGAGCGTAATAAACCACACGTTAACATTGGTACTATCGGTCACGTTGACCATGGTAAAACTACCCTGACTGCTGCTATCACAACTGTTTTGGCACAAACAGGTCAAGCACAAGCAATGAACTATGCATCTATCGACGCTGCTCCAGAAGAAAAAGAGCGCGGTATCACTATCAACACTGCTCACGTTGAGTATGAAACTGAAAACCGTCACTATGCTCACGTTGACTGCCCTGGTCACGCGGACTATGTGAAAAACATGATTACTGGTGCTGCTCAAATGGACGGCGCAATCCTGGTTGTATCCGCAGCTGATGGCCCTATGCCACAAACTCGCGAGCACATCCTGCTCTCCAAACAAGTAGGCGTACCTTACATCGTAGTATTCATGAACAAATGCGACATGGTAGACGATGAAGAGTTGTTGGAACTGGTTGAAATGGAAATCCGTGACCTGTTGTCTCAATATGAGTTCCCAGGTGACGACACTCCAGTAATCAAAGGTTCTGCTAAAGAAGCTTTGGATAACCCAACTGGTGAGTGGGCTAAGAAAATTGGCGAACTGATGGAAGCTGTTGACAGCTACATCCCAACTCCTGAGCGTGCAACTGACAAGCCGTTCCTGATGCCTGTAGAGGACGTGTTCACGATCACTGGTCGTGGTACTGTTGCTACTGGTCGTGTAGAGCGCGGTATCGTTAAAGTTGGTGACCAAGTAGAAATCATTGGTCTGGCTGAAGAAACTAAAAACACAACTGTAACTGGTGTTGAGATGTTCCGCAAATTGCTGGATCAAGCTCAAGCTGGTGACAACATCGGTGCTCTGCTGCGCGGTGTAGACCGTAACGACATCGAGCGTGGACAATGCTTGGCGAAACCAGGTTCCGTTAAGCCTTACACTAAGTTCAAAGCAGAAGTTTACGTTCTGTCCAAAGAAGAAGGCGGACGTCACACTCCTTTCTTTGCTAACTACCGTCCACAATTCTACTTCCGTACAACTGACGTAACAGGTATCATCCAACTGCCAGAAGGCGTTGAAATGATCATGCCTGGCGACAACACTGAGTTCACTGTAGAACTGATCGCTCCAGTAGCGATGGAACAAGGTACTCGCTTCGCGATCCGCGAAGGTGGCCGTACAGTAGGCGCTGGCGTTGTAGCTTCTATCGACGCGTAAGATATACGGATACACAAAACCCGACAACTTTGGTTGTCGGGTTTTTTTATGTGCATTTATCGAACTTTTAAATAACTCCCATCAAAATCATTCAATTTGCCTCTCGTAGCAATATGCTACAATACCATCAGGATTGGATGGGGGATAGTAGAGATGAAAAATAATGAGCGATTATTGTTTCTTATGCTTGCGGGTGTTGTCACACTGTGGGGCTTGAATGTCGTCATGGTCAAGTATTTAACCACGTTTCCTCCATTATATGTCGCGGCTATACGCATGACTGTTGGTGGAATCTGTTTATCACCACTCATCTTCTTATACAGAAAGAGCTTGCGATTTAGCAAAACGGATTGGTTCTTGTTAGCTGGAGTCGGTGCTAGTTCTATCGCACTTCATCAAATAACGCTTGCAGCAGGTGTTCAATACACGACAGCAGGAAATGCATCTCTTATTCTTGGATTAAATCCGTTGGCAACGGCTCTCTTGGCGATGCTATTCTTAGGGGAAGGCATGTCTTTGAAAAAAGGGCTTGGCATTGGAATGGGGTTTGCAGGAGTGTTGATTGTCGTCATCTCTCAGCACGGTGGCCTTCATATGAATGGCTGGGGAGATGCCATTATGTTTTTCTCCATGCTCATGTATGTAACGGGTGGTTTACTCATTCGAAAGTTGGTCGTAAGAGGTGTACCGGTACTTTTAATTACGGCTTTATCGCAAACGTTTGGGGTCATCTTCTTGTGGGGAGTCGCATTGACTGTTCAACCAGCTTCCTATTATTTTTCTTTGGACGTTTCCTCCTTCCAGTGGCTTGTGATTTTTGCTTCAGGTGCGCTGTCAACTGCGCTCGGCTCAGTCGGCTGGAATTATGGGATACGTCAGCTCGGGGCGAGTCGAACAGCTGTATTCCTAAATGGAATGCCAATGGCCAGTTTGGTATTTGCGGCGATATTCCTGGGAGAAAGCCTTCAACTCGTACACCTACTAGCACTGTGCATGATTGTAGGCGGTGTATACTTGGGATCACGTAGCTTGGTAAGGCCGAAAGCTACCTGTGCAGCAGCACCCTCTGATATAACAACAAAAGCGTAGGACGATAAATTGTCCTACGCTTTTTCTTATTGATCCCACTTATTGACCATATGGTGAGCAGTTAAACGCAAGCGATCAAAGATTTGCTTCCGAATTTCGCCCTCTAGTCCAGTCAGGTTCATGGCTTTATCCATACAAGATAGCCAAGCCTCTGCCTGTACAGGTCCAATGGGGAAAGGCATGTGTCGTGCCCGCAGCATCGGATGACCATGGGCGTCCGAATAAAGGCTTGGACCACCGAGAAACTGCGTCAAAAACTGATATTGACGCTCCTTCACGTGGGTTAAATCTTCAGGGAAGAGGTCGTTAATATCGGGATGCTGTTTTACCAGATCGTAAAAGGTATCGACAAGACGGGTCAAAGTATCTGCACCGCCAATGATTTCATAAGGGGTTTGATTCACATCAGACATTGAGGAAAACCTCCATTTCATAACGATTACAATCCTAAGTATAACGTCTTCCTTCTATTATAGATAGATGACTTGGCAGGTTGGCAGGTAATCCCGCTTGCCTTTCTTCCTTGAAATCTGTATGATGGTCAAGGTGAGCCATTCAGTAGGCACACCATGTACAAAAAAATATACGGAAACCCAAGAAAAAACTTGCGTTGCCCAAATCTTTTTAGTACAATATTGAATGTTGGTCATGGACTTGCGATGATGTGGGAGGTTGCTGACACACCCGGCCCCTTTGCCATGACCGGGGTGCAGGATATTTCCACGGAGAAATGTCTGTTTAAAAAATGGGCGAAAAAGGAGGGACTTCAATGGCAAAGCAAAAGATTCGTATTCGTTTGAAGGCTTATGATCACAAAATCCTGGATCAGTCCGCAGAAAAAATTGTGGACACTGCGAAGCGTTCCGGTGCTAACGTATCCGGTCCAATTCCACTCCCAACGGAGAAAGCAGTTTACACGATCCTGCGTGCGGTTCATAAGTACAAAGATTCTCGTGAGCAATTCGAGATGCGTACACACAAACGTTTGATCGACATCTTGAACCCAACACCACAAACAGTAGATGCTTTGATGCGTCTGGATCTGCCATCTGGTGTGGATATCGAGATTAAACTGTAAGGTCCCAAAAAGCGATACACGCGCAGACGTTGTCTTGATAAGCGTGTTACACCAAGCAACAAACCCTTAAAATGGCACCCCTGCGCATCGATGGGGACTTGATACAACATAAAAAGCGTTTTACTGAAATAAGCACAGGAGGTGGCACAAATGACCAAAGGAATCTTAGGGAAAAAACTTGGTATGACTCAAGTTTTTGGTCCAAACGGAACAGCGACTGCTGTAACGGTCATCGAGGTTGGTTCCAACGTAGTTCTTCAGAAGAAAGACGTTGAGACTGACGGTTATGAAGCGATTCAAATCGGCTTCGAAGACAAAAAAGAACAGCGCGCTAACAAGCCGGAAAAAGGACATGCAGCGAAAGCTAACACTGCTCCTAAGCGCTTCATTCGCGAAATTCGCGGAGTTAACCTCGCTGATTACGAGGTTGGTCAAGAGTTGAAGGCTGACATTTTTGCCGAGGGAGAAATGGTGGACGTAGCTGGCGTATCCAAGGGTAAAGGTTTCCAAGGTGCGATCAAACGTCACAATCAATCCCGCGGTCCTATGGCTCACGGTTCGCGTTACCATCGCGGTCCAGGTTCCATGGGTGCTGTAGCTCCGAACCGCGTATTTAAAGGTCAAACACTGCCAGGTCAAATGGGTGGCGACAACGTTACCATTCAAAACCTGGAAGTAATTAAAGTAGATACAGAACGTAACCTGGTTCTCGTAAAAGGCTCCGTGCCTGGTCCGAAAAACAGCTGCGTACTGGTATCCACGGCAGTCAAGAAGAACTAGTAAGGAAAGGAGGAACTGACATGCCGAAAGTAGCTCTTTATAACCAAACCGGTTCTCAAGTTGGCGAAATCGATCTGGCAGACAGCGTATTTGGTATTGAGCCTAACAGCGCAGTTCTGTACGATGCGATCGTGATGCAACAAGCATCCCAACGCCAAGGTACACATGATGTAAAGAACCGTTCTGAAGTACGTGGTGGTGGCCGCAAGCCATGGCGCCAAAAAGGTACAGGTCGTGCACGCCAAGGTTCCATTCGCTCTCCGCAATGGAAAGGTGGCGGTGTTGTATTCGGTCCAACTCCGCGCAAATACGGTTACAAACTGAACCGTAAAGTTCGCCGTTTGGCTCTGAAATCTGCACTTTCCACGAAAGTACAAAACAACGAACTCCTGGTATTGGAAGCTTTGAACTTCGCAGCTCCAAAAACTAAGGAAATGACAGCTGTTCTGAGCAGCTTGAAAGTAGATCGCAAAGTTCTGATCGTTACTTCCGAGTACGACCAAAACGTAGCGCTCGCTTCCCGCAATATCCCAGGTACAAAAATCGTAGATGCTGCAGGCATTAACGTTCTTGATCTGGTAGCGCATGACAAAGTAATCGTGACGAGAGAAGCGGTTGCGAAAGTAGAGGAGGTGCTCGCATAATGAAGAGCCTTCATGATGTCCTTAAACGCCCTGTCATTACCGAGCGCACCACTGATATGATGGCTGAGAAGAAGTACGTTTTCGAAGTACCTCTCAAAGCTAACAAAACAGAAATCAAACAAGCTGTTGAAAAAGTATTTGGCGTAAAAGTAGAAGCAGTTAACACAGTTCGTGTACCTGCGAAACCAAAACGCTACGGAAAATACTCCGGTTACACGTCCGAGTGGAAGAAAGCAATCGTTAAGCTGACTGATGACAGCAAAGAATTGGCCTTCTACGAGGGAGTATAACCTCGACGACTACCGAAAAGGAGGGTATTAACATGGGTATCAAAAAGTTTAAACCGACTTCTCCTGGTCGTCGCCAAATGACGGTTTCTACTTTCGAGGAGATCACCACGTCGACTCCCGAAAAATCCTTGTTGGCGCCTCTCAGCAAAAAAGCTGGTCGCAACAACCAAGGTAGAATTACCGTTCGTCATCAAGGTGGCGGTCATAAACGTAAATACCGTATTATCGACTTCAAACGTAACAAAGATGGTATCATTGGTCGCGTAGCAACCATTGAATACGATCCAAACCGTTCCGCTAACATCGCGCTGATCAACTATGCAGACGGTGAAAAGCGTTACATTATCGCTCCACACAACCTGAAAGTGGGCGACCAGATCGTATCCGGAGCAGATGCCGACATCAAAATCGGTAACGCACTGCCAATGGAGAAAATCCCGGTAGGTACTACCATCCACAACATCGAGCTGAAACCTGGTAAAGGCGGCCAATTGGTGCGCGCTGCTGGTACATCTGCTCAATTGCTTGGTCGTGATGGTGAGTTCGTAATCGTTCGCCTGTCTTCCGGTGAAACTCGCCGCATCCACAACGTATGCCGCGCTACTATCGGTCAAGTAGGTAACCTGGATCACGAACTGCTGAACATCGGTAAAGCAGGACGTTCCCGCTGGTTGGGTATCCGTCCAACTGTTCGCGGTAGCGTAATGAACCCTAACGATCACCCACACGGTGGTGGTGAAGGTCGCGCTCCAATCGGTCGTAAGGCTCCTGTTACTCCTTGGGGTAAACCAACCCTGGGTCTCAAGACTCGTAAGAAGAAGAACAAGTCCGACCAATACATCATCCGCCGCCGCAAGAAGTAAGGTAGGCTGATACTATAACCGAACGCCTTTGGCGAAGGGAGGTTCACTAATGGGACGTAGTTTAAAAAAGGGTCCTTTCGTGGATGACCACTTGATGAAAAAAGTTGACGAGCAAAATGAAAAGAACGAGAAACGCGTGATCAAAACTTGGTCTCGCCGTTCCACCATCTTCCCTGATTTCGTAGGACACACGTTTGCAGTTTACGATGGCCGCAAACATGTACCAGTATACGTATCGGAAGACATGGTTGGTCATAAATTGGGTGAATTCGCACCAACTCGTACCTTCAAGGGTCACGTCGACAACGACAAGAAGTCCAAGAAGCGCTAATTTTCTCTTGACAGAGAGGAGGTACAAAGATGGAAGCAAAAGCAGTTGCACGCAACATTCGCATCGCGTCTCGTAAAGTTCGCCTGGTGGTAGACTTGATCAGAGGCAAGCAAGTAGGTGAAGCTTTGGCGATCTTGAAACACACGCCAAAGGCAGCTTCTCCAGTTGTTGAAAAACTCCTGAAGTCGGCTATTGCAAACGCTGAGCACAACTATGAGATGGATCCAAACAGCCTCGTAGTGGGTAAAGTCTTCGTAGACCAAGGTCCTACGTTGAAGCGTTTCCGTCCGCGCGCTATGGGTCGCGCTAGCCGCATCCATAAACGCACGAGCCACATCACAGTGGTACTAAACGAGAAATAAGGAGGGATTACGTGTGGGTCAAAAGGTAAGCCCGGTAGGTCTTCGGATCGGTGTCATTCGTGACTGGGAGTCCAAATGGTACGCTGACAAGGACTTCGCAACTCTGTTGCACGAAGACTTGAAAATCCGCAAGTATGTAAAAGGGCGTCTGAAAGATGCTGCTGTATCCACGATCGAAATCGAACGCGCAGCTAATCGCGTGAACGTTACGATTCACACCGCTAAGCCTGGTATGGTAATTGGTAAAGGTGGTTCAGAGGTTGAAACTCTGCGCAAAACCCTGACTGATCTGACTGGCAAACGCGTTCATATCAATATCAACGAAATCAAACGTCCGGATCTGGATGCTACTCTGGTAGCTGAAAATATTGCACGCCAATTAGAAAACCGCATTTCTTTCCGCCGTGCGCAAAAGCAATCGATCACTCGTACGCTGCGCTCTGGTGCTAAAGGTATCAAAACCTTGGTAAGCGGTCGTCTTGGCGGCGCGGACATCGCACGTTCTGAAGGTTACAGCGAAGGTACTGTTCCACTTCACACATTGCGCGCTGACATCGACTACGGTACTGCTGAAGCACATACCACTTATGGTCGCATCGGTGTTAAAGTGTGGATCTATCGTGGAGAAGTCCTTCCAGCGAGAAAGAACGTCGCTACTGAGGAAGGAGGCAAGTAATCATGTTGACGCCAAAACGCGTGAAACACCGTAAACAACACCGCGGGAAAATGGCTGGTAACGCAAAAGGCGGTACTACTGTTGCGTTCGGTGAATACGGATTGCAAGCAATGGAACCATCTTGGGTAACTAACCGTCAGATCGAGGCAGCTCGTATCGCGATGACTCGTTACATCAAACGTGGTGGTAAAGTTTGGATCAAAATTTTCCCAGATAAACCAGTAACACAAAAACCGCTCGAAGTCCGCATGGGTTCCGGTAAAGGTTCTCCTGAGAAATGGGTAGCGGTAGTGAAGCCAGGCAAGATCATGTTCGAGCTTGCTGGTGTTCCTGAAGAAGTCGCTCGCGAAGCTATGCGTCTGGCTATGCACAAACTGCCAATCAAGTGCAAGTTCGTGAAGCGTGAAGAAGTGGGTGGTGACGCACATGAAGGCTAATGAGTACCGTAATTTGACCACTGCCGAGATCGAACAAAACGTTACTTCTTTGAAAGAAGAGTTGTTCAACCTTCGTTTCCAGCTGGCTACGGGTCAACTCGAAACCACATCTCGTATTAAACAAGTGCGTAAGGATATTGCTCGTGCGAAAACCGTCCTGCGCCAGAGAGAATTGGGAATCGGCTAATTATAGGAAGGAGGTTTGAACGATGACCGCAGATCGCAATATGCGTCGAACAGTTGTAGGTCGCGTTGTTTCCGACAAAATGGATAAAACCATTGTTGTTCTTGTTGAAACTTACAAGACACATCCTTTGTACGGCAAACGCATGAAATTCTCGAAAAAGTTCAAGGCTCACGACGAGAACAACACGGCAAAAGTGGGCGACATCGTAGAAATCATGGAAACTCGTCCATTGTCTAAAGACAAGCGTTTCCGTTTGGTACGTATCGTCGAAGAGGCAGTAATCGTATAAGTCAGATTTTCGGATATTAATTCCGAAAGGAGGAACAGTAAATGATCCAAACTCAGACGAGATTGGCTGTTGCTGACAACTCCGGTGCAAAGGAACTCATGTGCATCAAGGTTCTGGGTGGTTCCGGTCGTAAAACGGCGAACATCGGTGATGTTATCGTGTGCTCCGTAAAATCCGCTACACCCGGCGGCGTTGTCAAGAAAGGTCAAGTAGTTAAAGCGGTAGTAGTACGCACAGTAAGTGGCGTTCGTCGTAACGATGGTTCTTACATCCGTTTCGATGAAAATGCAGCTGTAGTTATCAAAGACGATCAATCCCCACGTGGTACTCGTATCTTTGGACCTGTGGCTCGTGAGCTCCGCGATAAGGATTTCATGAAGATCATCTCTCTGGCTCCAGAGGTTATCTAATTGAACGGCAAAACTCAGGCAGTTTGTTCGATAGGAGGTGCACCAAGCGATGCACGTTAAAAAAGGCGACACTGTTATCGTAAATGCGGGCAAAGATAAAGGCAAAAAAGGTCGCGTTCTCGCTGCTTATCCAAAGAAAGAACGCGTTCTGGTTGAAGGTATCAACCTCGTGAAGAAACATAGCCGTCCGTCCCAAGCTAACCCGCAAGGTGGCATTGTGACTCAAGAAGCAGCTATTCACGTATCCAACGTATCTTTGATCGATCCGAAGTCCGGAAAAGCTACTCGCATCGGTTACAAAGTTTTGGATAACGGCAAGAAAGTTCGGTACGCGAAAAAGTCTGGCGAAGTACTCGACAAGTAGTCAGGTTGGAAAGGAGGATATCCTAGATGGCAACAAGATTGAAAGAAAAGTATACGAGCGAAATCGTACCTAGCTTGATGAGCAAGTTCAACTACACTTCCATCATGCAAGTGCCGAAAGTAGAAAAGATCATCATCAATATGGGTGTTGGCGAAGCGGTAGCGAACGCTAAGTCCTTGGATACTGCAATTGAAGACCTGCAAATCATCGCTGGTCAAAAGCCTGTAGTAACAAAGGCTAAGAAATCCATCGCGGGTTTCAAATTGCGTGAAGGTATGCCGATCGGTGCGAAGGTTACTCTGCGCGGCGAGCGTATGTACCACTTCCTCGACAAATTGATGAACGTATCTCTCCCACGTGTTCGTGACTTCCGTGGAATTTCTTCCAAGGCTTTTGACGGACGCGGTAACTACACACTTGGTCTGAAGGAACAACTGATCTTCCCTGAGATCGAGTACGATAAAATTGATAAAGTTCGCGGTATGGACATCGTTGTTGTTACTTCCGCGAAAACGGATGAGGAAGCTCGTGAGTTGCTGACTCAAATGGGTATGCCATTCCGTAAATAAACCCACTCGTAAGGAGGGAAGAATGTGGCAAAGAAATCAATGATCATCAAGCAACAGCGGGAGCCGAAGTTTGCAGTACGCGCGTACACACGTTGCGAGCGTTGCGGACGTCCTCACTCCGTATTGCGCAAATTTAAACTCTGCCGTATTTGCTTCCGTGAACTTGCTTATAAAGGTCAAATTCCAGGCGTGAAAAAAGCAAGCTGGTAATTTGAAACGGGAAGGAGGTTTTCTCTCATGGTTATGACTGATCCAATCGCAGATATGTTGACACGAATTCGTAACGCCAACATGGTTCGCCACGAGAAAGTGGAAATCCCGGCGTCCACCATCAAGAAGGAAATCGCGCGCATTCTGAAAGAAGAAGGCTTCATCCGCGATGCGGAGTTTGTTGAAGACAACAAACAAGGAATCATCCGCGTATTCCTGAAATATGGTGCAGGCAACGAGCGTGTTATCACAGGTCTGAAACGCATCTCCAAGCCAGGACTTCGTGTTTATGCAAAGAACAATGAAGTACCTAAGGTTTTGGGTGGTCTCGGTTGCGCGATCATCTCTACATCCACTGGTGTAATGACTGACAAGCAAGCTCGTCAAGCTCACGTAGGTGGAGAGGTTCTCGCATACATTTGGTAATTAACAGATTGTAAATAGCACAGGAGGTGCACCACATGTCTCGTGTCGGTAGAAAACCGATCGTGGTCCCTGCAGGCGTTACCCTCACTCTGAACGGTACTGAGCTGACGGTAAAAGGCCCTAAGGGTCAACTCGTTCGTAGCTTCCATGAAGATATCAAAATCAACATCGCTGAAAACGAAGTAATCGTTGAGCGTCCAAGCGATAACAAACTTCACCGTTCCCTGCATGGTACGACTCGTGCGCTGGTATCCAACATGGTAACTGGCGTATCTGAAGGCTTCACTCGTACCCTGGAACTGGTCGGTGTAGGTTACCGTGCTGCTAAGTCCGGCAACGGTGTTACTCTCTCTCTTGGTTTCTCCCACCCAGTGGAAGTTACTCCAGAAGAGGGTATCGAAATTGATGTACCAAACCAAACCACTTTGGTGGTAAAAGGTATTAACAAAGAGCGCGTAGGCCAAATTGCTGCTGAAATCCGTTCTCTGCGTAAACCTGAGCCATACAAAGGTAAAGGTATCAAGTACAGCAATGAAGTTGTTCGTCGTAAAGAAGGTAAAAAAGGTAAATAAGCTTCTAGCTTCATGAGAAAGGAGGCCGCTTAATGTTTACGAAAGCTGATAAAAACAAAGCTCGGAAAAAACGTCACCTGCGAATCCGCAAACGTGTGATTGGTACTACCATTCGCCCACGTCTGAACGTATTCCGTTCTTCTAAGCACATCTACGCTCAATTGATCGACGATGCAACTGGCGTAACACTGGTATCTGCATCTTCTTTGGATAAAGAGCTGGGCCTGAATAATGGCGCAAACGTGGAAGCTGCTACAGCTGTTGGCACACTGATCGCTAAGCGTGCACAAGAAAAAGGTGCGACTGAAGTGATTTTTGACCGCGGTGGTTACATCTATCATGGACGTATTAAAGCACTGGCAGAAGCAGCTCGTGAAGCTGGTCTGCAATTCTAACAACAAGGAGGGTAAGGAATGCGTATCGACCCTAGCAAATTAGAGCTCGAAGAAAAAGTAGTCGCAGTTAACCGTGTTGCAAAAACGGTTAAAGGTGGACGTCGTATGAGCTTCAGCGCCTTGGTTGTTGTGGGAGACCGTAACGGCCACGTAGGTGCTGGTATGGGTAAAGCTCAAGAAGTTCCAGACGCCATTCGCAAAGCGATTGACGATGCTAAGAAAAAATTGATCCGTGTACCGATGAGAGGAACAACTGTTCCGCACCAAGTACTGTGCCAATTCGGCGCTGGTAAGGTTCTCATCAAGCCTGCTGCCCCTGGTACAGGTGTTATCGCTGGTGGACCTGTTCGTGCCGTACTCGAACTGGCTGGTGTAGGCGATATCTTGAGTAAGTCTCTTGGTTCCAACAATCCTATCAACATGGTCAACGCTACGCTGGAAGGCCTCGGTCGTCTGAAAACAGCGGAAGATGTCGCGAAATTGCGCGGTAAGACTGTTGACGAGTTGTTGGGTTAATAAGGAGGGAATGAACATGGCAAAATTGCAAATCACCCTCAAACGCAGCCTGATCGGTCGTACTGTAGATCAGCAAGACACTGTAAAAGCTCTGGGTCTTCGCAAAATCAACTCCACTGTAGTGAAGGAAGATAATCCTGCAATTCGTGGAATGGTTTTCAAAGTGAAGCACTTGGTAGAAGTGAAAGAAGTAGAAGCTTAATTGAACATCTCAATTAGTTAGGAGGTGCAACGTATGAAATTGCATGAACTGCAACCTGCAGAAGGATCCCGTCACACTCGTAAGCGTATCGGTCGCGGTATTGGTAGCGGTACTGGCAAAACTGCTGGTAAAGGTCACAAAGGTCAAAACGCTCGTTCCGGTGGCGGCGTACGCCCAGGTTTCGAGGGTGGTCAAAACCCATTGTACCGTCGTCTGCCTAAGCGTGGTTTCACTAACATCAGCCGCAAAGAATTTGCGATTGTTAGCTTGGACGCGCTGAACCGTTTCGAAGAGGGCACTGTAGTAACACCTGAGCTGTTGAAAGAAACTGGTGTTATCAGCGCGCTGCGCGACGGTGTTAAGGTTCTTGCTAACGGTGAACTGACTGTGAAGCTGACTGTAAAAGCTCACAAGTTCTCCGGAGCTGCTGCTGAGAAGATCGCACAAGTCGGTGGAACAACCGAGGTGATCTAATGTTAGCGTCCTTAACTAACATTTTCAAAATTAGCGACCTTCGTCGCAAAATCCTTTTTACGCTCATGATGCTGGTTGTTTTCCGGATCGGAAGCTATGTGCCAGTTCCTAACGTAAATGTCGCGTTGTTTCAGCAGAACACAAACCAATTACTTGGCTTGTTGAACACCTTCTCAGGTGGTGCACTGCATAACTTCTCGATTTTTGCCATGGGTATCATGCCGTACATTACGGCATCGATTATCATGCAGCTGATGTCCATGGATGTTGTGCCTAAGCTTACGCAATGGGCTCGTGAAGGGGAAGTTGGTCGTCGCAAGATTGCCACCGTTACCCGTTACGCTACAATTATCCTTGGTTTGATTCAGTCTGTAGGGATGACGATTGGATTCAACAATATGGCGCCTGGTTTACTAAACGACACGTCGGTTAGCAGCTATGCACTCATTGCGTTGACTTTGACAGCTGGGACCGCATTCATGATGTGGATGGGGGAACAGATTACGGAGAAGGGTATCGGTAACGGGATTTCGATCCTGATCGTTGGTGGGATCGTCGCTAACATTCCGCAAGGGATTACGACGATTTACACAACACAGTTCGCTGACCCATCTCAAAACGTATTCTTCAGCGTCGTCAAAGTTCTGCTTATCCTATTGGTGATCCTCGCCATCATTGTCGGGGTTATCTTTATGCAGCAAGGCCTTCGTAAGATTCCAGTGCAATATGCGAAACGAGTGGTTGGACGCAAAATGTACGGTGGTCAATCTACCCACATTCCACTGAAAATCAACTCTGCTGGTGTTATTCCTGTTATCTTTGCGGTATCGCTGGTAATGTTCCCGTCAACGATTGCTCAGTTCTGGGTGGATGCATCTGGACAAGGATTTGCTAACTGGATTTATCAGAACTTCCAAGTCAACAAACCATTAGGAATGACGCTTTACGCTATCTTGATTCTCGGATTCACCTACTTCTACACATTCGTACAGATCAACCCTGTACAAATGGCAGAAAACATGAGAAAAAATGGCGGTTACATTCCTGGTATCCGACCTGGTAAAAACACTGAGGTATTCATTACTCGTACATTAAACCGGTTAACATTGGCGGGCGCTTTGTTCTTGATGATTATTGCGATATTGCCATTCTTCTTCGGTAGTCTTGCAAACTTGCCACAATCCATTTACATCGGTGGTACATCGCTGTTGATCGTGGTTGGGGTAAGCTTGGATACAATGAAGCAGATTGAAAGTCAAATGATCAAACGCCACTACCAAGGGTTTATCAAGTAATGACTTAGATGTTTACAGAAAAGCTTCTGTAGCTTTTTTGATGGGACGGAGGGAATGGACGTGAATATAATTCTGATGGGACTGCCTGGAGCCGGTAAAGGGACACAGGCAGAACGTATCGTAAAAGAGTTTGACATCCCGCACATTTCGACTGGCGACATGTTCCGAGCTGCGGTCAAAAACGAAACGCCGCTCGGACTAGAGGCAAAATCCTACATGGATAAAGGTCATCTCGTCCCAGACGAGGTTGTCATTGGTATTGTGCGGGAGCGCCTTTCGATGGATGACTGCGCAAAGGGATTCCTCTTAGATGGTTTTCCGCGCACAGTTCCTCAGGCGGAAGCGTTGACAGCTACAGTAAAAGAGCTGGGACGCGAAATTGACCATGTAATTAACATCAACGTTCAACGCGAGCAATTGATTGAACGTCTGACCGGTCGCTGGATCTGCCCTGTTTGTGGTGCTAGCTATCACACGATGTTCAATCCTCCAAAAGAGGCTGGCGTATGTGATAAAGATGGTGGTAAGCTGTATCAGCGTGAAGACGACAAGATCGAAGTGGTAACACAACGCCTTGACGTGAATATCGCTCAAACACAGCCACTTATCGACTACTATTCCGCACAGGAACTTCTGCGAGATATCGATGGAGAACAAGATATCCAGGTAGTGTTTGCGGAAATTAAGTCTTTGTTGCGAGGGTAATTGCGAATGATTATCCTAAAGTCGAAAGCAGAACTTGAGGTTATGCGCGAAGCTGGTCGTATCGTCGCACTCACCCATCAAGAACTGGCCAAGGCGATCAAGCCTGGTGTCACGACGAAGCAGCTAGACGAAATTGCCGAGACCTTTATTCGAAGCATGGGAGCAATTCCATCGTTTAAAGGCTATGGTGGCTTTCCAGGAAGTATCTGTGCTTCAGTCAATGAAGAACTCGTACACGGGATCCCAGGTAAACGGGCGTTACAAGAAGGAGACATTATCAGTATCGACATTGGTGCCCAGTTTCAGGGTTATCATGGCGACTCCGCTTGGACGTATCCGGTCGGTAAGATTTCAACAGAAAACCAGAAGCTACTCAGAGTAACGGAAGAGTCGTTGTACAAGGGGCTTGAAAAAGCTGTTCCAGGTGGACGCTTATCCGATATCTCTCATGCGATTCAGGTTCATGCAGAAGCTGCCGACTTCACACTCGTTCGCGAGTATGTGGGGCATGGGATCGGGCAAAACTTGCACGAAGATCCGCAGGTTCCTAACTACGGCCCTCCTGATCGAGGACCACGGTTAAAACCAGGCATGGTGTTGGCAATTGAGCCAATGGTAAATGCCGGCGAACGTTATGTCCGCACATTGGAGGACAATTGGACGGTAGTAACAGTGGATCGGAAAACTTGTGCTCATTTTGAACACACCATCGCGATTACGGAAGATGGCTATGAGATTTTTACACGGACATAAAAACGGTAGTTCCGAACGATTCGGGATTGTCGTCCAACGTGTCGACGATAAGTTCGTTGTGTGATCATTTCGCAAAACTCATGGTCCGACTGAAGAGCAGAAGAAAGGAGAGTTTACCATGGCAAAAGATGATGTAATTGAGGTGGAAGGTACGGTAATCGAACCTTTGCCAAATGCTATGTTTCGAGTAGAATTAGAGAATGGACATAAAGTCCTTGCTCACGTCTCAGGAAAAATCCGCATGCACTTTATCCGTATCCTGCCGGGGGATAAAGTAACTGTTGAACTGTCGCCGTACGACTTAACCCGCGGACGTATTACGTACCGCTATAAATAGTAAGCAAAACCCCTAGAAAAGGGAGGCAAGAACCATGAAAGTGAGACCTTCGGTTAAACCGATCTGCGAGAAATGCAAGGTTATCCGTCGCAAAGGTAACGTAATGGTTATTTGTGAAAATCCGAAGCATAAGCAAAAACAAGGGTAAACAAGGAGGTGCTTTTGACACATGGCACGTATTGCAGGCGTAGACTTGCCGCGCGAAAAACGCGTTGAAGTTGCTCTTACCTACATTTTTGGTATTGGCCGCCCCACGTCTCAAAAAATTCTGTCCGCTACTGGCGTAGATATGAACACTCGTGTTCGCGATCTGACAGAAGATGAAGTGAACAAACTTCGTGAGTACATCGACAAAACTGTGAAGGTAGAAGGTGACCTCCGTCGTGAGATCTCCCTCAACATCAAGCGTCTGATGGAAATCGGTTGCTTCCGTGGCATCCGCCATCGTCGTGGACTTCCAGTTCGCGGTCAACGTTCTAAAACAAATGCTCGTACGCGTAAAGGTCCACGCCGTACAGTAGCAAACAAGAAGAAGTAAAGGAGGGTAATCTGACATGGCGAAAAGAAAACAAGCTACAGCAACACGTACCCGTCGTCGTGACCGTAAGAATGTTGAAGTCGGCGTAGCACACATCCGTTCTACTTTCAACAATACGATCGTCACAATCACGGATCCACACGGTAACGCGATCTCTTGGTCCAGTGCTGGTTCCCTCGGCTTCAAAGGCTCCCGTAAAAGCACTCCATTTGCTGCGCAAATGGCTGCTGAAGCGGCTGCACGCGTTGCTATGGAACACGGCATGCGTTCCCTTGAAGTATCGGTAAAAGGCCCAGGTGCAGGTCGTGAAGCTGCGATCCGTTCCCTGCAAGCAACTGGTCTTGAAGTGAACATGATTAAAGACGTGACGCCAATTCCGCACAACGGTTGCCGTCCACCAAAACGTCGCCGCGTGTAACTGGTTTATATCGTTCAGAACATGTCCATACTAGAATGGTAAATTCTGATTTATAGCTTGTCATGCACGCAAACGGTAAACCGCCGGGGAAATTCCTGAGTGGGCACGTATGCGGCCCACCCAAGGATTTCGACGTTTTGAAGGAGGGTTTGTTTAATGATAGAAATAGAAAAACCAAAAATCGAGGTTGTGGAAGTTAGCGACGACAACTCGTATGGAAAGTTTGTTGTAGAACCTCTAGAGCGCGGATACGGAACTACCCTTGGCAACTCGCTGAGACGAATTCTTCTTTCGTCCTTGCCAGGCGCGGCAGTTCGTACTGTTCAAATCGATGGGGTTCTTCACGAATTCTCTACGGTTGAAGGCGTCGTTGAAGATGTAACCGAGATCATCCTGAACATCAAAGGCTTGGCGCTGAAGATCCATTCCGATGAAGAAAAAGTAATCGAGATCGATGCAGAAGGCGAAGGCGTTGTCAAAGCGGGAGATATCCGTGCTGACAGTGATGTGGAGGTCTTAAACCCTGATCTTCATATTGCAACGTTGGCCAATGGCGGTCGTCTGCATATCCGCATGACAGCTGGACGTGGTCGTGGTTATGTTCAATCTGATGGAAACAAATCTGAGGATCTGCCTATTGGTGTGATTCCGATTGATTCGATCTACACGCCGATCAAGCGCGTTAACTATCAAGTGGAAAATACCCGTGTAGGGCAAATGACCAACTATGACAAGTTAACACTTGAGGTTTGGACTAACGGTAGCATCAGTCCGGAAGAAGCCGTGAGTCTCGGCGCAAAAATCATGACGGAGCACCTGAACTTGTTCGTCGGTCTGACTGACGAGGCGAAGGATGCAGAAATCATGGTAGAGAAGGAAGAGGACAAGAAAGAGAAAGTCTTGGAGATGACTATCGAAGAGCTCGATCTTTCTGTTCGTTCCTACAACTGCTTGAAGCGTGCCGGTATTAATACCGTGCAAGAGCTGACGCAGAAGACCGAAGAGGACATGATGAAAGTACGCAATCTGGGGCGCAAATCTCTTGAAGAAGTTCAAGAAAAGTTAGCTGAACTGGGCCTGTCCCTGCGCAGCGACGATTAGAGTAGCAAACCAAGAAGCAAACTTTTGTTCTCTCGATTAAGAGGGAGGTAAACCACATGGCACAACGTAAATTGGGTCGTCGTAGCTCAGCTCGTAAAGCGCTGTTCCGCGACTTGGTAACAGACCTGATCATCAACGAGCGCATCGAAACTACAGAGATGAAGGCGAAAGAATTGCGCCCAATCGCTGAAAAAATGATCACGCTCGCGAAACGTGGCGATCTGCATGCTCGCCGTCAAGTTGCTGCTTTCGTTCGTAAAGAAGTTGCGAATGCTGAAGGCCGCGATGCTGTTCAAAAACTGTTCGATGAAATCGCTCCTCGCTTCAAAGAGCGCAACGGTGGATACACTCGTATCCTGAAAGCCGGCCCTCGCCGTGGCGACGCTGCTCCAATGGCGTACATCGAATTCGTTTAATACATGTAAACTGGTCATTTACTCAGGTTGTAAGCCTGGTAGATTACCGCGAAAAGGGTGGGGGCAGATCTGGTCATAGGCTGGACTCTGATTCAACCCTTTTTTCCTTTCTCTTCGAAATCCTGCTAGTCAGTTCCCTGTGAAGGCTGGGGAGGTTGTGAATGCCTCATGAATGAAGATAACCTGCTGGCATTGCGAGATGTTTCTTATACCTACGATGGTGAGGATGGCCAACGGGTTCCGGTATTACAAGGTGTTGACCTTACCATTCAAAAAGGTTCCTTTGTATCCGTATTGGGTCACAACGGTTCCGGCAAATCAACGATGGCAAAGCTGATGAATGCTCTGTTGCTTCCAGAAGGCGGCACAGTACTTATCAGTGGAATGGATACGAAAGATGGGGAGCAGCTTTGGGAAATTCGACGACATGTTGGCATGGTCTTTCAGAATCCGGACAATCAGATTGTTGGGGCCACTGTGGAAGATGATGTCGCCTTTGGCCTAGAGAACATGGGTGTGGACCCCAAAGAGATGCGAGATCGTATCGATGAGGCGCTCGTTTCTGTAGGGATGGAGTCTTATTTACAAGCACAACCACATCGTCTGTCTGGTGGTCAAAAGCAACGAGTGGCGATTGCAGGGATTATGGCGATGCGTCCTTCTGTCATCATTTTGGATGAAGCGACAGCGATGCTTGATCCACAAGGGAGAATGGAAGTGCTAAATCTGGCTCGTCAACTGAACCGTGATGAGGGACTCACGATCATAAACATTACCCACTTTCCGGAAGAAGCCATCTATTCGGATAAGGTCATCGTCATGAATGCGGGTGAAGTCCTGATGGAAGGTAAGCCGAGTGAAGTGTTTAATGAGGTAGATCGTTTGAAACAGGTGGGACTGGATGTGCCATTTGCCGTACGACTGCGACACGCACTTCAGTCCAAAGGGATTGATTTACCGTTTGTCCTGCATCAAGAGGAGCTGGTGGAGCACGTATGCAAATTACTTTTGACCAAGTAAGCCATATCTACGCAAAGGGAACACCGTTCGAGCGAGTTGCCTTACACAATATTTCGCTGACGATTCCATCTGGTTCGTTTGTCGGAATTATTGGCCACACGGGCTCAGGTAAGTCAACGCTGATTCAGCACTTGAACGGGTTGCTGATGCCTAGTTCAGGGCAGATTACCCTGGGTGATGCGGTCATTACTCCAAAGCGACGATTACCCCATGCTCAGAGGCGCGATATTGGGCTCGTCTTTCAATATCCTGAACATCAGTTGTTTGAAGAAACGGTTGCGAAGGATGTTGCTTTTGGACCGCTCAATTTTGACTTGCCAACGGAAATGGTGGAAGCGCGCGTAAAGGAGTCCCTTGAAATTGTCGGCCTGGATTATGCCACGATCAAGGATCGTTCGCCATTTCATTTGAGTGGCGGACAAATGCGACGTGTTGCTTTGGCTGGTGTTCTTGCCATGCAGCCGAAGGTTCTGGTATTGGATGAACCAACTGCGGGTCTTGATCCTGCGGGACGAGTCACGATTCTTGAAGGGATCTACCGGATTCATCGGGAACAAAACCTCACGACACTATTGGTCACGCACAGCATGGAAGAGGCAGCCCGCTATGCAGACTATTTGCTTGTGATGGAACAAGGTCAAGTAGCTTTGCAGGGGAAGCCGGAGGAAGTATTCATGCATGTGGATCGTCTCCGAGAGCTGTCTTTGGATGTACCGGAAACGGTGGCTCTCGTATCGCAAATGAATCAAAAGCTGCCGGACAAGGCTAGTCTGCCGAGCTCCCTTTATCGGGAGGAAGAGCTGATTGCCCATCTGCTGGAACGACTGTCCGTACCAAAGGAGGGCTAGGCATGCTGCAGAATATCGCAATTGGTCAATACGTACCAGGGCAATCTTTTTTACATCGTGCAGATCCGCGAAGCAAGCTTCTCTTCATCATTCTTTTTGCTACCTTGATTTTTCTGGCTAACAATACGGTTACGTACGCCATACTCATTGGTTTTACCTTGTATGCTGCACTTCTTTCTAGGCTTTCCTTGTCCTATATATTAAAAAGCTTAAAACCTGTCTGGATCCTGATTTTGTTTACCGTAGTCTTGCATATTTTTATCACAAAAGGCGGAACGGTTTACTTTCAGTGGGGATGGTTTACAGTAGAAGAACAGGGAGTTCGCCAGGCGATCTTCATTTCTTTGCGGTTGGGACTTTTGATTCTCATTAGCTCCCTACTAACACTGACAACCTCTCCAATCGATTTGACGGAAGGTTTGGAGCGTTTACTAGGACCACTAGGGAAGATCGGCATACCAGTTCATGATATAGCCCTGATGATGTCTATTGCACTCCGGTTCATTCCGACCCTGATGGAAGAAACGGATAAAATCATCAAGGCGCAGACCGCCAGAGGAGCCAATTTCACCAGTGGAAGTCTCGTGCGCAGAGCCAAGAACCTGATTCCGATCGCTATTCCTTTATTTGTTAGTGCGTTTCGGCGTGCTGAAGAACTGGCTTTGGCGATGGAAGCGCGTGGCTATCGCGGGGGAGTGGGGAGAACGCGGCTGAATAAGCTGACGTTCACTTGGCGTGATGGAATCGTAGCTGTTGTGAGTGTGATCTTGGTAATCGTGATTGGATGGTGGCGTACATGAAGCGACTGCGATGTGTATTGGCATATGACGGAACTGACTTCAGCGGTTTTCAGGTACAGCCAGATCAAGTAACGGTCCAGGGGGAAATTGAAGCCGCATTGAATCGGGTTACCGGAGAGGATATCCAGGTCTTCGGTTCAGGCCGGACAGATGCGGGTGTTCATGCACGCGGTCAAGTGATTCACTTTGACACGGCGAGCAACATTCCGATGGATAAATGGCGGTTTGTGTTGAACAATCAATTGCCTGATTCTATTGTCATTCGGACAGTCGAAGAGGTCGATGCCTCTTTTCATGCGCGTTTTGACGTGCAAGTAAAAGAATATCGATATTGTATCGACAACAATCCAGTGGCAGATGTATTCCGGCATCGTTACGCTGACCATGTCCGGTTTCCGTTAGATGTAGATGCAATGCAGCAGGCTGCTCATTATTTGGTGGG
This sequence comes from Brevibacillus brevis NBRC 100599, assembly GCF_000010165.1. Taxonomy (NCBI): domain Bacteria; kingdom Bacillati; phylum Bacillota; class Bacilli; order Caryophanales; family Paenibacillaceae; genus Brevibacillus; species Brevibacillus brevis. The sequence goes on from NC_012491.1 coordinate 253,455, forward strand.
TGAACATGATTTTACTTCCTTTTGCTCGGCAAAGACATACGTCGAGGACAAGGTTCGGACTGTGTACGGGCTCTCCGTGGAAAAAATCGGAGACGAGGTATGGGTGACATGCCGAGGCAACGGTTTTTTGTACAACATGGTTCGAATTATTGTGGGGACTTTGGTTGAAGTAGGGCAAGGAAAAAGAAACCCTGCTGAACTGAGGGAAATCCTCGCCGCATGTGATCGGGAAAAGGCAGGTAAGACAGCACCAGCCAAGGGTCTGACCATGTGGGAAGTTGTCTACTAGTTTTCTGATTTCCAACTATTAGACGCACGAGCAGCACTTGACTATGGAGCGTCTATGTAGTACGATATTCCTTGGTATTTTAACCCCGCCTAGCCCCACTCTAGCCCCGGGATTGAAAGACAAGATCGTGATTACATGGAACACCTGGAAGAGTTGCTCACCCGTAACAGCAATTATCTTCCATTGCAAGTTTCGGTTGTTTTGGTTATAAGTAGATGGATATGTGTTAGGTAAGATATTTAGGAGGGACAAAAATGCGTACCACATATATGGCGAAACCGCTCGAAGTTGAGCGCAAATGGTACATCGTTGACGCTGAAGGCCAAACGCTGGGTCGTCTGGCGAGCGAAGTAGCTTCTATCCTGCGCGGAAAATTGAAACCAGAATTCACTCCTCACGTTGACGCTGGCGATTTCGTAATCGTAATCAACGCTGACAAAGTGAAATTGACTGGTAACAAACTGAACGACAAAATTTACTACACTCACTCCCTGTATCCAGGTGGTTTGAAAAAAACCACTGCTGGCGCAATGCTGAACAAGCGACCAGATCGTATGTTCGAACTGGCGGTAAAAGGCATGCTGCCTAAAAACAGCCTGGGACGTCAAATGTTCACCAAGCTGAAAGTATACGCTGGAACTGAGCATCCACACGCAGCACAAAAACCAGAAGTTTGGCAAATTCGCGGTTAAGGTAAAGGGAGGAAATATACGTGGCACAAGTACAATACTACGGTACAGGTCGTCGTAAGCACTCCGTAGCACGCGTTCGCCTGGTTCCAGGTGAAGGTCGCATCGTGATCAACAAGCGTGAAATGGATACTTACTTTGGTTTGGAAACATTGAAATTGATCGTAAAACAACCACTCGTTCTGACTGAAACTCTTGGTCGTTACGATGTATTGGTTAACGTAAACGGCGGCGGAACCACTGGTCAAGCTGGTGCAATCCGTCACGGCGTTGCTCGCGCTCTGCTGAAAGCAGATCCGGAACTGCGCGGCGCTCTGAAACGCGCTGGCTTCCTGACTCGCGACCCTCGTATGAAAGAACGTAAGAAATACGGCTTGAAAGCAGCTCGTCGCGCACCTCAATTCTCCAAGCGCTAATTGCTGTTCGATACAACCCCCTTGTCTGTTCACAGACAGGGGGGTTTTTCCTTTTCACAAACGGGTATATTTGTCCATGTTTGTCCATAAGATGGAACGAGAATGGGACAAAGGGGACGATACACTGTGACACGAAAAGGAGTAGGCTGGATATTAGCTTTCGCCGTGCTTATGCTGTTGTTCACCTACGAAGCGCCTGATCGTTCTTCCTGGCAGGCATGGTCGCTGCCACTGACGGGAACGGTCATAGCCATTGACCCTGGGCATGGGGGAATAGACGGCGGTGCCGTTTCCAAAGCCGGGAATGTAGTTGAGAAAGAAGTGACTTTGGCCATTAGCATGTACTTGCGGGATTTCCTTCAGCAGTCAGGAGCGTTTGTAGTTATGACGAGGGAGGAAGACAAGGATTTGGCGAGTCCAGATGCGGCGCAGGCACGCAAACGAAAATCTGAGGATATTCGAAACCGAGTAAGGCTGGTCAATGATAGTACACCGGATTTTTTGGTCAGCATACACGTTAATTCCATCCCTTCTCCGAAATGGTCAGGAGCACAGACTTTTTATTCCCCTAGCTTCAAAAAGAGTGCAGAAGTTTCTTATTTGATACAAGATGAAATCAAACGGGTGATCGGTCATACAGACCGGGTTCCGAGTAAGACCAACAATGTGTTCTTGATTCGGGAGGTTAACTGCCCGGCCGTTTTGGTAGAAGTAGGCTTTGTCAGCAATACGGAGGAGGCAAAGCGACTTCAGAGCGTTGAATACCAAAAGGCTATGGCTAATGCCATTTATCAAGGGATACTGCGTCAGTACTCGGGAGAAAAAGCGCCAATTACACCTTAAGAGGGCGGTGGTCGTGTTCCGCCCGCCCGAATATGCTATAATGAACGCGCATACGCTGTCGTTATACCAGCATGGAAATGTTTGAAAAGATCATAGATGAGGTGAACCAGAATGTTGACCAGAGAACAGGTTCTCGAAGCACTACGCGATGTAAAAGACCCCGAAATTAATCGTAGCTTGGTCGAGCTCAACATGATTCGGGATATCCATATTGAAGGCAAGACAGTAAGTCTCACGGTCGTTCTGACGATTTCGGGTTGTCCGCTCAAAGCCAAGATCGAGGATGATGTCATCGCTGCTGTGAAAGCGCTAGGAGCCGAAGAAGTCCACCTGCAATTCGGTTCAATGACAGATGAGGAACGTGCGGCTCTGTCTGCCCAATTACGTAAGAACCAAGGTGGGCAAACACATAACATGACACCGGGACAAGCTCCCGTCTTGAATCCGATCTTGGCGAAGGATTCGAATACGACCTTTATCGCGGTCACTTCCGGAAAAGGTGGCGTCGGAAAATCGACGGTGACAGTGAACCTGGCTGTTGCGCTCGCGCGTTTAGGAAAAAAAGTGGGCATTATCGACGCAGACATTTACGGCTTTAGCGTGCCCGATATGATGAATATTGAACAACGTCCAACCGTGATTGGCGAAACCATTCTGCCTGTTGAAAAGCAAAACGTAAAAGTTATGTCCATGGGCTTTTTTGTGGAGGACAACTCTCCGATCATTTGGCGTGGCCCTATGCTGGGGAAAATGCTGCGTAACTTTTTCACGGAAGTACATTGGGGCGAAGAATTGGACTACCTTTTGCTGGATTTGCCTCCAGGAACGGGGGACATGGCCCTTGACGTGCATACCATGATTCCGCAAAGCATGGAGATTGTGGTAACGACTCCTCATGCTACCGCAGCGTTTGTAGCAGCACGGGCAGGCGCTATGGCAAAGCGGACCGGTCATGAAATCCTCGGTATTGTAGAAAATATGGCATGGTACGAAGCAAAAGATGGTACGAAAGAATACGTATTCGGGCGTGGTGGAGGAGCTAAGCTTGCTGAGACATTGACATGTGAGCTGCTCGCTCAAATTCCGCTGGGACAACCGGATAATCATCCATCTGAACCTGATTATTCCCCATCCATCTATGGAGAAAAGACCGAAATTGGTCAGCTTTACATCGATATGGCCAAACGTGTCATAGAAAAATGCGGGGAAGCCGTCAAACAATAAGCTTCAAGAAGATGAAAAAGGTGGGCTCTACAATAATAGAGCTCACCTTTTCGTTTTAAGAAGATTTACCGCTGCCTCCGCCGGAAGAACCTCCGCCGGAACCTCCACCTTTACCTTCTTTTCCTTTTCCTTTTTTCTTCGGCTTCAGCTCCTTTGGCTTTGTCAGGTCCTCGGATACTTTGGTCATGATCTTCATGAGTTCAGCCTGGAACAAAGGACTTTGCAAGGAATCCTTCATCACTTGCATGGTTTGCTGTCGATAAGCAGAGCTTTTCATTAGGTCCATCAAATTTTTCTCAAACTCAGGGTCTTTCATTACGCTTATGAGCTCTTTTTGGTATTCAGGGTCCTTCATTAGGTCCTTCATTAGCGTTTTTTGTTCATTTTTCATAGACTTTGCCATGGCGCTTGCGAACTTAGGGTCTTTAAACGCTTCTTTGATGTGCGTGTTATTGGGATTCGTCATGCTTTGAATCAAAGTTGTCCGCACTGTCGACTCGTCCAGCATCAGGTTTTGTTTGAACTTGTCATCCTTCATCATTTTCCCTACAGATTGCTTCGCTTCGTCCGTCTGCAATATGTCCAGCACCATGTCTTTGACGCTTTTATAATCAGGCTGAGACGAACTTTGCGCTTGTCCGCCACCCCCGCAACTGGTAAGAACCAGACAGACAAGAGCGGTTAACCAAAAAGACATCGTCTTTTTTCTCATGGGGTGGACACCTCCTTCTTTACTCTGCCTACAAGTAACGTGTGCATTTTGTTTTGTTCTTACGCTAGTATTTTCTTGTATCCATTGGTACAATCATATTCGATGTGGATGGGAGGGAATACTTGGTGAGTTTGCGTAAGTATGGATGGCTTTTTATTACCACACTCTTGCTTGGGGGATTAGGTGGGATCCTGGTTGCCCTTATTTTTGATCTGGACAAGCTGCTTGGAGGAAGCACCGGTAACTTTTTTGTCGGCTTGTTCATGTACCTACTGTATGGAATGACCATTAGCATTGTGGCTCAGATGGGTTTTTTTGCGTATATGACGATTAATTATTTCGCCAAAACAATATTCAAAACGGCTTCCCTATGGAAAAGCGTCCAAGTATTTCTTATTTTGTTTGTCTTTTTCGATATGATTTATCTTCGCTATACGTCCTTCGGTGAAGGAAAAGGATTTGGCACGTACTTTATTGAGCCAACGCTATTATTAATTGTTGCTATTGTTACCGCATATGGAAAAGTAAGTCTGACCAATAAATCTGCATGGATACCGACGACCTTCTTTATGTTTGTTGTTACGGCACTGGAATGGATTCCAGCATTGAAGGAAGACAATGTGCGTGCAACACTGTCCATGCTCGTCCCACTATTGTTTTGTAACGTCTGGCAAGTCATGCAATTGCATCGTCTGGTAAAAAGAGAAAGCTGACCCAATGAAGGTCAGCTTTTTTGGTTTTAGTGAACTTCTTTGCTTTCTACACTTGTACCCGAAATGAGTTCAGATACTGTAACAAATTCATAGCCATCCTTGCGAAGTTGATCAATGATCACGGGGAGGGCAAGATGTGTATCTTTTGCAGAATCGCTCGCGTGCATCAGGACGATGTCGCCTGGATGAGCTTTGGATAATACATTATTGATGATCACATCTGTTCCCGGATTGGTCCAATCTTTTGAGTCCGTATCCCATTGGATGACGGAATACCCCATACGATTCGCGATTTCCAGCACTCGTTTGTCAAAATCACCATTGGGCATCCGAATGAGTGTTGGTTTTTTTCCAGTCATTTCGGTTAAAATGGAGTCCGCTTTGCCCATTTGGGAGCGAATTTCTTCATCGGAGTATTTGGTGTAGTTATCATGCTTGTGACCGTGCGAACCAATTTCTAGACCATCCTCTTTGATTCGTTTCAAGATGTCTGGATGTCGTTGACTCCAAGGAGAGGAGAGGAAAAAGGTCGCTTTGTTTACCTTTTTTTCTTTCAGCACATCCAGTATAGGTAATGCTCGTGTCTCTCCCCAGCTGATATCAAAGGTAAGGGCGATTCTCTTTTCTTTGGTGTCGACCTTATAAATAGCTTGGGGGGCTTGCGTGCTGGCACCTTCAGCAAAGGCAGCAATTGAATCGCGTTCCGCATAACCAAATCCGGCTGTTAGCACGATGGCCGCGACAATAATTAAGATTTGCTTTAATCGTTTCGCGCTGATCACGTAAATGAATTTCATGGATAGTACCTCCTTTGTCCGATAACAGTTTATGCAGGGAAGACAAGGATATTCTTTGGCCTGTTGGCTATTGTTGAGGTACAATGCATATAGTGAATTATGAGGTAGTAAAGGGGTGTGGTGCATGGGCAGTCGATTGCGGCATTTATGGCTTGATAACCGAAACTATTTCTTCGCCGCATGCTTACTATTTTTGGGTGGTGCCTTGATTGGGTATTTTCAAGCACCGCTCGTTGAAGAGATGGTCGGTAAAATGATGGGCCAATTAAAGGAAATTGCTGAACGGATAAAGGATAACGGCGGCGGACCTTTAGCGGTATTCTGGACGATTTTTTCCAATAATGTTTTTAGTGCATTGATGATGATGGCGCTAGGAATATTGTTTGCGTTATTTCCTATAATTGGAATGCTCACGAATGGAGTGCTGCTTGGATTTATCCTTTTCAAATACAGCGGCGCTGGAGTAAGTCCATGGCTTATTTTTAGTGCAGGGATTTTGCCACATGGAATTTTTGAGCTCCCAGCTATCCTGTTTGCAGCAGGAGTGGGTATTCGTTTAGGGGTGCTGAGTTTACGCTCAGTGGGAGTTCTAATCCAACCGCAAAAGCTGGCACGATTGAAAAATGACTGGTACGATACACTCAAGCAATTTCCATTAGCGGTTCTTACTGTGGTCGTTCTGTTATTCGTCGCTGCCATTGTGGAGAGCACGATAACTCCAACCCTTCTCAAGGAAACGGTGGGTCCACAACTGCAGCAATTGAACTTACTGAAATAATTCAGATTTGCAAACAAATTGAAGCCTTCCTAAACGGAGGGCTTTTTATTTTGAATAGGGCTGAATTTTGATGGAAAGGATAGAG
>NC_012491.1:265000-352500 GCF_000010165.1 Brevibacillus brevis NBRC 100599
AACAGGCTTATCTCCCCCAAGAGTCCACATCGACGGGGAGGTTTGGCACCTCGATGTCGGCTCATCGCATCCTGGGGCTGAAGTAGGTCCCAAGGGTTGGGCTGTTCGCCCATTAAAGCGGTACGCGAGCTGGGTTCAGAACGTCGTGAGACAGTTCGGTCCCTATCTGTCGCGGGCGTAGGAAGTTTGAGGAGAGCTGTCCTTAGTACGAGAGGACCGGGATGGACGCACCGCTGGTGCACCAGTTGTCACGCCAGTGGCACAGCTGGGTAGCTATGTGCGGACGGGATAAGCGCTGAAAGCATCTAAGCGTGAAGCCCCCTCCAAGATGAGACTTCCCACAGCGCAAGCTGGTAAGACCCCTCATAGACGATGAGGTTGATAGGTTCGGTGTGGAAGCGCGGTAACGCGTGGAGCTGACGAATACTAATCGGTCGAGGACTTATCCACACACTCTTAGCAATCATGCGTATTCAGTTTTGAAGGAATAAACCTTCAACGTTCCTCGGTAGCTCAGTTGGTAGAGCAATCGGCTGTTAACCGATCGGTCGGCGGTTCGAGTCCGTCCCGAGGAGCCATATTATGCTCCTGTAGCTCAGTCGGTAGAGCGTTTCCATGGTAAGGAAGAGGTCGCAGGTTCGATTCCTGTCGGGAGCACCAGAAGTATTCTTATGATCTTGGCCCGTTGGTGAAGCGGTTTAACACAGCAGCCTTTCACGCTGTCATTCAGGGGTTCGAATCCCCTACGGGTCACTTAAAAACACCTTAACAGTGGTTAAGGTACCTGCAAAGTTCTCAGAGTATGCTTCTTAGCATACTCGTCACTTTGTCAGGGATTTGGAGGCTTAGCTCAGCTGGGAGAGCATCTGCCTTACAAGCAGAGGGTCGGCGGTTCGATCCCGTCAGCCTCCACCATAAAAAATGGGGAGATAGTGAAGTGGCTAAACACGGCAGACTGTAAATCTGCTCCCTCCGGGTTCGGCGGTTCGAATCCGTCTCTCCCCACCATTTTTTATTTTGCGAGTTGTTGGGGTATAGCCAAGCGGTAAGGCAACGGACTTTGACTCCGTCATTCCTAGGTTCAAATCCTAGTACCCCAGCCATTTTGCGAGCCATTAGCTCAGTTGGTAGAGCATCTGACTTTTAATCAGAGGGTCGAAGGTTCGAGTCCTTCATGGCTCACCAGTTTTTTAAAATTAGAATAGGTGCCCTTAGCTCAGCTGGATAGAGCGTTTGACTACGAATCAAAAGGTCGGGAGTTCGAATCTCTCAGGGCACGCCACTTATCGGGAAGTAGCTCAGCTTGGTAGAGTACTTGGCTTGGGACCAAGGGGTCGCAGGTTCGAATCCTGTCTTCCCGACCATTTTTTTATATGCGGGTGTAGTTCAATGGTAGAACTCCAGCCTTCCAAGCTGGTCGCGTGGGTTCGATTCCCATCACCCGCTCCATATGTTTACGAGAAACGAGAAACCGAAATGGTTGCTCGTTTTTTTGTGTTTTTGACAAAGCTTGTCCGACAGGTTATTTATGCAAAATCATGTCGAGTTGAGTCATTTTGCTTTCCGGGGCTACAATATAGGAGTAGAGAATGAAATGAACGAAGGAAAGGGTGGCACTTTTATGAACAAAAACATGAGCATTGTTGGTGTACCGATGGATCTAGGTGCAGACCGCCGCGGAGTCGATATGGGGCCTAGCGCAATCCGTTATGCAGGTGTTGTAGCACGCCTGGAAAAGATGGGCTTCAATATTGAAGACCGCGGAGATATTTTTGTAACGCGCCCTCATCACTTCACCGAGACGGAAAACCATAAATACCTGGATGAAGTCGTGGAAGCTAATGAAAAGCTTGCCAATGTTGTAAGCGATATCATGACTGCTGGTCGATTCCCGCTCGTATTGGGTGGAGATCACAGTATTGCCCTTGGAACCATTGCGGGTGTCGCTAAGCACGTAAAAAACCTGGGTGTCATTTGGTTTGACGCTCATGGTGATTTGAATACGGGTGCCACTTCTCCATCGGGAAATATTCACGGTATGCCTTTGGCAGCGAGCTTGGGGTATGGGCATGAGCGTCTGACGAACATTGGGGGATATACACCAAAGGTAAAGGCAGAAAACGTGGTCATCATCGGTGCGCGTGATCTGGATCAAGGCGAGCGTGAATTGATCAAGCGTATCGGGATGAAGGTTTTCACCATGCACGAAATTGATAAGTTGGGTATGGCTCGAGTCATGGATGAAGCAATCGCGCATGTGTCCAAAAACACAGATGGCGTGCATTTGAGCCTCGACTTGGATGGACTTGATCCACACGATGCTCCGGGAGTAGGGACGCCAGTAATAGGTGGTATCTCCTATCGTGAAGGGCATGTCTCATTGGAAATGCTGGCAGATGCAGATATTCTTTGCTCGGCAGAATTCGTAGAGGTCAACCCGATTCTTGACCGAGAAAACATGACAGCTCGCGTTGCAGTCGCTTTGATGAGTTCCGTTTTTGGTGATAAATTACTATAAAATAAATGAAGAAGATCATGAAAAAAGAGAGGCTTTTGGCCCTCTTTTTTTGTTTTACCGCATCTTTACTTTGATGAGGGAAAGCTGTACATTCTAAGGATGGAGACGCAGTTTATTTAATAGCTGATCCAGTTGTACACTTAGTGTAATTAATTCTGGAGTAATGCAGGCTTGTTTTTTGTATTGATCGTTGAGTTCTTTTCGCAGCATTTCAATCTCGAGGAGAACGTTTTTTTTTGACAATCGTTGCACTCTCCTTTCCACCCGTGAGATAAATGAGCTATCATTACTTATATATAGAAGAAAGCAATACGCTTATTCCTCTATTTCCCAACAAATTATCCGCACAAACACAAGATTAAAAATGAAACCATATGCAGTATCATCCGTATATAGGATTACGGTATTGTGGGGAGGATCGCATGGATTTTGTAGAGAAACGGTTGACTCAGCGGGCTAAACGCGGAGACCGTGAAGCTTTTGCGGAGTTAATCGAGATTTATAAAGATAAGATATTTCAGCTCGCATATCGTATGGTGGGAAACCGTCAGGATGCAGAGGACATCGCGCAAGAAACATTTTTGCGTGTCTATGCCAATTTGCATTCATACGATGACAGCTATAAGTTCTCCACGTGGATCTACAGGATCGCGACCAATCTATGTATCGACCGTGGCCGGAAAAAACGACCTGACTTTTCATTGGATGAAGAAACCGAACCAGGGCCTGGACTGGTATTCACGCCTGTCTTCTAACGAGCGAACACCGGAGGACAAAGTCGTAACGCAGGAGCTGCAAGAGACTGTGCAAGATGCTTTGTCTCACTTACAGCCCAAATATCGCTCGATTATGATCTTGCGTTATATCGAGGATTTGTCGTTGCAGGAGATCAGCGATATCGTAAAGCTTCCCATAACGACAATCAAGACGCGTATTCACCGAGGAAGGGAAGCATTACGCAGCAAGTTGCGATTGATGTGAGAAAGGAGAAATCACGATGGAATGCCGGGATATGATTTGCCTCATCCACGAATATCTAGATGGGGACACTGATGAATTAGCCAATCTGCAATTGCAAGCACACATAAAGACTTGTGTGAGTTGTCGTCAGCATATGCATGAGTTGCAGAGAGCCATCGCTTTTGTTCAAAGCGCTTCACATATTCATGTCTCTTCTGATTTTACAGCTCGTGTACTTGCGCAATTGCCTGCGCCGACGAAAGCGAATCTGTTATCAGGATGGCTTCGTAATCATCCGTTTTTGACAGCTGCAGCGGTATTTCTCTTTTTGATGACCGGCAGCGTACTCAACAGTTGGTTTGATCAGGATGACACTCTACAGGTATCCTCTGCTAATTTGGATAAATTAAAAATAGATCGTGAACGCAATGTCGTAGTTGTACCAGCAGGAACCAATATTGATGGAGACTTGGTTGTCCGCAACGGAAACGTAGATGTTCAAGGCCATGTAACAGGAAATGTTGTGGCTATTGAAGGAAAAGTGTTCGTGGCATCTACTGCCCAAGTCGTGGGAAATACCGAATCGATCGAAGCGATCGTAGATTGGATCTGGTATGAGGTGAAAAATATTGGAAATGACTTGCTTCCGATCTTGCCATAAGAGAAAATAGAGAGTACAGCTATCAGAGCACGGCAGTGGAGCCGTGCTTTTTCCGCAGGAGATAGACTGACTTCATTAGATGGAGCGAGATATGGGGGCTTCGTTATGATATCAATATCCATGGATTATGGGGATTTGCTACGGTATGCAACGGATATTTTACTCGTTACATACGTGTTCTATAAAATCATTATGCTTATTCGCGGGACGCGCGCTGTACAATTGCTGAAGGGGATTATGGTCATCGTCATCACATGGTTCCTCAGCAAATACTTCCAGCTCACGGCACTACACGCGCTGATGAATCAGGCATTTACATTCGGGGTTTTGGCCGTCGTCATCATCTTCCAGCCGGAGTTGCGTCGAGCACTGGAGCAGCTTGGTCGAGGTAAGCTTTTTTCCCGTTCAAGCAGTACGCAGGATGAAGAGGTAGTTGGCCGTTTGGTTCAAGAGGTGGGCAAATCGGTTACGTACATGGCCAAGCGTCGCATTGGTGCATTGATCGTCATTGAGAGAGAGACGGGTCTGAATGATTACGTAGAAACGGGTATTGGCATTAACGGGCGAGTCAGCTCGGAGCTGCTGATTAATATTTTCATTCCAAATACACCGCTGCATGACGGTGCAGTCATTATGCGAAAAGACATGATTATGGCTGCTGCCTGTTATCTTCCACTGTCTGAAAACAATTCCATCTCCAAAGAGTTGGGGACGCGCCATCGAGCGGCAATAGGGCTAAGTGAGGTTTCCGATGGCATTGCGATCATCGTATCTGAAGAGACTGGACAGGTATCCTTTGCAGCGCATGGAGCAATGAATCGCAATCTGACGGAGGCGCAACTGGCAGAGATGCTGACAGAACAGCTACAGCCTCTGTCCAAAGGCAAATCCATGGGAAGTCGTTGGCAATGGAGGCGAAAACATGGATAAATGGTTAAACAGTCACTGGTTTGCACGTGCTGTTGCGTTGCTTTTGGCTATCATGACGTGGATGATTGTCAATCTGGAAGCCGAACAAACGACGACTCCTGAGGCAAGTCAGCCCACTTTTATTGATAGTGTCAATTTGCATGTGAAATACGATACCGATCGTTACCAGGTGGTCAAGCAGCAACGAACGGTAAAGGTTGCCTTGGAAAGTAATAATCCTTTTTATCGACACAATTTCTTCCCAGAGGAATCGTGGGAAGTGTATGTCGATGCGACGAACCTGGGCAAAGGAACACATCGTGTACCTGTCCAGTACAAGGGATTCCCGGATGAAGTCAAGGTAGGGATCATCCCGAATATCGTGGAAATTACCTTGGAAGAGAAGAAGACCGTTGAGCGTGAAGTTTCTGTGGAGAAATTGGGACAGGTCGCCCCTGGTTACACGGCTGGAGAACCTATTGTAAAGCCGTTTAGAGCACTTGTAAGGGTACCTGAAAGCCAAGTGAATAAGGTAGCTGCAGTTAAGGCATCGGTTGACCTGGAAGGGGCTACTTCCGCAATCAAAACAACGGTTCCGCTCAAAGTCGTGGACAAGTCTGGCAACGTGATTCAAGGTGCCGATGTAGTGCCACTTACGGTAGAAGTGAACATTCCCGTAACGAGTCCGTTTGCCAAAGTGCCAATCAAATTAAACTTGACGAATGAATTGCCGAATGGCTATAGTTTGGCTAGTATGGGTATGAATGTGGATGAGGTCACAGTCTATGGACCGAAGGAAGTCATTGATGGCATCAAATCCAACACTTATCCAGGGCCGGAAATCGATCTCAGCAACATTACATCAGATCGCGATATAGAGCTAAAGATACCGTTAATGGATAATATTGTGAAGGTAGAACCGGAGTATTTGACCGTATCGCTGAAAGTCGTTCCATCAACGACCAAGCGTTTGGATAAGATTCCGATTCGCATTAGCGGGCTATCAGAAAGCATGGAAGCAAAGGTACTATCCACCGATGGCCAGGAGATGTCTACAATCGACTTCGACGTAATCGGCGCTCCAGTAGTGCTGAATCAGTTGAGGCATGAAGACTTGCAGGTCGTAGCAGATGTCAGCAATATGCCGGCGGGTGTGTACGAAGTACCATTGAATTATATTTTCAATCAGTCGGAGTATATCAAGACTTCTGCGGGCGCACCGAAAAAGGTCACAATTCAAATCACGAACAAGCAAAGGTAGACATAAGCTGTTGTGTGCACAAGGAAGGAAATGAGGGACAATCATGGGGAAGTATTTCGGAACAGACGGTGTACGCGGTGTAGCAAATACACAACTGACACCCGAACTGGCATTTAAAATCGGACGCGTTGGCGGTTACGTTCTCACCAGACACAAGCAGGAAGGGAAACCAAAAGTGGTGATTGGGCGCGATACGCGCATTTCCGGTCAAATGCTGGAAAACGCGCTTTTGGCTGGACTGTTATCGGTTGGAGCAGAAGTGGTCAGATTGGGTGTTATCTCCACCTCGGGGGTAGCGTATCTCACACGTGCACTTGGTGCAGATGCTGGAGTTATGATCTCCGCCTCTCACAATCCGTTTCCGGATAACGGAATCAAGTTCTTCGGCAGCAACGGTTTTAAACTGTCCGACGAAGTGGAAGCTGAAGTAGAACAGTATTTGGACGCGGCAGAGGATACGATGCCTCGACCAACAGGCGAACAAATCGGGACGGTTCTGGAATTCCTGGAGGGTGGACAAAAGTACCTCTCTCACTTGAAGAGCACTGTATCCGAGCGATTTGACGGTCTGAAGGTAGTTCTGGACTGTGCAAATGGTGCTGTCTCATCATTGGCAGCTCGACTGTTTGCGGATGTGGACGCTGAAGTCATCACGATTGGTGCGAATCCGAATGGAATAAACATCAATGACCAGTGCGGTTCAACGCATCCTGAACGCTTAGTAGAAGAAGTTTTGAAGCATAAAGCTGACTTGGGTCTATCCTTTGATGGGGACGCAGATCGCTGCATTGCAGTGGATAATAATGGTGAAATCATCGACGGCGACTATATTATGGCGATCTGTGCTCGAGCGCTCAAGGCTAAAGGAAAGCTCAACAACAATACAGTTGTCACGACCGTAATGGCCAACATGGGCTTCTTCAAAGGGATGGAAGAGTGCTCCATCAATACAACGAAGACTGCTGTTGGGGATCGCTATGTAGTAGAAGAGATGCTGCGCGGCGGCTATAATCTCGGTGGCGAACAGTCCGGTCATATCGTCTTCCTGGACTACAATACGACAGGAGACGGTCTGTTAACGGGTCTGCAGCTCTTGAACATCATCAAGGAGTCTGGCAAGCCGTTGTCCGAGCTCAAACAAGTGATGGTCAAGTATCCGCAGCTTTTGATCAATGTCCGTGTAGAGGACAAGTCAAAGCTGAATGGTAATGAAGCTATTGCGCAGGCTATTCGTGAAGTAGAAGAAGATTTGGCCGGCAATGGTCGCGTTCTGGTTCGTCCGTCTGGAACAGAGCCAATCGTACGTGTCATGGCAGAAGGTCCAGATGCGGCACAATTGGAAGGGCTCGTGAATCGGATCGTTGACGTGGTCAAACAACAATTAGTGTAAAAGTAGTGTAAAAAGTTGCAGGGAGCGGTTTCGATGCCGCTCCCTTTTGCATACAACTACAATACGACGACGAAATGTTGTCGCTCTTCACAATCTGTGGTACAGTGTTCATGTGCGCTAGCACCAAGAAAGAAAAACTTGGGAGGGGTTGTGCAAAAAAGAATAAGCACGTAAACCAAATGCATACCATTGGAAAGCGCCAGCACTGAGGCTGCCCGACATGGAGCCCAGTGGACGAGGTGGAGGTTTATCGAAGCATTCGGCGGATACCTCCCGGCAGCAGTATCACTGCCGCAGAGCGCAGGGACAAAACATCAGGGTGATCTGATGGACAAAACCTTGTGTGTGATACGTTTTTTGCCATTGCCGAAATAGATGAAACAGTATGATCATAGAAAAAACATGGAATGGCGGGGGACTCACCCCCGTACCATTGTTCGGGTGGAAGTCCCTCGCCAAATTGGAAGGGGACCATACACTTATGTGCGGAATCGTTGGATATATTGGAAATAAACAAGCGCAAGACATCGTTATCGGAGGACTTCGCAAGCTGGAGTATCGCGGCTATGATTCAGCAGGGGTTGCTGTCGTGAATGAAAACGGCTTGGATTACTCAAAAGCACAAGGCCGTCTGGCTGTTCTGGAAAGTCGTTTGGAGTCGAAGCCATTGACTGGTTCTATGGGAATCGGGCATACACGTTGGGCGACACACGGAAAACCGTCTGACGAGAACTCCCACCCACATACAGACGAGAAAGCGGCTTTTGCAGTCGTTCACAACGGGATTATCGAAAACTTCCTGCCATTGAAAGAAGAGCTGCTGGCAAAAGGCTACAA
This sequence comes from Brevibacillus brevis NBRC 100599, assembly GCF_000010165.1. Taxonomy (NCBI): domain Bacteria; kingdom Bacillati; phylum Bacillota; class Bacilli; order Caryophanales; family Paenibacillaceae; genus Brevibacillus; species Brevibacillus brevis. The sequence continues at coordinate 273,537 of NC_012491.1, forward strand.
GTTTACCTCTGAGACAGATACCGAGGTTATCGCTCACTTGCTCGCTGACATGTACGATGGCGATATCGTTTCTACAGCGCGTCGTGCTGTACAACGTATGCGTGGTGCCTATGCATTGGGAATCATGACGGAGCACGAGCCAGATAAGCTGGTAGCGATTCGTTTGGCTAGTCCGTTGGTAGTTGGTGTGGGTCAAGGCGAGAGCTTTATCGGCTCGGATATCCCAGCTATTTTGGAGCATACACGTGACGTGTACATTTTGAACGAAGGCGAAATGGCTGTGTTGACTCGCGATGGTGTGGAACTGATGAACGCAGAGACCGGTGAGAAAATCGAGCGGGAACTGTTCCATGTCGAGTGGGATCTGGTACAAGCGGAAAAAGGCGGATATGATTCCTTCATGCTCAAGGAAATGCACGAGCAGCCTCAAGCTGTTCGCGATACCATGGGTGCCCGCATTGACGAGGAAAACAAGCGAGTGATTTTGCCTGAGCTGAAAATGAGCGATGCGGAACTGGCGACATATGATCGCATCTACATCGTGGCATGCGGTACTTCCATGCACGCGGGTCTCGTCGGTAAGGATGTTATCGAAAAATGGACACGCGTACCTGTAGAGGTAGCAGTCGCTTCCGAGTTCCGTTACCGTGATCCGATCTACACAGACAAGACACTGATGATCGTTATCAGCCAATCCGGTGAGACAGCAGACACACTGGCTGCGCTGCGTGAGGCGAAAAAGAGCAACGTGAAGGTGTTGGCTATCACCAACGTGGTAGGCAGCTCCGTAGCTCGTGAAGCTGACGAAGTGATCTTTACGTGGGCTGGTCCAGAGGTTGCGGTAGCATCTACGAAAGCATACACCTCCCAAGTTGTTGCCCTGTACTTGTTCAGCCTGTATTTGGCTCAAGTAAAAGGCACCATGGCGGCTGCTGAGGTTGCTGAAGTGGTTGAGCACCTGAGCGAGATCCCTGGCAAAATCGCTTCCATGCTGAATAACGATGATCAAATTCGTCGCTTTGCAGAGGGCACGAAAGAGGTAAGCAGCCTGTTCTTCATCGGCCGCAGCCTCGACTATGCGGTATCGCTGGAAGGCTCTCTGAAGCTGAAAGAAATCTCTTACATTCACTCCGAGGCGTATCCAGCTGGTGAGCTGAAGCACGGTACTCTTGCGCTGATTGAAGATAATGTTCCAGTTGTAGCTTTGGCTACGCAACCAGACATCTACGAAAAAACGGTAAGCAACATCGTGGAAGTAAAAGCTCGCGGCGCTCATGTACTGGGCTTTGCGACTGAAGGCAACCACGACCTGGCGAAGAGTGTGGATGAGGTCATTTACATGCCAGCCACTCTGCCAATGCTCACACCGATTCTGACCGTCATTCCATTGCAATTGCTTGCTTACTACGCTTCTGTCGCTCGCGGCCTCGATGTGGATAAACCACGGAACTTGGCGAAGAGTGTGACGGTTGAGTAGGGGTTGAAGGGTTAATAAGTCGAGTGATTCATTACAATAAAGTATTGTTCTGATCAATAAACTATTGTTCCAAGATGATTTCTAACAATAAAGTTATGTTTTTTAGAAAATCACTGCTTATATTTAATTTTACCACCTGATTATAAGTAAAAGTGAAAATTGACGCCTGAAACCTGTTATGACAAATCGTTGTCATAACAGGTTTTTTTGAACTTATTTATATTGTTTACTGAAAGTAATGTATTAGACTCGAAAAATAAAGTGCTAGACTGAGAAAATATAGTTATAGACTAAGCAAATAAAGATTTAGACTTAATGCCGATCATTAGGCTAACTGGTAGTTTAGTTTTAATCGTTCTCTACAGGTCATTGCTTTTTTCATTTTGTTATTATTATAAACAGAACATTACAAAAAAGGGTGTCTCTCTGAATGGCCAGAACACTAAATGATAGTTTAATAGAGGCAGACATCGTTTCGTTGCAGTTGGCGATGGAATCAGGCGAGTTATCGTCAGCGGCTTGCGTTAGCTGGTATTTGGAGCGGATCGAACGACTCTAATTGTTGCTACGGAAAACGAATACCAATTCAGAAGCCCCTTTGTATGCTACTCATGAGGTATTGTCTTTGGAATTAGGTACGGCAAGAGAAGTGGTAAGCAGGATACTGAAGGAATTTGAAAGGCTTGGATGGATTAAATTGGGGCGAGGAAAAATTTATTTACTACAGCGCTCTGAGCTTGAACAGTTGGCTCAAGTAAAGTGATTATGTCACAGAAGCGGATCGTTTTCATCCCTTATAATGACCACAGGAGGGATGAAAACATGAAAAACGTCGGATATTTGGATCGTACTATACGATTCATAATTGGAATTGTTCTATTATCGATGCTTGTATTGGTCGAAGGAACATGGAAATACGCAGGACTAATAGGCATTCCATTAATACTGACTGGTCTGCTAGGTACCTGCATCGTCTATCGGATTCTTGGTGTCCGCACATGCTCTACCAAACCGTGATAAGAAGGAGATGAATGATATGAAAACCTATCTTTCCCCAGCTAATCTACAACGGATTCCGGAATTAATAAAATTAAGTCCCGAAGCGGCTGCTTCTTATTTGGATTTCGAGCACCAAGTTTATCAAACAGCAAATACATTACCGCAGAAGACAAAAGAATTACTTGCCGTAACAGTTGCTCACGTAACGGGATGTCCCTATTGCATCGACGTTCATGTGAAAAAATATAAGGCTTTAGGAGGTACCATGGAAGAGATAATGGAAGCCCTTCTTGTTGCGGCATCAACCCGAGCTGGAGCCATTCTCAGCCACGGAGTTAACGCTCTGATATCCTACGAAGAAGGGGAGGAAAATGCGCCTCAAAAGGGATCTAATGAAGGAATTAAGTGCTTTTGCTAAGAGTATAGTATCCATCTTAGTAGAAGGGACCTTGGTCAAGGATCTTAGTAGTTTTTAAGAGTAGAACCACAAGGTCTTTCAAAGAAAAGGACGACCGAACACAGGAACAAACGGAACTCATGGCGCTGTGTAAGGAAAATTAACGATTGATGACGTCATCCGTATATTTAAAATCAAACGTTCGCTGAGCATGAAAGGCTACCCTTACGACAATGCAGTCGCAGAAGCGACTTTTAAGCTGATCAAAACGGAGTTTGTAAAGAATCGAAGGTTTGAGTCACCAACATAGTTGAAACAAGAATTAGGGGCATACGTAAAATGGTTTAACGGTAAGCGCAAATTAGCCCCGCTAAGAAAAAATGGTGAGGGCTATTTCTTCTAGGACTAGGATTTCGTGATGTGACAAACATCTGGTAATGACGTCGACCATGGAAGGAAACGGTCCAACTCTTCTCCGTTCTTCACATCAGATAATTGGGGTATTTGTTCAAACAGATAGTTCAGATATTGGAAGGGATTTAGTTGGTTCTCTTTCGCTGTCTCAAGTAAGCTATAGATGATTGCACTGGCTTTTGCACCGCGAGGTGAATTTGCAAACAACCAGTTTTTTCTTCCAATGACAAAGGGTTTTATGGACCTTTCACTTCGGTTGTTATCCATCTCCAGACGTCCGTCTTCTAGAAAGGAAGTCAGTTTCTCCCACTGATTTAAGCTGTAGGCAATGGCTTGACCAACTGCGCTTTTAGGTAGGGTACGGGCTCTTTGCTGGCAAAGCCATACCAAATAAGCATCCAAAATGGGCTTGCTCCGCTCTTTTCGGATGGCATACCGCTCTTCCGTTGAAGGTAGGACTTTTAGTGCTTCGTCAAACTTTCGGCGAGCATGTGCCCAACACCCAACAAGTGTCGTATTGGCTACCTTGTGGTATCCCACATAGCCATCCACGTGGAGATACCCATGAAAGCCTTGTAGATAATCACGGGGATGCTCACCGCCACGAGTCCGTTTATAGTCAAATAAGACAATGGGTGGACCCATTCGTCCCGTTCGATACAGCTGTTAAAAGAAAATAAACCATTAGACTGAAAAATAAAGTGTTAGACTAGGAAAATAAAGTTGTAGACTGAGAAAATATAGTATTAGACCGGGAACGGAATTAAGCTAACGGGCAGAAGAGCTGAATAAATATGTTAAAATTGGATTGTGGAAAGCTTATTTCGCCTATTCAAAGGGAGATAGTAGAAAATGCAAAGTGCCCAACAGGTGCTAACAAGTTATTTTCAAGCATTAGGAAGCAAACAGATCGATAAAGTGATCGAATTGATTCATGATGAAGCAAAATTTATTATTCTTAAAAAAGAGCCCTCTAATAAAATTCCTTTATACGGCACATTTCATGGAAAAGAAGGGGTTAGAAATTATTTAAACTTATTAGAAAAGTCAGAACAAATAGAGGGGTTTGTCCTCCACAAACTCATCGGTAATGAGGAAGCTGCGTGTGCATGGGGGAATTTCCGCATCAAGGTTAATGTAACCGGGAAAGTATTCGAGAGTGATTGGGCAATTATTTGCGAAGTAGAACAGGAGAAGATAAGGTTTTTTCAAATCTTCGAAGATACGGCTGCACTAGAAGAAGCATTCGATTTAAGAGACCGTTGAAAGTTAGTGCGCCTGTACAGCACTATGCTGAGCAATCATACGAAAACATAGGTTATTGGCCGGCAACATAGTTAAGTAATGCGTTCAACTAACTGGGAACGTTAGTTGAACGACACCAGCGGAAGTCTAAGACTTTATTTTTCAAGTCTTGGTCCGCCGCTGTTTCTTTTAATGGATCAGTCTAAAACTCATTTTTCAAAAGCTGACGATTTTTCAATTCAAAAATAGCGTCAAATCAACGATTCCAGTCTAATTCTTTATTTTCATCGAACAACAGCCACATATAGGACTGTGTTTGTGGAGCTTTCCCCTGGTTCACGAAGGACTTGTAGCGTGGTTTCATCCGCATAAAGGACATCCTGACGTAACAGGTGTACACGCATCCTCTCTACAAGGTGAGACAGCCACTTTTCAGCTCCATAGATCATCCAATCGGCAAGAGTCTGTCGTGAGAGAGGAAGACCTAAGCGAGCAAACTGCTGCTCCTGCCGATACAAGGGCTGACTCTCTACGTACTTTTGGCACATAACATGTGCCAAAATAGAGGGAGAAGCGAAGCTACCCGGATAGACAGGTCGGGGCATCGGTGCTGTTACAACAGGCGTATGAACATCTTCACGTTCGCAATGACGACAGGCATAGACTTGACGCACATGACGCACAACTTTCACTTGTGCGGGGATAATCTCTATTTCACTTCGTGTCTCCGTACTCATTTCATGTAGTGCGCCACCACAGCTTGAGGCGATCTTGGAGCAATCGCAGGGTTTCGCAGATTCCCAAGTGCAAACGGCCCAGGACAGCGAAAAAAAGGCGTGGCGCGTCGCCGGCGCTTTCGGCGGTATCGCCCTACTCCTGACCAAGACACCATTCCTGCGTGATCGCTGGTATCTGGTGCGTCGTCCAGCCGTCCGGTCCCTCGGTAAGCACTTCGCCAGGACCGTTGATAACGAACTCCGTCAACGTCTTATCGTCCAAGAACGGCCGCAACGGCGCCAGTTGTAAATCGATCGTGGAAGGCGATGTTTTCAATTCCACCGCCTCAGAACGAGCATTCATCAAAGTTTCTCCTTGAGTCCGTACACACCCCGGAAATCGAGATCGCGGGCGACGTAGATGTTGACCGTAGCGCCCTGGTGTTTCCGCAAAGTCGGCGGGGGGATATCGGCCGTGAGCTTGAGCACGTCGCCCATGACCGATTGCGTGCCTTGGATCGTGTTCGGGAAGGCAAGGACGGTGTTGTTGCCCGAACCACTTCCCTTGGTCTGACTTGCGGCGAGCGCCGAACCAACGTCATCGATCAAGCTGAGCATGATTGCACTACCGAATCGCTCCCAAAAATGCGTGTCGACCTGGCCGCTAATCCCCGATCGGCCCAGCTCGTCAGCAGCCGGCGATGCCAGGTTGATGACGACACCGTTTGGCGTCTTGGCGCGGGTCCACAGCAAGAACGCACGGCTTTGGCCGTTCACCAGAGCACGCTGCATTTCACCTGTGTACACCGTACCTTTTTCCAATAGGACGACGGCGCCGTTGTCGCTGTACGCGTCTTGCGCCTGCAGGCACGACACCATGCCCGGCAACGTCGTGTCGATTGCTTCCGGCATCGTGCATTCGACGTGCGCAGCTTGCGCGATCAGGTAATTTCGATCGGTAAGCAACGCAGCCCGCGCACCGGGCAGATAAGATCCCTGCAGCCGTTCAGACAGTCTATCACCCGATCGAGCCGCACCATCGCCGGAGCTTCAAGGCGCCGATTAAAGACTTTCTCTGCAGGCGTAAGCGGCCGTGGTTGCTGCGCACCAGGTGGAGGCGGCGCCGGCGGCGCACCGTCAGCACCGACCGAAGTCGTTGCCACTGTCTGGCCCGCTGGCGTCGACGGAGGTGGTTGCGGAGGTGGAGGCGGCACGGTCAACGGCGGTAATACGCTAACCATTTTGGGAGTTCGCGACGATCCGCCCCTACTTGAAGCGCCTGAAAGAACGAAATATTCAGGTGATTTACGAACACCTGGTCGACGGTCGACAACAAACTGAACTTGCCGACGAACTAGGCATCACGAAGAAGGCGGTAAGCCAGATGGTCAGCAAGGTATGGGCGCTGCACATCGAGCACGGCGAACGGCCGGACGGTTGGACAAGTATTAGCGTCACTCTGGGCGCTGCGCACACTACGCCTTAGAACGACTAACAAAACCCCTAGTTGCTCTGCAGGCAACAGCCGAGTACACTGAGCCGTGCCGACCGTCCGCAATCGGCCAGAAGCGGCCCTTCGCCCGACCGAATTTTTGACAGCTGACAGGGACTGGAGTGATATGAAGACTGCGTTTGTAATATTTTTACTTTCGGTCCAGTCGAGCGACTCCAGCAACACTGAGGCCTCTGCTACACCGATATCATTCGACACCGCTCAGTTCTATTACGGTTGCGCCGACAGATGCGATTAGAAATAATAATAGAAAACTTGCCTTTTGCTTCTCTAATTGATGGAGCAAGAAAGGAGCACTCAGTGGGATACGTGGTTTCTGCAATGCTGGTGGTAGCCGGAGTCATTCATCTATTGCCATTGTCTGGGGTTCTTGGAAGTGAGCGCCTTGCTTCCCTATATGGCTTGCCCTTCAACGAGCCAAATCTTGCAATCCTTATGCGTCATCGCGCGGTTCTTTTCGGGCTTATTGGGAGCTTCTTGCTGTTTTCTGCCTTCCAACCCGCACTTCAATCAATTGCCATTGTTGGAGGGATCATTAGCGTTGTTTCGTTCCTCTATCTTGCCTGGGCAGTAGGAAGCTACAACCCACAAATTGGTCGGGTCTTCCTCGTAGATGTTATAGTCCTGATTTGCCTTGTTGTCGGCGCAATCGCTCATGTTTATATGCTGCGTAAAAGCTGACTGCAGCGTGTGAAATGGTGAGGAATAACTCTCAGCTCAACACTTCGACACTGCGTTTCAACATAGGCGGTTGACAGCAATCCGTTTGGGTATCGAACGTCTGCTTCGGGTCGACAGCGGACGTACACAGCCGTGCTTTGGCTGACGGTGCGCCGCCGGCGCCGCCTCCACCTGGTGCGCAGCAACCACGGCCGCTTACGCCTGCAGAGAAAGTCTTTAATCGGCGCCTTGAAGCTCCGGCGATGGTGCGGCTCGATCGGGTGATGGACTGTCTGAACGGCTGCAGGGATCTTATCTGCCCGGTGCGCGGGCTGCGTTGCTTACCGATCGAAATTACCTGATCGCGCAAGCTGCGCACGTCGAATGCACGATGCCGGAAGCAATCGACACGACGTTGCCGGGCATAGTTTTTCTAACCATGCCCTTTTTCCTGTCCCGAATCAAGTTCTTTAAGTGGTGCGGCTTGAAATAGTCCCGTCTCAGGAGGTTAATTTATGGTTTTCCCGTATCAATCGGAATTTCATGCTGGACAAGATGTGCTGGCCTTTTTTCGCAAGCAAGAAAGTTCGCCGACGATATGTGTCTCTGGGCCAACAGGTGCTGCGAAATCTAGAGTTTTTACCACAAAAAGGAGCACTCTATACACGCGAGATAAGCATGATCATAGAGTGCTCTTCAACATTTTTTATAAATGAGATTAATAATACGATCAAAAATAATATTTCTTTCATTAAAGACATATCATGATGCACAGTTAGAAAATTTATAAAATCCACTGATAATAATCTGCAATTAATTAGAATGTACGATGTCTTGACCTAGAACCTCTTCCCAAAAAGGCGAATATTTTAGTCCAAACATCACATCTTCATATTCATCCTCAAATCGATCTTGAATTATTGCTGGATCCTCATCAATGACAGCTTGTAATGCGTCTATTGCATTATCGGCTCTTCGAACAGCTGGGTGTGTATAAACAGGTTTCCATCCATCGTCCCATTCAATGTACCCCTTACTGTCTAACTGCTGAAGGTCGGCAAAATCCATTTGGTCTCCAACAAAGCCATCATATGAAGACTTCCTCATATGGTACAAAACACTTGTTACAAGCTTTGGTAGTTTATCCAACTCATTTTTGGCAATAGTAACAGCATCCAAAAATGATTGCCACTCATCCATTTTGGCATGGTCAAGTGCCTTTACTGCTTCAGCGTCTTTTAAACTACGCAGAGCATCATTTTCAGCTTTTAGCTTTTTTACTTCTTCTTCAGCTTCATTATAGGCCTCTATTAATGAGTGATTTTCTGTTCTCAACTCTTTTAGGACAGCAGGGGTGAGGATCTCTCTACTCTTCATTTCTTCGACAAATTGTGATAAGACCTCATTATAGAATTGTTCTGCTCGATTATTAAAACGAACACTATTAAAGGTACCAACCTTTTTATCTTTCATGGATTCAGCTAAACGCATTATGTCCTCTTTGGAGTTAAATGTGATTGATTGAGCCCATGAGCGATAAGGAGTACTACCCAGAGCAGAATGTTTTAGTGGCGGGATAATGATAGGGATTAGTGCTTGTTCATTTACCCAAGCTGCTCCTAGCTCACACATGCAAAAATGACTCTCGAAGTACCTTGGAGTAATTATAGGCATAATAAGAGTCGCATCCTGCATTCCTTGTCTTATTTGTTCAATCCAGTTGCCTCCAACTTTCAATTCTTCATCTGAAGTATAGAAAAAATTCTCTCTTTGTAAATTAAATTGAGTCTGCAGTAAATCCATGAGTTTAGTTACCATTGTTGCATCATCAGTAGCATGGCTTATGAAAATTTTGACCACAACGATAATCCTCCTGAACTAGAAAAATGTTGATGTCCAACGCTAAGTGCCTATTATAGCCATAATTGGAACCAATAATCTGAATGTAATTATACCATTTTTACTTATTCAGAGAATTAATGAATTTATCTTTAGCAATCTATAAATGATTAGACTGGCTAGTTAGCCACATAAGGGTATGAACTCCTGGTTTTCAAAGAAAAGCTGGCTGATGGAGATCTTCAGGGCCGACTGCTCTTCTGTCAGTCTACAACTATATTTTTCAATTCAACCCTATTACTCCCGATTCAAATCCCTTCAGTCTACAACTTATTTTTCAGAGGTAGTTGATATTATGGGCTGGAAACAGTGTAATATCAACAACTCCAGTCTAAAACATTATTTTCAGCGAACACGAGTGAAAAACAGGTATGCACATCTGTTTTTCCTCGGCTTATTTTTATTTTCAAGACATATATTTATTGAAACAAAGTGTTAGATGAATGTTTGTTAGTAATTTGCACTCTACAATTGCGAAACCCCGCCACAAGCTCTATCAGAGTCGAGGCGGGGTTTAACGGTATAACGTACTTTTTAACTTCTATGGCTCCTCATTTGCAAACATCTCCAACGTAGCCATTAGAATGTCTTTCTTTTTAGTATAGTAGTCTAAATATGGAGTACCTATTAGCGCCGCACCTTCAATCATTGAACAAAAATCATAAACAGGTATAGGGCGTCCGATTCCTAGGGCAGCACCTACTGTCGATAGTAATGCCAGTAAACGAACCGGGTTCCATTCCCATTCCAAGAGTTGAAGAAGTTGAATGGCACTAGAAGCTCTTTTCGTTTGCTCGATCGTATATACTTCGGGGAATCGCCCATCCGTCTTGTAGGCATGGAAAAACTCGTTGTAGTAAGCTTCTGCTGCGACATCGATATCGCGGTACATTTCTCTAAAATCCGTGTAAGGTTGACTTTTATTCTTCATTACTGCCACACCAACCTTTCTTACTAGATAGATGCGTTTAGCATGACCTTCTCCCGAGTGGTCCATAAAACGCTGATAGCACCTTTAAATATCGATGACAACGATACTTATTTGATGCCGATGAATTTCCCTCCATTAGAATGATGTATAAGAATCACCTGAAAACTCCTAATTTCGTATCTCTGCTATGCCCCAAAAAGAATCCCACAATTAGTAAAGCCGGTAATCCTTAGCGTACAAGATACCGGCGTTTTAGTGTTACTGATGTGTTTTCATGTTTTCAAGTTACTTTGCGGTCTGTGTCAGCTACGCTGGTTTTTGGACATTTTACTTTGGTACTCCGCTCTTCGTAAAAAATCAACGGCACGGTCAGGGAAGTCCGTAAACACCCCGTCAACTCCTGCTGTGAAGTAGAACTGATCGAGCAGCTCCTCGAAGCTTGCTGCATAGGCAGGGATTTGTCCTTTATCCGCGCGGAAGGTGTATGGATGCACGTCCAGGTCAGCTTCATGAGCCTCTTTGACAAGATTGGTAATGATCAGGTGGTCTCTCGTCGACTCTTCTTTGATGATCATCGGTTTCCATGGCCCTACGCCGTCTGCGTATTTCGCAATTTCTTTCATCGCCCCTTTTTCAAACATCCAATCGTAGTTGTAGGGAACGGCCTTACCGTTTTCATAGTTCATGGTTTCGTTCCAGCCCGTTTCCGCCATGAGCTGTACAAGCTTCACGTTCATATTCAATTGTGGATAGAGTTCCGTGCGAATCCGTTTTGCTTCATTGGGGTCGAAAGTCTGTATGTACGCTTTGTCATTCTTGGACACATAGCCGTACTTTTTCAGCACCTGCAGCACTGCGAGGCTGATGTCCTTTCCTTCGTGTCTGTGGAACCAAGGAGCCTTGATCTCCGTATAAATCCCTACGTTACGACCCGTGCTTTTGTTCATACCCTGGATCAGTTCAATCTCTTCTTCCAAGGTGTGAACACTGAAGTTGGATTTCCAGAGTGGGAAGCGATCCGGATAATCTTGTACCTGTTTGCCGTTTTCCACTGTGAAGACCTCTGTTGTCTTCAGTTTCTTGATCTCGTCAAGAGTGAAATCAATAACGTAGTACCTGCCGTCTTTTCGTTTTCGATCAGGGTAGACCTCCGCTACATTGGTTACACTGTCCAGATAATGGTCGTGCATGATGAGCAGTTTGTTGTCCTTTGTCATGACCACGTCTTGTTCGATGTAGTCGACTCCCATCGCGTAAGCCATCGCTTTTGCGGGCAGCGTATGTTCTGGTAAGTATGCGCTCGCTCCGCGGTGGGCGATGACAATCTTATCCGCTTCGGCAAAGGATACGCTTCCAAAGCTTGTTGTAATAGCGAGAGCGGCTGCCAGGGATGTAACTAGTTTTTTCATGTTCTGCCTCCTCCATTTGGATGAAAAAAAGATCCACAAATTCCACTGGTAGGTTAAACCATACCAAATGAAATATTGTGAATCTCCTGATCTCCATCACAAAAATATTATATTGGTTACTAATGTAAGGGATAATGAAAGCGCTGTCAACAAATAGTTTCATTGCTATTACCCGTTTCATGTGCTGCTGGACAAAAAACAGCAAGGCTGATCGCAGGACCAACCTCACTGTTTTTCCGTACGTCAGAATGACAAATTACAACTTCACAGGCTCTCCTGCGAATACTTCCAATTCCATAGCTGCTGCAAAAAAGGAGGGAGCTTGCTTCACAAAAGCCTGAAAATGAGCGCTTGCATTGTGGGCTGCTACTGCGGCAGCGTCCTTCCACTTTTCTACCATGGTGTAGTGATATTCTTGCTCTGTGCTTTTCATAAGGGTGTATCCTACATTTCCTTCTTCCGCTTGGCTTGCAGCAACCAAGGCTTTGGCCGCTTGAAGGAAAGCTTCTTCCTGTGCGGGTATCACTTGCAGATGGGCATGTATAATAAGCATGGTTTTCTCCCTTTCTTCCAACGAATTCGAATTATTTCCAGGTTGTCACTGTCTCAACAGGGAGACGGTAAGAGGGGTATCCTTCCTTGGCTGCTTTCCCGATACTGATCAGCATGATCGGTTGATAACGATCCTTGTCCAAATCCAACGCTTCTGCTATTTGATCCTTTTCATAGCCGCCGATCGGGTTCGTGTCATAGCCGAATGAACGGGCAACCAGCATCAATTGCATGGATACGAGCCCGGCATCGATAAAATTAACATCGCGCAGGTCAGAAGCTGGTAGATTGGCATAGTAAGGCTTTACGGCTTTCAGCTGCATGTCCTTCACGTCCTGCGGCATGTATCCGAGCTCGACAGCTTTTCCAAATATCTCGTCCATATATTCCGCATTATTCATATCGACGAATACGGCAATGACGGCGGAAGAGGTGAGTATCTGCGTTTTGTTGAAGCGTGCCAGCTCTGCAAGCTTTTCTTTCCCTTCTTGACTTTCGATCACCACAAAGCGCCAAGGCTGCATGTTGACTGAAGATGGAGCACGTGTGGCTCCCGCTAAAATTTCAATCATTTCCTCGCGACTGATTTTTATTTCAGGATCATAAAGTTTGACAGAACGACGACCGAACGTGATTTCACGAAAATCATTTGTTCTTTGTACGGTGTTTTTCATGTAAAAAGACTCCTTTCTGGAACAATCAAATGTTGTTTTGCATCCGTTTGAGAAAATCAGTTAAGACCTGAGTTTCATCCTCGCTGAAGCCTTCCAGAATCTGCTGGATAAAATTTCGTTTCTCGCTTTTGTACCCTTCAATCCGATGATGGCCTTCTTCGGATAGACGAACGAAGGTTTCGCGGTTATCATTTGGATTTTTGTGTCGGGTCACCATGCCATCCACTTCCAGTTGCTTCAGGTGGCGTGTAATGGCAGCACTGTCGATATTGATGTGCTTTTGTAGCTGGGACTGATTGATTTCGTTGCATTCGCAAAGGATTTGCAAGATTGCGAGACGAGTAGAGCTGATTCCGGTACAGCGTTCGAACTTGGGACTTATTTTATTGGTTAATCCGATGAGCAGATTCAGTATTTGCTCCTCTTCAAATTCCTTGCGTGTCATGAAAAATGCCTCCCGGGGGCAATATGAATAGGAATAATTGACGCATCAATGATTGATACGTCAATTAATATAACACCTTATTTCAGCGTTTGCAACATATGGTCTGTAAAAGTCGCTGGACGGTATGGTCATAGCAGAAGTTAAGTGATTCATACGAAGAGGGAATGGAGTAAGGGGAGAGGGGGCATCTTACTCCAATCGCAATTAATGGATAACAGAACGAAAGGAAGCTTCACTTGCTAGGCCCTGATGCGCCGAAATCAGTAGTGGTAAGCTTTACGAAGTAAGTGATGGGTACGGTGCTGAATGTTTGGTCCCAATCTTTTTTTACTTTCTCCCACGTTTTTGGATACTCGATTCGCAAACGTTCTCCGAATCCGGCAACATCCGCATGGAAATGGTTTTGCATTTTTGCTGTGACATTCTTGACCAGTTTCCGTACTTCCAATTCAGCCGCTTTTTCCACCCTTTTTAGGAATTCATTTTCAAAAGGATTTGCGTTCAACACCCAATTTTCAGACAAGCGTCCCTTCGAATTGATATGCACATCAAAGGAAATCTTGTTTCCGTCAACATGGGGAGTGATTTTGCTCTCCATGGTTTCGATCTCATAGATGATCAGTTGACCTGTCTCCTTGTCAAGGCTTCTCACTAGCCCTCCTTTACCTTTTCCGGTTATCCACGTTATGCCCTCCAAATCCATTTCGTTTAAAAATCCCGCCCATTTTTTTGTCTTTCCATTGATCACGGCTGCCCCCTCAAACTTCACTTCCTTGTTAGAAGCGGCAACATTTTGCAAGAGAAAGCTTGACTCGGAATTCAACTTGGCCGTTAATTTGGCGAGTGACACAGGAGGTAAAATTTTGGCTGTTCGGTTTCGGTTATCTACGATTCCAAGCAAATTGAGTGCTGGCAATTCTCCCGGTTTTTTGGTTTCCAAGACATCGCGGGCATTCCCGTTACTAACCAATAACAAGCAGCTTGGACGTATTTCATTATCTCGCAGAAATAGATCCAGCAAAGATTCCAAACGATGTGTGTGTAACAGAGCCTCGCTAATCACAATTACTTTTAAGTGTGGGCTGAACAAGGGGGTATCATGGCTTAATGAAAATTCACGGATGATTGGAAGGATAGATTCACCAGTTTGGGACGCATTCAAATATGCTTTTTGTTGTGGTCCTGCCGAACTGCTTTCTTTGCTTGTTGCTTTTGGGTTAATAAATTGATAGGTCATGGTGATTGTGTCAACGTGAGGGGGGCTCTTTCCCTGCTTTTCCAGCTTTTTTTCAACATTTGATTTGTTGCTGGCATCCAATGCCAAACCGATGCCCATACCCATCTTGTCGATATCGTTGCTGCTCCAGCATCCGGTCAGTAAGAAGAGCAGGAAAACAGATAACGATGTCAAGAGGAGGAGCCTCTCACGATGATGACTTTGCTTCATGCTTACCCACCTTCCAGCCAGAAATAATAAGAAGGAGAAGGGGCATTACACCAAATAAGAAAAAGGCTGCATCGCCCACAAAATCTCCAAGTGCAAATACACTATTGATTTCTTTTGGAGTCATCGTAATGATGTAGATAACAGGCAGCAATCCGAATAGAAACGGCTCCATATTTTTCTTGAAGAGCTGGGCGAGGCCTAGAGCGGCTGAGTAGTAAGCCAACGTGAAAGTAGAAAAGATTTGCATAATCCATAATACGAGCAGCAACGATTCAAACCGTTCAAAGAGTAAACCGGTAATTTCAAAGCTTCGTATGAGATCAATGGTCGGCCATGTCCTTGTGACGACTCCATCGATTGAAAACGCCCCAATGACCATCACGACTGTCATCAGGTAAAAGATCAACGAGGCGCTAATTCCCACCACAACGGCTTTCACACCTTTGTTTGGCTGTCTCATGTATACCACTATAATCATCATTATTTCAAAACCGGTATAGGCGAGCGCAGTTGGTTTAATCCCATCGAACACCGGTTTCCACCCCAGCCCCAATACGGGACGAAGATGATCGATTTCAAAAATTTTTATGCTCATCAAGGAAACCACCAAAAAAAAGAGGACAGTAATTGGCAAGATAATCTCAAGCATACGGGCGAGACAATTGATGCCACCTATGACAAGATAAAGAGCAACCCACAAAAATACCATAACAATGGCCCACATTGGGGTTTTCTCCAGCAAGTAAAAGGTTGTTACTTCAGCCATAGATCGGACTTGAAGAGATGAGGTCATACAAAAATAACAGATGATCAGAAGGCTGAGCATCCTTCCAACCCATTCCCCTGCAATTTCCTGGCTGTATTCAAAAAACGTTTTCTCAGGGAAGCGCTGGCTTAATTTTACAATGATTATTCCAGCGAGCATCGCGAGTAAACCGCCAATGATGACACTTATCCAAACATCCGGTGTCTTTGCTTTTTCCACTGAGATTCTAGGCAGGGTAAGGATTCCCGCTCCCAATATAAAGTTGATGATGATCACTGCTGTTTGCGAGGTGGTGATCCGATCATTTCGGGTGGGTAACATTTTGGGCTTCACCTACTATACTGAGTGGCTATCCTTTGCGAGTCGGCTCTTTCGTATGCAGCATTTTTGGACGGCGTTTCATCATCATGAGTGGCATGCGCACCATAAAATCTTTCCAATCCCTTAACCGATAGGGGACAGCAGGAGTAACATAAGGTACACCAAAACTTTTTAGTTTTACCAAATGACTCGTAAGCAAGAGAAAAAACAAAATCACCCCGTACAATCCAAACATGGCTGCTGAGAACATGACCAAAAACCGAATGAGACGTAAGGAAATACCTAGGTTGTATGACGGAATGGCAAAGGAGGAAATAGCAGTGACAGCCACGACGATTACCATAATTGGGCTGACAATACCTGCTTGTACTGCAGCTTGACCAATAATCAGTCCACCGACAATCCCGATGGCAGGGCCGATTGGTTTCGGCAATCGAAGACCGGCTTCTCTCATAATCTCGATAGAAACTTCCATGATCAGTGCCTCCAACAGAGCGGGAAATGGAACTCCTTGTCGAGTGCTGATGATGGAAATAGCCAATTCGGTAGGAATTAACCCTTGGTGAAAAGAGATAAAGGAAATATAGAGGGCCGGTATAAGTAAGGAAGAAAAGGCAGTGAAAAAGCGCAACAAGCGAATGAATGTGCTTGGAATCCAGCGCTCATAATAGTCTTCAGGCGATTGCAGGAGCATGCTGAACGTCACTGGAACGATTAAGGCAAAAGGAGTACCATCCAGCAAGATGGCCACTCGTCCTTCCATTAATGCACTGATGACGCGGTCAGGCCGTTCTGTGCTCTGCGCCTGCGGGAATGGGCTGAGATAATTATCTTCAATAAGTTGCTCCACATAGCCGGATTCCGGCACATGGTCAATTTTAATTTTCGTAATTCGATTTTTTACTTCTTCAACCAACGCGGGATTCGCAATCTCTTTCATATAGGCGATAATCAGCTCTTTTTTTGCACGCTCTCCCACCTGAAATTTTAGGAAGAGAAGATCTCCATTTTCACCGTGTCTCCGCAAGAGGGCGGTATTTTCGCTTAACGTTTCCGTGAAGCCTACTCTAGGGCCTCTAACCAAAGATTCTGAGACAGGTTCATCTATATTTCTTGTTTTTACTTTTACGGTATTAAGAAGGAGAGCATTTGCGGTCCCTTCAATCAACAGTGCCGTAAAGCCAGTCAATACTTTTGTCCTCAGATCGTATACATCCCGGCATTCCAGTATTTCATGGATGGAAAGCACATGATTGATGAAAAAATCTTTGGATACAGAAACGTCCCCCGAAGAATTCTCCTGTACCATCACTGCCACAGAATCTTTCATGAGCGTTTTCAGAATAGTATTATCGATGAGATCGCGATCGGATAACCCATCTACAAAAACAATGGAAGCACGACTGGCAGTCTGTCCGAAAGAAAATTCGCGGATATGCACATCTGCGTTTTGGGCGATTTCCTGACGGATAAGATTTAAATTCGATAGGTAATCGTCTGTAAATGGAGCGATACTTTCCATCTATATCACTCTTCCTCCGTTGTACGAATCCAATGAAATAATCTTGAAATCGCATAAGGAACAAGAAAAACGACTGCGGCTTGAATAAAAACTGGCCAGGCAGGAAGATTTGAAACAATTGTTTTCCACATGGTTTTCCTCCTTTGCAGCTTCATTACAGTCGTAAAAAGAACTTGTCCTATTTTGTTCTAGCATGACAATTCTTATTCCAATCAGCTGGGAAATGTGGTATTCAATGTTCAGGTTAGGCCATGCTAAAACCACGCAGGTTATTCATTCCATAAAAAAGAAGGATAAAAATCATAACGATTTTCATCCTTCTTTTTGCTATTTTAATGATTTTTAACGACTTCCTGCCCACGTACATTCCACGTAAAGGCAAAAACAAGAGCAGCCAATGCGCACGAAGCTGTCAGCAACATAAATCCTGCATCCCAGCCGGAGGCATCAACGATAACCCCCATCAATGCATTCGCTGTTACTGTACCTCCCAGGTAACCAAACAGACCAGTCAGTCCTGCAGCGGTTCCGGCAGCTTTTTTCGGAACAAAATCAAGGGCTTGCAAACCAATCAGCATGACTGGACCGTAAATCAGGAAACCGATAGCGATCAGGCAAATCATATCGACTACGGAATTTCCAGGTGGGTTGAACCAGTAGACCAGAACAGCGATCAATACGCCGAGCATAAAGACAAACCCTGCGGGTCCACGGCGGCCCTTGAACAATTTATCGGACAGCCAGCCGCACAGGAGCGTTCCCGGGATACCTGCCCATTCGTACAGGAAGTAAGCAACGCTCGACTTGTTCATATCAAAGCCTTTTTCCTCACTCAAATAGGTCGGCGCCCAGTCCAGAACGCCGTAACGGACGAAGTAGACGAAGATGTTAGCAATCGCGATTGCCCAAACCCATTTGTTGTTCAACACATATTTGAAAAGGATTTCTTTTGTGGAGAATTCTGTTTCAAACGTTTTCTTCTCTTTGTTTGGATAGTCATTGCGATATTCTTCAATAGGCGGCAGGCCAGCTGACTGCGGAGTATCGCGAATTAAGAAATACGTAATGAATCCAAAGACAATGGCAACCAGAGCAGGCAGGATAAATACGCCTTCATACCCGGAAGCGGCACTACCCGAAAACGTGGTGAACATGGCTGCACCTGCAACTGCGATAGGGGCCATCAAGCCTCCGCCAACGTTATGGGCTACATTCCAAATGGCTGTTTTGTTTCCTCTTTCACTTACACTAAACCAGTGTACGAGCACACGCCCGGATGGAGGCCAGCCCATTCCCTGGAACCAACCGTTCAGGAACAACATCACAAACATGATCGTGACGGATGAGGTGAAGTAAGGAACAACACCCATCAATAAACTAATAAGTGCAGAAAGAATCAAACCGGCAGGCAAGAACATTCGCGGGTTGCTTCGGTCTGAAAAAATAGCCATTACAAACTTGCTGATCCCGTAGGAAATTGAAATGGCGGATAACGCAAAACCGAGCTCTGATTTTGTAAATCCTTCTTCAATCAAATAAGGCATGGCGAGCGAAAAGTTTTTGCGGATGAGATAGTACGCCGCATAACCGATGAAGATTCCGAGAAACACTTGAAGCCTGAGCTTTTTATACTCAGAATCAATTTGTTCGTCAGGCAATCTGTCAATCGGCGGTGCAGGCTTAAACAGTTTGAGCATCATATTCCTCCCCCTTGATGATTTCTAACAAAGACGGAGATGCACGTAAAAAAACCCATACTTTAATGGCGCTTTCAAAAATGAAAGTGCCAAAAAGTATGAGTCTCCGAATCTCCATCATAGTTAACTTGTCGTAAGTGTATTCTATTATTCTGTGAAAACGTTGTCAATGCCGATAGAGATTTTCTTGATGGATATGTTATTCAAAAAAATACATTTTTTCCAAATATAAGTATATCTTTATATTAGCTCATTTGTATGAGGCATCTTTTTTGCACAAGTAAAAATGAAGGAGGCTTTGTTTGATGTATTTTTTGATGAGAAAAGCAGGAGTTTTGGTAGTACTATCGCTTCTCTTAATTTTTTCGCTATTCCCGCATTCTTCTCACGCCATGACACCGTGGACTCCCAACACCGTATACAAGGTAGGAGACATGGTTACGTATCAAGAGCAAGATTACAAATGTACATTTGCTCATACATCGCTTGTCGGGTGGGAACCGCCTAACGTACCGACACTGTGGCAGCCGCAAGGTCCCTCTGCTCCCGATACCATTCCACCTACGTCTCCCACAAATCTTAGTGAAGTAGGGAAAACGAGTAGTTCAGTTAGCTTGTCTTGGTCAGCTTCTACGGATGATAGAGCTGTTAAGGAGTATCTCGTCTACAACGGAGATACACTCGCTGGTATATCGAGTACACCATCCTATACCGTGACAGGGCTTCTAGCGAATACGACATATTCATTCACGATCCAGGCAAAAGATGCCGCAGGTAATGTATCCCCACCCAGCGCCTCGATAACGGTAACCACTTTATCTACATCCCCGAATGAACCGGTGTCCAAACGAGTTTTGATTGGCTACTGGCATAATTTTGACAATGGTTCAACAGTACTCAAGCTAAGAGATGTCTCAGATAAATACGATGTAATCAATGTTGCGTTCGCTGAACCAGTCGGTGGCGATCATGCGACAATGGGATTTGTGCCGTTCAATGCATCCGTTGAGGAATTTAAGTCGGATATCGCCTTGTTACAGTCAAAGGGGAAGAAGGTCCTCATCTCGATTGGCGGAGCGAATGGTACAGTCGAGCTGACGACGGAAGCAGCCAAACAAAGTTTTATTACCTCGATGACCTCGATTATTCAAACGTACGGGTTTGATGGTATGGATATTGATCTGGAAGGAAGCTCCTTGTCGCTAAATGCGGGGGACACTGATTTTAGAAATCCGACAACGCCCAAAATTATAAACTTGATCGCAGCGACTCAGACGATCACGAATACATTTGGCCCATCTTTCATTTTGACAATGGCGCCAGAAACGGCTTATGTCCAAGGAGGTTACGCTGCCTATGGTGGGCCGTGGGGCGCTTATCTGCCTGTGATTCATGCCCTTCGCGACCGGATGAATTATATCCACGTTCAGCACTATAATTCTGGAGCGCTAGAAGCATTGGATGGCCGTACGTATCAACAAGGAACGGCTGATTTTCAAGTAGCGATGGCAGAAATGCTATTGAAAGGATTCCCTATCGGGCGGAATCCAAACAACATGTTTCCAGCCTTGAGGGAAAACCAAGTCGCGATCGGGCTGCCTTCTGCTTCAAGTGCTGCCGGGGGAGGCTATACGTCTCCTGCCGATATCCAGAAAGCCCTTCACTATTTGGTAAAGGGTACGTCTTTTGGGGGAACCTACAAACTCCAAAATCTAGCTGGTTATCCTCAGTTCCAAGGAGTTATGACCTGGTCTATCAACTGGGATGCTAGAAATAACTATTCGTTTGCCAATCATGTTCGCACTTCGCTTGATTCGTTGAGCCAGTAATGACGGAATCTTTGAAAAAACCCACCCGCTCTCACGGGTGGGTGTCATTGCTATTAGGCAAGTTTAATCTGAGCACGACTATCCTTTATAAGTAAGGATATAAAAGTCTGATGTAGCGGTTGTAATGACCCAACCTGGTGGTATTGGGGTAGTTTTTGCGGTCTGCACTGTCGTTCCATAGCTTGCCCCTCCTACGTACATCCATACAAAGAAATCGGAAGTGGCTTGGGTGATCACCCAATTTTCCGGAATTCGAGTGATCTTTGCGGTCTGTACTCTCTGCCCAAAACTTGCCCCTCCTACATACATCAGTTGATAAAAATCCGATGTTGCCAGAGTGATCACCCAGTTTTCTGGAACTTGGGTTATTTTTGCGGTCTGAACTTTATATCCGAAACTAGCACCTCCCACATACTTCCATACAAAGAAATCGCTTGTTGCAACAGTGATCACCCAGTCCTTTGGAATGGGGGTCGTTCTAACAGTTTGTACTGTTTGACCCAAACTTGCTCCACCTACATATTGGATGACGTAGTAGTCACTCATTACTGTTGTAATGACCCAATCTGGGGGAATCGGAGTCGATTTTGAAATCTGCTTTGTAGCTCCAAAACTAACACTAGTTATTCCTGATACTTTACGAGAGTCGGTAGATTTATTTCGAAGTAGCGTTTCCTGAGAAGGTGTTGTGAGTTCAGCAGCCTGGGTAGGAATGGATAGAGACATTGTTGCTACTAATAGACCCAAAGCAGAAACCATACTTTTTTTGAGCATGAACAAAACACTCCCTTGTGGAAAAAAATGTATGTATGAATTCGCTTTTGTCTCAATGAACTCCTTCAACCATAATGGCGGGATTTGGTGTCACAAGGTCGAACATCGCTTCTCTCATTCGAATCAGAGTTGTTGACATATCGACAATTCCCGATATAATAATGCGTATGGATCCAATTGAAATTTTTAAAGCGCTGTCCAACGAGTCTAGACTCCAAATTCTACATTGGTTAAAAGAGCCTGAAAAACATTTTATACCCCATGAAGGAGTGGATATGAGAACGATCGGGGTATGCGTCAGTCAAATAACTGAGAAATTGAATATGACTCAGTCAACTGCGTCCCAATATTTGTCCATTCTCCAACGCGCTGGGCTAATCAAGACGGAGCGTATTGGGAAATATACGTACTATACCAGGGACGAGGAAAAAATACGTGAAATAGGCGCTTTTTTTAGCAGTCAAATATGATCGAATAAGACTGGATGCTTCATGGAGTATTCAGTTTTATTCCGAGTTTTATATCGACACATCTTAATATGTCTAAATTTCGAGGGGTGCAATTCATGTCGAATACGTGGAAGGTTTACCTTTTGTCATTGGTCAGTTTTTTAGTGGGTACTTCAGAGTATGTAATCTCCGGCATTCTGGATAAGATCTCGGATACGATGGGTATCTCCATTACAGCGGCAGGACAGCTGGTTACTATATTTTCATTTGTTTATGCCATTTTAACTCCTGTGATGATGGCCATAACGGCGAAAATGGATAGGCGGAGGCTTCTTGTTAGTGCACTAGGAATTTTCGTAGTTGCCAATATACTGTCGTTCGCTCTTCAGGGGTTTGAATTCTTTATTATGGCCCGTGTGATCATGGCTATAGGTGCTGGAATGGTGGTTGTGACTGCATTAGATATCGCGGCAAAGATCTCTCCTGAAGGCAAGCAGGCAAGTTCGATCGCAACTGTCATTATGGGATTTACAGCATCTTTAATTATCGGTGTTCCCCTTGGGCGAGTGGCGGCAGCCGCATTTGAATGGCAATCTGTATTCGGGTTTATTGCAATTGCAGGTCTTTTGGCGATGGTTGTCCTGTCCCGCACGATCCCACAAGTAAAAGGAGATGTACCCGTACCTCTTTCGAAGCAATTAGCACTGTTGAAAAACCCGAAAGTCGGGCTTGGTTTATCGGTTACGTTCTTTTGGCTGGGTGGGTATTCCATTGCCTATACTTATATATCTCCTTATCTTCTCGAAGCCGCTGATATAAGTGAAAATTTGTTGAGTAGCGCTTTATTGGCGTTCGGTTTAGCTAGTCTGATCGGTTCCAAATTCGGTGGTTACAGTACGGACAAATGGGGAGTATCTCCTACATTACTTGGTGGAATGCTTCTGCATGTTGCAGCTCTCATTTTGCTCTCCATTACCGTATCTATCTCACATGAACCGTTTACGGTGATCGCGATCTTGGTATTATGGTCCTTCGCCGCTTGGTCTTCGGGACCAACGCAACAGTTTAATTTAGTTCGGATTGCACCGAATAATTCAGGGGTAATGCTTGGTCTTAACCAATCTATGATGCAGCTCGCGATGGCGGCAGGGGCTGGAATTGGAGGCATCGCTGTTGATCAAGTATCCTTATCGTCAATTACGTGGCTAGGTATGAGTGGCGTGGCGATCGCTATCGTTGCTGCACTGATTTTACAAGTGATGTTAAAAGAAAGAGTTAGACATAAACCAGGTGCATACGAAACACGCTCCAGCAATCGCTGATCGCCAGTCACAGGGACACAGGCTCGAAGGAACAATTCCGACGGTGACGCGATGTTAGCAGAAGGCCATCCTTTGAGGGTGGCCTTTTTGTCGTTTTAAACAACTGTTTAACAGCCAATTTGATAGCCATTCGCCCGGGTTTCCCGGTATTTTCCTCTGAAAACAAACTGAAAAAACCTCCAGAGCTATCAATGTGTAGCAGCAGGAGGTTTCTCGCTTACAAGTTATGCAATCCAATCGATGGTAGATCCAGACACTTGTTGGTTTTCCATTCGCTTTTGCAGATAAGGGTTTTTCTTTTGCTCATCTGCTTGCTTGTCGTTAGAAGAATGCTCTGCCTGATTAGCATCTTGAGATTTTTCAAGCCTTTTGTCGATCTCGTCAGCCATCTTCAGCAGTTTGCCGTCCAAGCCTTCTGCCTTCCGCTTCAGTTCTTCTGACTTCGTAAAATCTCCGTCCTTTGACGCGGGTTCCCACGCCTTCGCCTCTAATTCCAAGGTAATCTGAGCCCGTTTTACACTGTGCATATTCTTGAGATGGTGGGTTGCCGTTAAAACAGCATGGAGGGTAGAGGAGGATTGTAGGGATTCATCTTGTTTGGGGGCGATATCGGAAGCTTTCTGTTCCTTGCTCTGCTCTTCATCCGTGCCTCTCGCCTTGCGTTGTTCTTCCAACTGAATTAGTTTCATCTGCGTATCGATTTCCTCGATCTGTTTGTCCATCTCATCCAGTCGTTCTTTCATGACTTTTGGGTCTGTCAGTTTTTCAACCGCATCCGCATAGTAGTTGTTCCGTCTCTCTAGCATCGCTTGCTTTTGTTCCATGAGGCTTTGCAGCATCTTATTCTTATTGGGAGAGTTGTTCCCACTGCTTAGCTGTAGGCCTTGCTGGCTAATCGTTAGATGATCCTGCTTTTTGTTACTGTCGTGCTCTAGTGCTTTCGTCTGTGGGTGAATTCCCGGGCTTCTATACTGGACAGACGAGCTTACGGCGTATCTAGGTGTAACAGACAACATAAATGATGATACCTCCTTTCATGAATCGAGTCGTTGGCCAAAACGGCAGCCAATCCAGAATGCGGATCACTGGTTTTTGGTTATTATTTGTATCGGAAAGAAGTTTTCCAAATTTTACTTGTTTGATGCCCTGAAGTTTCAAATAAGTACTAACAGGGAAAATATACTTTGCAGAAATGTTCATGTAGAAAAGATGGGCATAGGTATGAATCTGGCCTGATAGGAACGCGCCTTCTAACGACCGGTGAGGCGTTGTTTGCGTTGCAACTCGTTATTCTACTTCACTAGAGAGGAGTCATCATAGATGATAAAGAAAATGATTACTGGTTATAAAGCATCGCTATCTAAGCAGATCCTGTTTTTGCTCGTCTTGCTTATTGTTGTTCCCTCTGTTGTTCTGAGCCTGACCTTGACACAACTGGCGCGCAACCAGTTAGAGCACGAATTGTTGTCCCAGGTCGAATCGGTTACCACGATGATTACACAAGTGCTCAATAATTCATACGAGGATTATTCTGCTACGATCGATAGCTTTGCGGATGTTCAAGTTCCGCCGGGGCAAAGTGCGGATACGTATATCTATGATCGCATTCGCAACATAGAGAAAGACATCGATAATGTTTTGGCTGCGTTCATGTACTACGACAATCGATATTATAATTCGGCGAAAAAGGAAATTGATCCGACTACCCGTGAATGGTACAAGGAAGCGATGCAGCATAAAGGGCAGGTCGTTGTGACGCCACCTTATATCGACGCGATAAGCGGAGGTTACGTGATTACGTTTGCCAAGACGCTCTCCGATGGTAAAGGGGTAGCGGGAATCGACGTTTCTATCGATCACTTAAACGAGCTGGTAAAGACGTACAAGATCGGAGAAAAGGGATATGTCAGCTTGTTCGATCAGAACAATGTGACAATGTCGCATCCACGATTCCCGCAGGGCAAGCCGCTTGAAGACATTCGCTTCCAAGTGATGCGTGATGGAGCGGAGGGTTCTTTCGAAGTGGATGATGACGAGCTTCGTGAATATTATCATTTCAACAAGCAAAATTCGCTCGGATTGAACGTCGTTTCCGTGATAGATTGGAATGAAATCAATCAAAAAACGGGGCCACTGTTGCGGACCTCATTTTTGTTCATCGTACTGTTGCTTGCCCTCATTGCCCTGTTCGTTTGGATATTCATGAAACGCACGGTGCGACCCATTCTGCAATTGAAGCAACTGACCGACTTAATCGCTCAGGGGGATTTGACGGTCCGGTCTATCGAGAGTGGAAGAACGGATGAGATTGGGCAGCTGCAATCCAACTTCAATACGATGTCGCAATCGTTGTCAGATGTCCTGCGTCAAATTACCGATCATTCCGAGCAAATCTCTGCTTCCTCCCACCATTTGTCTGCGAATTCGGAGGAGAACGTGCAAACGATTGAACAAGTCGCTACCTCCATGCAAGAAATAGCGTCCATGTCTTCCGATATGAATCAGAGTATAGATACCGTGAAGCAATCGGCAACGCAAGCGCAACAGGAGCTGGATGATGCCATCCGCATCCTGCGTGAGAGCACGGAAATGTCGCAGCTCATTACAGGTCTGGCTAATACCGGAGAGGAGTCCCTTGGAGCGGCAAGACAACAGGTGAATATGATCGTGGAACATTCTGCCCGTTCTAAGCAAGAGATGGAGGAATTAAAACAGGTTGCTGAAGAAATTAGTGGGGTGACGAATTTCATCCAGGATATCGCCTCTCAGACGAATTTGCTTGCGTTGAATGCTGCTATTGAAGCGGCGCGCGCCGGGCAAGAAGGTCGCGGGTTCGCTGTCGTCGCTGATGAGGTACGCAAGCTGGCTGATCAGACAGGCTCTGCTGCTGAAAGGATCGACAGTTTGATCGGCGAGGTTCAGAATCGCGTCCTTCACATGGTTAGACGAACGGAGGAAGGCGTGGATTCTGCTACAGCGGGAAGTGATTTGACACAATCTGTTGAGCAGCGTTTTACGGAGATGTATGAGGCCATTAACCGCATTGACGCGCACCTCGCGCAAGTAGCCCGCGTCAGCGAACGGTTAATGCAATCAAATACGGCGATGCTTGTAGCCTTTGGTGAATCGAGCGCCATGAGCCAAGCCACTGCACAAGAGGTCGACCAAGTCGCAGCAGCCAGTGAAGAACAGAATGCTTCGATGGAGGAAGTGGCAGCATCGGCAGTGCATCTTGCCAACATTGCGGAAGAGTTGCAGTTATTGGTGCAGCGTTTTAAATTGGAGCGTACACAGTAGTTGTAGTGATAGATTGAAAGACCAAAGACCAACAGATGTTGGTCTTTTTTTGTCCAAGCAAGGTCCTGATACTTACCTAAGTAACGTAAGCGTAACCTCTATCGAATTATCAACAAATGATCGATTGGGACGAGATTTCAAGATTACGGTCAGTCCAATTAACGATACGATAAGCGCTTGGGCGGTAGCTTTTGCGTCTATACTCGAATCGAGTTCACCTGATTGGATACCTCGCTCAATCGTTTCTTGAAAAATGACAGAGAGGTACATTTGGTGTTCCCTTGTCAAAATCTCAAATTTCTCATCATGAGGGGCTAGCTCGACCATGGTATTAATGCAAAAGCATCCTCGGCTGAGACCTTCCGTATATTCCTCGTCGGCCACCTCTTTAAAAAAATGGCGAAATGCCTCTTTTACGGATGGCGTGTTTTGAAGCTTCGTTCGTATCTCCAAAGCACGAGACATCGTGTATCTGCGTAGTGCGGCTTCGAACAATTCTTTTTTGTCTCCAAAGGTTGAGTAAATACTGGGGCGCTGGATACCCATTCGGGAAGTTAAATCACTTAATGAGGTAGCTTCATACCCCTTCTCCCAAAAAAGCTGCATAGCTGCATCAAGTACTTTTTCTTCGTCAAATTCGCGTGTTCTTGCCATAAAGAGTTCCTTTCATTACTTATGTATTCGAATCTATGTAACGGCCAACAAACCTTTTTGTACTGAATGGTATTTTATATTTTATTGTTTTTTATCTCCTTTGTCAATTTCAGGTTGGTTTATTCGAGTTTGAAAAGAATGTGTTGACAGAAAAAGAAATGTCGGGATATATTTACTGGGCACAATAACGTACTGATCGGTATGTTATTGTTGATTAAACCAAAAATGAAAGGAGGTAAGGTGAAGTCAGATGGAGGAAGTTATTGAAAAAGTAACGGCCAATTCGCCCATGCCTCGCTATGTAACACTATTGTTTGCCGTTGCTTGCGGGATGTCAGTTGCGAATATTTACTTCGCGCAGCCACTACTTGATCATTTGTCGAGTGAGTTCAGAATTGACTATTCCATCATTGGGATTCTGATCACCCTTACTCAAATCTTTTATGCGGTAGGACTGTTGTTGCTTGTCCCGCTTGGCGATTTATTGAACCAGCGTCACTTGATTATCGGTCAGATGTTTTTATCTGTGGTAGCGCTGATTATCGTAGGGACTGCCTCCACAAGCACGGTACTATTCGCAGGTATAGCAGCGGTCGGATTGCTTGCCGTTGTGACGCAGACGATTGTTGCATTCGCGGCGACCATGGCTGCTCCTGCTGAGCGAGGACGAGTGGTTGGAGTAGTTACAAGTGGAATCGTCATTGGCATTCTTCTAGCGCGAACCATTGCGGGAGTTTTAACAGATCTTGCGGGGTGGCGTTCCGTATATCTGGTCTCTGCTGCATTTCTATTGTTACTGGTTTGCGTGTTATTTCGGGTATTGCCAAATAGGGGACGGGAGGTAAAGCCGCTATCCTATCTCAAGTTGCTTGGATCGGTACTGATGTTGTTCGCCCAAGAACGGCTATTACGTATTCGCTCTGTTCTGGCGATGCTGATTTTTGCTGCGTTTAGCATTTTGTGGACGCCATTGGTACTGCCTCTGAGTGCGCCGCCATTATCTTTGTCGCATACGGCAATCGGGGCGTTTGGTCTCGTGGGAGTTGCCGGAGCGCTAGCGGCAGCAAGGGCAGGGAAGCTTGCAGATCGGGGTTACGGACAGAGAACGACGGGCTTTGCTTTGAGCCTATTGCTACTATCGTGGCTGTTAATCAGCTATATAGAACAGTCGTTATTTGCCTTGGCGATCGGTATCGTTTTGCTTGATTTGGCGGTACAGGCGGTGCATGTTACGAATCAAAGCATGATCTTCACCTTGGGGGCAGAGGCGCGGAGTCGGCTCACGGCGGGGTATATGGTTTTCTATTCAATCGGCTCTTCTGCTGGCTCCATTGCCTCGACCTATACATATGCGCATTTTGGTTGGGAGGGAGTATGCTTGCTCGGAGCCTCCGTTAGTGGGTTGGCTCTGGTGTATTGGGCAGTGACCAGACGCGTTTCGGCTATCTCAGGGAAATAGAGCTACTGAAATATTTCAAAATGAAGATATATCAAATGGAACTATTCTGCTTCCAGAGCTGTTGACTGATACAAGTTTTGCAAAAGGAGAGATGGTCTGTGGAGATTGGTATTACTTCGTTTGTGGAAACGACGCCGGATGTTCAGACTGGTGAAGTGATGAGCCATGCACAGCGATTACGTGAGGTTGTCGAGGAAATCGTCCTCGCTGATCAGGTTGGGCTTGATGTATTTGGCATAGGTGAACATCATCGTAAGGATTATGCTGCTTCTTCTCCAGCCATGGTGCTGGCTGCGGCTGCACCACTGACAAAAAGGATTCGGCTGACCAGTGCAGTGACAGTGCTTTCTTCGGCTGATCCAGTGCGTGTTTTTCAAGATTTTGCTACACTCGATGGCATTTCGAATGGAAGGGCAGAGATTATGGCGGGACGCGGTTCCTTTATCGAATCTTTTCCCCTGTTCGGTTATGACTTGAATGACTATGATGAGCTGTTTGAAGAACATTTGGAACTGCTCCTGAAAATACAGGCGTCCGAAAAAGTAACCTGGAGGGGCGGTCATCGGCCAGCTATTCAGAATTTGGGCGTGTATCCACGGCCCGTTCAGAATCCTTTACCCATATGGATTGGTAGCGGAGGCAATCAGGAATCTGTTGTTCGTGCGGGTCTGCTGGGATTGCCACTGATGCTGGCGATCATTGGTGGAAGTCCGCGACAGTTTGAACCACTTGTGCAGCTTTATAAGAAGGTGGCTATGCACGCTGGCCATGACGTCTCGCGATTAACGGTTGGGTCCCATTCACTCGGATTTGTTGCAGAGGAAACGGAACTGGCGGCAGATACATTCTTTCCTTCTACCCAAGCAGGAATGAATAAAATCGGAAGGGAGCGGGGCTGGGCCCATTATAACCGTGCTAGCTTCGATGCCGCACGCAGCTTGGAGGGGGCATTGTATGTGGGTGATCCGGAGACGGTTGCTCAAAAGATCATCCACCTTCGCAAACAGGTAGGCATGACGCGCTTTATGATGTATGTGCCGATATCTACGATGCCGCATGAACAAGTAATGAGAGCCATTGAGCTGCTAGGGACGGAGGTAGCGCCTCGGGTGCGAGAGGAAATAACCAAGTGGGAAGCAGAGACAGAGTAAGAATCAACATTTGCTTAATGGAGGGATTCACGTGGATTTTCATCGTCGAGTACTACCGGAATTAAGGCAAACATTAGCACAATTCCCG
This sequence comes from Brevibacillus brevis NBRC 100599, assembly GCF_000010165.1. Classification (NCBI taxonomy): domain Bacteria; kingdom Bacillati; phylum Bacillota; class Bacilli; order Caryophanales; family Paenibacillaceae; genus Brevibacillus; species Brevibacillus brevis. The sequence continues at coordinate 303,644 of NC_012491.1, forward strand.
GGTTTTCAACTGGAAGAAAATTTGGAGTCGAGCAGGGCCATGCTGAAAAATCCGCCTATTGTGAAGTCAGAGCATGTACGTACTACAAGTCGAATGATTCCGGGCGCAGCAGGAGAGATGCTAGCGAAAATATACGAGCCCGTCCAGCGAACAGGCAGTAAGCTTCCGGCTATGCTGTGGATTCACGGAGGAGGCTATGTGATGGGGCACCCTGATATGGATGACGCTCTATGCGAACGGTTTGTACAAGCAGCTAATTGTATTGTCGTATCGGTAGATTATCGTCTGGCCCCTGAGCACCCTTATCCTGCTGCTCTCTATGACTGTTACGCTGGTTTAACGTGGATGACAGACGAAGCTGAGTCACTCGGGATCGATTTGAATCGGGTTGCGATTGCTGGTGCAAGCGGGGGAGGAGGGCTGACCGCAGCACTTGCTTTAATGGCTCGCGACAAAGGGGGACCAGCCCTTATCTTCCAGATGCCATTGTATCCAATGATCGATAACCGTAATCGTACAGCGTCGAGCTATGAAATCGAGGCTGAGAATGCAACTTGGAACCGGAAGAATAATTTGGCTGCGTGGCGCATGTACCTGGGCGAAGGTGCCGACGACAGTCAGGTATCCGCATATGCGGTGCCGTCGAGAGCAGAAAGCTTGGCGGGGCTACCGCCGACGTATACGTGCGTAGGACAGCTTGATCTGTTCCGAGATGAGACGATCGAATATGTGACGCGCCTTGCACAAGCGGGCGTAGACGTAGAATTTCATCTGTATCCCGGATGCTATCACTGCTTTGAAGTATTTGTCCCCGAAGCGGAAGTGAGCCAGAGAGCCAGCCAAAGCTATATAGATGCGATGGCAAGAGCGCTTCATCCTAAATAATCGAGGAGGCAAAAAGCACAACAATCGTTCGAGGGAGATCTCGACGATTGTTGTGCTTTTGTAAACGCAGTGGTACAGGAATTTTCGGCATCGTCTCATTGAATCGTTCCCTGTTTTTCCTCCATCACATCATTGATTAATATGACGCCATGCGAAAGGGTAGTTCCGCCGCCGAATGCTCCAGCTACTGCTACTGTTTCAGCAATTTCTTTTTGGGAAACTCCGTCGTTGAGAGCTGCTTCCAAATGATAGACAATGCAGTGCTCATTTCCGGAGTAAAGGGAGATAGCCAGTGCCTGCAAGTGCTTATGCTTGGATGACAATTCACCGGACGAAAAGCATTGGCTGGTGAATTCATTATATGCTCGCAAGGCCTCTGGCATCAGCTGTCCAAAAGCTTGCAGCCCTTCTCGATACTGTTCGGCCAAATAGTGCTCCATGTTCCATTTCCTCCTATTTTGAAATTGCTGATAGTATTTCTTTGCTGGGGAATTTTCATACTGCTTCCTTATATAAGTAGAATCACATTCAGAATTAATTGATTTGTCACGTATTTTTCTCCTGGTTGAATGCAATTATATTTGATTATCAAGTATTTTCCTTGTAAATATAATTGTAGATATTATAAAAACATATTAAAATATATGAAGTAATCTACCAATATAGTGTAAGGCAAGAGAGGTGAATAATCTTACTAACTAGTAGGAATGCTTGATAAGAAGTGAAGAGATATGTAAGGGGCCGTTTTTCAATCAATAAAACGAGAATGACTAGAAGCTATCCGAAATACCGCCAACAGCAGAGAGGAAGAGGAAGCTTACGTGGGAAACAAGGAACTGAAGAGAGGCTTGGAAGCCCGTCATATTCAGATGATTGCTTTGGGCGGTACGATTGGTGTTGGGTTATTTATGGGGTCTGCCAGCACGATCAAATGGACAGGACCATCTGTCATGCTAGCTTATGCAATTGTAGGAATTTTTATTTTTTTCATCATGCGTGCAATGGGTGAAATGCTGTATTTGGAACCAAGTACTGGTTCATTCGCAACCTTTGGGCATAAGTATATTCATCCGTTAGCAGGTTATATAACGGCTTGGAGTAACTGGTTCCAGTGGGTCGTTGTCGGGATGGCAGAGATCATTGCTGTCGGGACGTATATGAAGTACTGGTTCCCAGATTTGCCGGCTTGGGTACCTGGTATTATTGCCATGGTGATACTCGGTATAGCGAACCTGGTTTCTGTGAAGTCATTTGGTGAATTTGAGTTTTGGTTCGCCATGATCAAAATTGTAACGATCGTTTTGATGATTTTTGCAGGGTTTGGTTTGATTTTCTTTGGTATTGGAAACGGTGGAAACGCAATCGGCTTATCGAATCTGTGGGAAAATGGCGGGTTCTTTACGGGCGGTTGGACAGGCTTTTTCTTTGCCCTCTCCTTGGTGATTGGGGCGTATCAAGGTGTCGAGCTCATCGGGATTACAGCAGGGGAAGCAAAAGACCCGAAAAAAACATTAAGAAGTGCGATTCAAAATATCATTTGGCGCATTTTGATTTTCTATATTGGTGCGATTTTTGTTATTGTAACCGTTTACCCTTGGGATCAATTGCAGGCAATCGGTAGTCCGTTCGTTGCTACCTTTGCGAAAATTGGTATTACCGCAGCGGCAGGTCTCATTAACTTTGTCGTGATCACTGCTGCCATGTCTGGCTGTAATAGCGGGATTTATAGTGCAGGGCGTATGCTGTATACCTTAGGTGTAAATGGCCAAGCGCCGAAAGTTTTTACCAAACTATCTTCGAATGGTGTGCCGCTGTTAGGTACGATTGGTGTTCTGATCGGCCTCGGTATTGGGGTTATCTTAAGCTATATCGCCCCAGAAAATCTCTTCGTGTATGTGTACAGTGCGAGTGTGCTACCTGGTATGGTTCCGTGGTTTGTCATTCTGATCAGTCAAATCAGATTTCGAAAAGCAAAGGGTGCTGAAATGGACAACCATCCATTCAAAATGCCTTTTGCCCCAGTGTCCAACTATTTGACCATTGCTTTTCTCATCATGGTACTCATCGGGATGTGGATCAATGATGAGACACGCGTCTCCCTGATTGCCGGGATTGTCTTCTTAGCGATTGTGGTTATTAGCTTCTTTACACTCGGAATAAATAAGGCAGTACCGCTGGACGAGCAATCAAACAAGAAATAACGAAAGGGGGCCAACATTTGTTGGTCCTCTTTTTTGTTCATCAAATCGCCTTTGTACGGCATACCTACTTCGTTTATCATTAGGATGACTGGACTGGTTAACCGTTTGCGGCAGCCAATGTCCGGGCTCGTCAATGGGTAGACTAAAGCGGGATACTCATTCATGATCTGAGAAAAAAGGAGCATAAGAATGAAACAACGCAACTATACACCGATTATCGTTATTCTCACCATAGCGATTAACACGCTTGTCGCCATCTTGTACTTCATGCCGAAAAACAATGATTTCAGCCATCTCGACCTGACGTTTCTGCCGTTTTTTAATGCGGTCATGAACAGTTTTACCTTTATATTTTTGATTGCCGCGCTTGTTTCCATCGTGAAGTTCAAAAACATAAAGATGCATCGGGGATATATTTTTGCAGCCTTCTCTACAACAGCTCTCTTCTTGGTTTCGTATGTGATCTACCACGGAATGGCACCTAGTACTTCCTACGGGGGAGAGGGAATTCTGCGTCCGATTTATTACTTCATCTTGATTACACATATTCTGTTGTCGGTAATCATCGTTCCATTTGCGCTGATTACGACTGCACGTGGACTCAACATGAAGGTGGAAAAGCATAAAAAAATCGCCCGCTGGACGATGCCGATGTGGCTGTATGTCAGTGCGACGGGTGTCATTGTTTACCTCATGATTTCTCCGTACTATTAAGCAAAAAAAGAGCATTAGCTGCTGAAGCTAACGCTCTTTTTTTATGGTCGAAGCCTTGTTACGGTTCCACTTACCAATCCCAGTGGCTTTGTTTGATTCCGAGATTTACGGCGAGTACGGAAGCAATCGGTTGCTTGATGGGTGCAAGTGAATTTGCCGTGCAGCTGGATTCTGGCTGATAATTCAATTCCTGCGCTTTTCGAATATCGGCTTCGGCTAGATTGTTCGTTTTGTTGGCTTGCTCATAACAGGGCGGTGAAATATACCTCTTGTTCGTGTGCTCCAATATGACCCGTGTATCAGGTGAGGGTTCTGCCTCAACAGGAATGGAAAGCACGCCTGCAACAACGACTACAGCACTAATGCCAATAAGAAGTCCGCGTTTCATCCTATTCACTCCATCTATTTAGTAAAGGATTGTCCAAATGAGCCGATTCATTGTAACACCTTACTTCCAAGTGGGAAATGGCTCCATGTAGCTATTTGCATAAAAAACACCGCCTCCAATATGGGACGGTGGTTGGTTTATCTAGGAAGTGATCTCTATGCCGTTTTCGTCGACACCCAGAGCTTGTCGTGCCATGATCTTGAACTCTTCCAGCCCTGATTTCAATGCGAAGGTGGCAAGAGTGACGGGGTACGCAGCCGTCATTTCGACGATATGCTCATGCATACGTGACCATACACGGCCTCCTGCTTTCTCATACCGTTGGATGAAATCGGCCAAGCCAGTATCCCCGAACAACAGGTAAACGACCGTGAAATCAATAGCAGGGTCAGAGACTTCTGCCTCCGTCCAATCCAGGAGCCCTGTTACCTTGCCGTTTTCAGCAATCAGGATATGCCCCGGATGGAGGTCACCATGCACAAGTGCAGAGTGAGCAGGCCAGAATGTTTCATCTGCAAGCCATTTTTGCCATCGATCCCATAGCGCCCCAGAAACGCCAAAGACGCGTTTGATTTCATTCATCTTTTCTCGAAGGCTTGCTCGTGCATAGCTAGGCTGCTTGACGCGGATACCAGCATCTCGAGCGAGATCATGATGAATACCGTGTAATTCCACCAATGCTTCCGCCCACGTTTGGATGCACAGTTCGGGTAGGGATTCGGGATTCAAATACCAGTCATAATTTTTGGTTTCCATATTGATCGTCGCCATCGGTGTGCCACCCAGAATCGGATAAGCGATGAATTCAGAGGTGTGAACCTGCCAATCCGGTACGTCGACACGCAGATGTTTTGTAACGAGATCTAGCACCCTTTTCTCATAACGGGCTGTCTCCACAACATCGTCCCGGCGCGGTTGCCGCAATACCCATGGAACACCATCTATCGTACTTGCAAAAATCGCAAGAAAATCCAAGCCGGATTCATTCACTTTCACGGTAGTGGGGTCTACTAGGATTCCGTTATTTTTCGCGAGTGCAAGCATGTGCTCTACATTGTTTTTTGACATAACAAAAACACCTCATTCATGAATAGTTAAAATCAATCAAACAAAAATAAACTCATACCATTCCGTTTTTCAAAATGGCTGAGCCTACATGGGGGCTTGTCGATTTTAACGAAGTCTCATGAATGCGATGCCTATTGCAATGTCCATCATCGTAACCTCCTATAATTGAAAACAAAGATAGTGTACCATGGAAACTAACGAATAGCGACGAGGAGATTAGCGATGATGAAATTGATTTCTTGGAATGTAAATGGACTTCGCGCATGCGTGAACAAGGGTTTTTACGAGTACTTCAAGGAAGCGAATGCTGATATATTTTGCTTGCAGGAAACGAAGCTGCAAGAAGGTCAAATCGAGATGGAGATCGGCGAGGCGTATCATCAATATTGGAACTACGCAGAGAAAAAGGGTTATTCCGGAACGGCTGTTTTCACAAAAATGGAACCATTATCTGTCCGTTACGGCTTGGAAGAAGATCATGAGCCTGAGGGACGAGTCATTACGTTGGAGTTCCAAGATTTCTACTTGGTCACCGTATATACCCCGAATGCGAAGCGTGATTTGTCGAGATTGGATTATCGGCTGGAATGGGAGGATCGGTTTCGGAACTACTTATTGCAGCTGGATGGGAAGAAGCCCGTGGTGGTTTGTGGGGATCTGAATGTTGCGCATCAAGAGATTGATTTGAAAAATGCGAAGTCCAATCGCGGTAATTCCGGGTTTACTCCTGAAGAGCGTGAGAAGATGACAAGCTTGCTGGCAGCTGGGTTTGTGGATACCTATCGATATTTTTATCCGGATCAAACAGATGCCTATACATGGTGGTCTTTCATGCCGAAAGTGAGAGAACGGAATATCGGGTGGCGTATTGATTATTTTCTCGCGTCTGAGAGATTGGCTCCGGCGTTGCTCAGGGCGGGAATTGACTCACAGGTGATGGGAAGCGATCATTGTCCGGTCGTGTTGGAGCTGGGGACCATCGAGTGAGTATGTTATACCAGTAGTTAGTAATTGTGAGGGTGAGAGACCTGAAATAGCAAAACTGCCTATAATCAAACAATGAAGACGAAATTGGATATAAGCGAACATTGATATGAAAGGGAGGAGTTTCGTACAATGAAAGCCTGAGACTTCTAATGAAGAGGGGATAGGCTATTGCTAACCATGAATTTGTTACTAATTGCTTTTCTGATTGTTGCTACTGCTTTTTTTGTGGCAACTGAATTCGCGATTGTAAAGCTTCGCCCAAGCCGTGTAGACCAACTGGTCATGGAAGGGAGAAAGAATGCTCTTGCTGTTCAGAAAGTAGTTAGTAACCTGGATGGATATTTGTCAGCGTGTCAGTTGGGAATCACGTTGACAGCCATTGGCTTGGGGGTTTTGGGGAAACCGACGATTGAGAGTATCATTAGCCCATTTCTTACGCCGTATTTACCCGAACAAGTCGTTGCAGTTCTGTCGTTTGTGATTGCTTACTCTCTCGTTACGTTTCTTCATGTGGTTGTCGGGGAACTGGCACCGAAAACAGTGGCGATCCAAAAGGCAGAAGCGGTTAGCTTACTTTGTGCGAAACCCATTATTTGGTTCTATAAATTGATGTACCCTGCGATCTGGGTGCTGAATGGCTCGGCTGCTCTACTTGTGCGTTCATTTGGTATGAAACCGACCAAGGGGCACGAAGAAAGTCACTCAGAAGAAGAGCTGCGAATCATTCTGACGGAAAGCTATGAGAGCGGAAAAATTAATCAGTCTGAGTATGGATACGTTAGCAATATCTTTGCTTTTGACGAGATGCTGGCTCGGGAGATTATGGTCCCGCGAACAGATATGAGCTGCTTGCACAAGGAATATACCCTTGAGCAAAACCTGCGAATCATGAAAGAAGAGCAATATACCCGTTTCCCGGTTATATCGCAAAACAAAGATCATATTATCGGGATGATTAACACGAAAGAGTTCTTTCTGAATTATGCCGATGATCCAAATTTGGATTTTTCCAAGCTCATCCGACCGTTTTTGATGGTTTCAGAGGCGACTCCTGTAAAAGACCTTTTGAAAAAAATGCAAAAACAAAGAACACATATCGCTATCCTGATTGACGAGTATGGCGGTACCTCCGGAATGGTGACGATCGAAGATATTTTGGAGGAGATTGTAGGGGAGATCCGTGATGAGTTCGACGCGGAGGAAAAAGCCGAGATCGAAATCGTGGAAAAGAATAGCCATGTGATCGTGGACGGAAAGGTACTTCTCTCCGAGGTTAACGACTTGCTTAACGCGAATATTAATGAAGAAGAACTCGATACCATCGGGGGCTGGCTATACAGTCAAAATCCGACGCTCAAAGAAGGTATCCAATGGCAATACGATGATCTCGTCTTTACAATCAGAAAGAAAGACAAGCATCGCATACGGAAAATTGAAATTCAAAAAGCAGCAGAAGTTCCAGCTCGTGAGCTGCAGGATGTAACGTAATGAAAAGATGGGGAATTCTCCATCTTTTTTCTTTTGTCTTGAGTGGTGAGATATACGACATACAACGAATGAGCATAACATGAATAGTTTATAAAATCGCAAACTAGGCGATCACAAATGTACAAGGTGCAAACATGGTCTGAAAAAGGATGATGATCCTTACGATAAAAATTTTTTCGGAAGGAGAGAGCGAAAATTAACGATAAGCGGGCTAACGCATTCAATAAGAAGATATTGCCACTGATATTCCCTCCCCAGGGTTGTCCGGCAATTTTTCCAGGACCGACGTTAGACCCACCTGATCCGCCTGATCCTCCAGGGGTGACGGGAGCCACAGGTGCGACAGGACCAACGGGTGCGACTGGTGCGACTGGGGCCACAGGGCCAACGGGAGTGACAGGGGCAAATGGAGCAGCTGGCGGAGACACTGGAGCTACAGGAGCCACGGGTCAAACAGGTGAAACGGGGGTAGCTGGAGCTACAGGAGCCACAGGAGCCACAGGAGCCACAGGAGCCACAGGCCAAACAGGCGAAACGGGGGTAGCTGGAGCCACAGGAGCCACGGGTCAAACAGGTGAAACGGGGATAGCTGGAGCTACAGGAGCGACGGGTCAAACAGGTGAAACGGGGATAGCTGGAGCTCCAGGAGCTACGGGCCAAACAGGCGAAACGGGGATAGCTGGAGCCACAGGAGTGACGGGTCAAACAGGCGAAACGGGGGTAGCTGGAGCTACAGGAGCCACGGGTCAAACAGGTGAAACGGGGATAGCTGGAGCTACAGGAGCTACGGGCCAAACAGGCGAAACGGGGGTAGCTGGGGTTACAGGAGCCACAGGAGCCACAGGCCAAACAGGTGAAACGGGGATAGCTGGAGCTACAGGAGCCACAGGCCAAACAGGTGAAACGGGGATAGCTGGAGCCACAGGAGCCACGGGTCAAACAGGTGAAACGGGGATAGCTGGAGCTACAGGAGCTACGGGCCAAACAGGCGAAACGGGGGTAGCTGGGGTTACAGGAGCCACAGGAGCCACAGGCCAAACAGGTGAAACGGGGATAGCTGGAGCTACAGGAGCCACGGGTCAAACAGGTGAAACGGGGGTAGCTGGAGCTACAGGAGCAACGGGTCAAACAGGTGAAACGGGGATAGCTGGAGCTACGGGCCAAACAGGCGAAACTGGGGTAGCTGGGGTTACAGGAGCCACAGGCCAAACAGGTGAAACGGGGATAGCTGGATCTACAGGAGCTACAGGATCTACAGGAGCTACGGGTCAAACAGGCGAAACGGGGATAGCTGGGGCTACAGGAGCCACGGGTCAAACAGGTGAAACGGGGGTAGCTGGAGCTACAGGAACCACGGGTCAAACAGGTGAAACGGGGGTAGCTGGAGCTACAGGAGCCACGGGTCAAACAGGCGAAACGGGGATAGCTGGAGCTACAGGAGCTACGGGCCAAACAGGCGAAACGGGGATAGCTGGAGCCACAGGAGCTACGGGTCAAACAGGTGAAACGGGGGTAGCTGGAGCTACAGGAGTCACAGGCCAAACAGGCGAAACTGGGGTAGCTGGAGCTACAGGAGCCACAGGCCAAACAGGCGAAACGGGGATAGCTGGAGCTACAGGAGCTACGGGTCAAACAGGTGAAACGGGGGTAGCTGGAGCTACAGGAGCCACGGGTCAAACAGGTGAAACGGGGGTAGCTGGAGCTACAGGAGCGACGGGTCAAACAGGTGAAACGGGGGTAGCTGGAGCTACAGGAGCGACGGGTCAAACAGGTGAAACGGGGGTAGCTGGAGCTACAGGAGCCACGGGTCAAACAGGCGAAACGGGGATAGCTGGAGCTACAGGAGCTACGGGTCAAACAGGCGAAGCGGGTGTAACTGGAGTTACAGGAGCCACAGGCCAAACAGGCGAAGCGGGTGTAACTGGAGTTACAGGAGCCACAGGAGCCACAGGCCAAACAGGCGAAGCGGGTGTAACTGGAGTTACCGGAGCCACAGGAGCCACGGGTCAAACAGGCGAAGCGGGTGTAACTGGAGTTACAGGAGCCACAGGTCAAACAGGCGAAGCAGGTGTAACTGGAGTTACCGGAGCCACGGGTCAAACAGGCGAAACGGGTGTAACTGGAGTTACAGGAGCCACGGGTCAAACAGGTGAAACGGGGATAGCTGGGGCTTCAGGAGTTACGGGTCAAACAGGAGCTACGGGAGTAACTGGAGCTACAGGAGCCACGGGTCAAACAGGTGAAACGGGGATAACTGGGGTTACAGGAGCTACGGGAACAGCAGGGACAACAGGAGCCACAGGCGCAACGGGGGCTACCGGAACAGCAGGGACAGCAGGAGCCACCGGCGCAACGGGAGCTACCGGAACAGCAGGAGCCACGGGTCCAACGGGGGCTACCGGAACAGCAGGGACAGCAGGAGCCACCGGCGCAACGGGAGCTACCGGAACAGCAGGGACAGCAGGAGCCACCGGCGCAACGGGAGCTACCGGAACAGCAGGAGCCATGGGTCCAACGGGGGCTACCGGAACAGCAGGGACAGCAGGAGCCACCGGCGCAACGGGAGCTACCGGAACAGCAGGGACAGCAGGAGCCACCGGCGCAACGGGAGCTACCGGAACAGCAGGGACAGCAGGAGCCACCGGCCCAACGGGGGCTACCGGAACAGCAGGTACAGCAGGAGCCACCGGTCCAACGGGAGCTACTGGAACAGCAGGAGCCACCGGCCCAACGGGAGCTACCGGAACAGCAGGAACAGCAGGAGCTACCGGTCCAACGGGAGCTACCGGAACAGCAGGAACAGCAGGAGCTACCGGCCCAACGGGGGCTACTGGAGCAACCGGCGCAACAGGTTCTCTCCAACAATTCCATGTATCCCAGAACACTCCAAATACTGTAGGAAGTTCGGCCATCCCGTTGACTACTGTTGCAACAACGCTTAAAACGATCACAATGACAGGAGTGGCAGCTGGTAACGCTGTTTGGTTAACGGGGATCGTCGGCTGGCAATCTACCGCGGGGACTACGAGCGTCCAACTGCAAATTTTACGTGGAACTACTATAATCTTTAGCATTAATCATCATTCAGCTGGAAATAACACATTTGAAGCAACGAGTGTAAACCACGTTGATTTAACGCCTGGAACGGGGAACGTCACGTATTCATTAGTCGCACTAACGAATGACGGGACTGCCAATGCTATCGGTGCTATCACTTTAACGGGAGCTTTGCTAGCTACCACATAGCACTGATAACGGAGGTACCGAAGAATATTAGCTTGTTAATTTCAAAAAAGAAACGGGGCCGATTGATGAGGTCCCGTTTCTCTTATTAATTTTGCGAAATTATAGATAAACAATGTTGTAAGTAGGCTTCGTAACGCCGTTCGCGTACTGTTTCATGTCCACTAACTCGAGTTTGAGACGTGGCTTCGCACTTCCAAATAGCGGGACACCTTCACCGACCATCACCGGATTCACTTTCAGCACTAATTGATCAATCAGTTGATGTGCCAGTAACGCTCCCGCCAATTCACCGCCCCCACATAGCCATAGCTTGCCGTTTTCTTGCTGTTTGAGATTCTTGATAAATTCGATGGCATCGCCTTTGACCAGCTCGACTTCTGCATTGGATTCAAACTGCATGGAGTTTGAGAAAATATAATGCTTGATTCCCTTATAGCCTGGTTCGCCTGGCTTGGCACCAAATTTGAACCCAAACTCGTAGGTCTTGGCGCCCATCAGCACAGCGTCATATTCCTGAATTTCAGATAAAAAGTCGGGTACATGTTCTCCCTCAAATAAAAAGAGTGTGCTGTCGATATTTCCGTCCATCATGGCTTGATCGGCAATGAAATTGTCTAACGATACGGCAACATGATAAATTAATGAGGCCATTTGGAAATCCCTCCTTTTTTCTCCACTTCATTTTATGTGAAACGATTTAGGGCTTGCACGCATTTTATTTGAGCACTTATTTGATACAGTCTGATTCATTAGATAAAGAGGAGGATCGACATGAAACAATTGACGCCGAAAGAACAAGGGCTTCTTGAGGAATTGTATAGATCGGACGAAAGAAAAGGAGAAATTCTCCACTCCTTGGGCAAGATGGGCAGCATGATCACTCTGACCTTTCTATTACCATTTGCCTTGGAAAAAGGAGAAGAAGTACGAAAAGCAGCGCTTGCGGCTGTCCATCAAATAACCTCGCGCCTGCGTACACAAGATTTCATTGGCTTGGATCAATACATACGGAGATTGACCCCCTATTCAAATAGAAACCAGTTGGAAGCGTGGCATGAATTGTTGCCGGAGGATATCCGGAACTTTTCAATAAACGATGAGGCAGACCTTAGCTTCATCGGAATTTGCAGCTTTCATCGAAATGGATATGTAAGGGAAGCAGCAATTGAAGTGTTGTTAAAACAGGTTACGGGTGCGGAGATTCCCTTTTTGTTAATCCGCTTGAATGATTGGCAGCCCAAAATTCGTTATCTGGCGTTCAAGGCGTGCAAGGTGAGATTCCGTCCCAATTATGTGAAACACTTTCTCGAATCAATTTTTTTGTTGAAGCATTTGTCCGCCTACTATAACCGTGAAAAGTTCTCCGATTTCCTAGAGGAGATCGACGCAATGTTTCGTCATCCAGATAATCGGGACGTGTTACGCAGTGGCTTTCGCTCAAAGGACCCGGTTGTTCGGCGATTTTGCTTTGATTTGGCACTCAACCTACATGATATCGATCCAGATGAAGTCATTGCAGCTGCTTTGATTCAGAAGGATGCCATGATCAGGCTCCAGACGGTTAGGTATCTGTGCAGGCAGGACGACAATGAGCGTCTGCGAAAATGGCTCGATCGAATTCGACGTGACGTTTTTCCTTCGATTCGCCAACTAGCCCTACAAGCTTATGTGGATCGCTTACCTGAAGAATCGACGGATGCGTTGCTTGCTGCTCTGCTTGATGGACATAAATCCATCCGCGAAATGACCCGATTTTATTTGAGGGACAAGAAGATCGATCTCGTTGCCTTCTATCGGGAAAAATTGAGAGATGCCGAGGAGCAGGTGATACCAATAGCGATTGTGGGAGTAGGAGAAACGGGTGTGAAAGCAGATGATCAATCAATTCTCCCTTTTTTGCTCCATGAAAATGAACGAATACAAAGAGCAGCCATGAAGGCACTCGCTATGCTGAATCCAGATGATCATATCGAAGTTTTTATCCGCGCGCTACAAACCAATAAACGAAGCGCATCCCGTGAAGCAAGACAAATACTAGCGGATCGAGTAGAGCTTCGTCATACGGATATGCTCTGGGAGATGCTTGAAAAAGATGTGGGTCTTCATGTGAAGAAAAACATTCTCTTCTTATTTTCGAAGATGAACAAGGCAGACAGTATTTCATTATTATTACGGGCATGTGTTGTGCAGGAAAAAGAAATACGCGATGATGCAATCCTGCATGTCGAGTATTGGCTGAATGGATATAATAAAAGGTTCTATTTGCGATTAAAGGATGAACAGTGTGAAAAAATTAGCCATACTCTTGAAGCAGTTCGAAAGTTTCTGCCGGAAGATATAGCTGAATCCGTCGAGTCACTCCTGGCAAAATGATAAGGAAGGGGCACCATTATAGGTGTCCCTCTACTTCGTATTTTCAGTTCCTTCCCAACAGTTCTTTTAACGTGTTATCAATAAAAGCGGTATCGACTGGATTAAGTCCAAACCCAGCCAAGTGTCCCCAGATTGATTCAATCGGCTTAAAGGTAGCGTTGGGGATGTGCTTCGTCTCATATTCACTGTCCTCTGGCGTGAAATACAAATCAGTCCGTACGGGCATCACAACCGTTCGTGCCTGGATGCTTCGTAACGCTGTCTCAAAGTCTCCCTTGTACCTATCATTTTGGCTAATGTCGGCATGCTGCCACGTCCACATCATCGCCAGCAAGTCATTTGCATCCGAAGGAACAAAGCTCTCCTCCCAAAATCCCGAGATAAATTCCGAAAGTGTCTCATAGCCCAAAGCTTTATAGCATTCCTCTCGGTAAAATGGCTGTGAAAACCCCCAACTCGCATAAACGCGGCCCAAGGTACGTAAGCCCACCTCGGGAGGCGCTGTATACTGCCCGTTATTCCAAGCTACATCGGCTTGCAATGCTGCTCGGATGCCTTCGATCAAGACGATGTTATGCGGCCATGTTTTTGCGGTTCCGGCAAAAGGAGCCAATCTTTCGACCATATCTGGGTAGCTCGCCGCCCAATGAAAAGCCTGGATGGCTCCCATCGACCAGCCAGTTGCCAGCGCAATTTTTTTGATGCCAAACCTCTCCGTAATGAGTCGATGCTGAACTGCGACATTATCGTAGATCGTAACATGTGGAAAATGGGACTGATCATACGGGCTTGCCGTGTTGCTCGGGGAGGACGATAGCCCGTTGCCGAGCATGTTGGGAATGATGATAAAATATTGATTCGGGTTCAAAGCCTTATCTTCCCCGATAAGCCATTCGTTTTGGTAATGCTGGTCTCCAAACGATGTAGGAAATATAATGACGTTATCCTTGGCTGCGTTGAGCGTGCCGTACGTTTTGTAAGCAATAAATGCATGCGGTAGTGTCACTCCTGACTGCAAGCGAACATCTCCCAAGTGAAAAATGTCGTAATCCATTTCGCATTGCTCCTTTTCTAAGCATGATTGTTTTCAATTATAAACGTTCCCGTACAGGGGAAAGTCAAGGGGACGATAGAGTGGGGTTTTTCCATGTTTAAGATCAGTGAATTTTCCCGATTGAGCAGAGTGTCCCTAAAAACGCTTCGTTTTTATGACCAAATTGGCATTTTAAAGCCAGCGGATATCGACAAAGAGACTGGCTATCGGTTTTATGCAGCAGAGCAATTGGTTACGCTCAATCGAATCCTCATGTACAAGGACTTGGGATTTACGTTGCAACAAATTCAGCAATTGCTGCATGAAGAAATGTCCATAGACCAACTACAAGGCATATTCAGGCAAAAAGAAAGGGAGGTGGAACGGCTACTTGAGGAGGAGCAAGCACGATTGAATCGAATCAAGGAGCGTCTGCTATCGATTGAGCAAGAGGGGTACATAGAACAAGAGGTTGTCTTTAAACAAGTCGAAGCTCAAAAAGTTGTTTCATTTCGTTCAGAAGGGACGGTGGAAGAGATTCCGATGCTTTTTTGATCAGCTGGCTCATTATGCAGGCAAGCAGCAGAGAGGGATGCTTTCCTCCATCGTTTTGTGGAAGGAGTCGGAGAGAGACGAGACGGCATTCGAATTAGAGATCGGCTATGTACTCAAACAGGACATTGCCTTGCCATCCGACAAGCTGGAAATACGTATGCTGCCAGAGGAGCCGATGATGGCCACCCTGGTCCAACGCGTAGAGCCATTCGTTCCTTCTACGGCCTGTATTGACTTGGCAAAATGGATAGAGCGCAATCAATACCGGATCAAAAAAGATCAGCCAGGCAGAGAAAACTATCTGCAATCCCCACATGGGGGCGATACGTATGTAGAAGTACAAATTCCCATAGAATCCCCATGAAGAAGGCCAGTACCTGTATAGACGATGAGGTACTGGCTTTTTGCTTGTGTTCATTTGACGATGGTGGAAGGCAGGTAGTACAGTAGGGTTGATTGAAAATACAGAAAACTCAAAGGGAGAAAGAAGGGAATCCTGCTATGAATAGAAAAGCACGTCGGTTCATTGATCTGAGTGTGCCTCTTGATCGTCTGGCAAAAGAACCGTTCCCACCTGAGATTCAATACAATAGTCATGAAGAAGGGGCTGTCCAAGCCGCGCAGTATTTCGGATTGCAACCAACGGATTTTCCCGAACAGAAGGCTTGGGCGAGTGAAACGGTGACACTCACGACACATACAGGGACACATGTCGATGCACCATGGCATTACTGGCCTACTTCAGAGGGAGAGCCAGCGAAAACGATTGATCAGTTGCCATTGGAGTGGTTCTACGGAGATGGTGTCCTGCTTGACTTTAGTGAAAAGCCGTCTGGCTATGAAATTACGGTGAAGGATGTGAAACAGAAGCTCGCCCAAATCGAATACGAACTGAAACCGTTCGATATTGTCCTGATCAGGACGGACGCGGATAAACGATATTATGAAGCTCACTATTTTCAATCACATGCGGGAGTATCCGCCGAAGCGACACATTGGTTGATCGATCAAGAAATCAAGGTCATGGGAACCGATGGGTGGGGATGGGATATCCCGTTTTCCGTTCAAGCCGCTGATTATAAACAAAATCCGCGCGATGGCGTTTTATGGGCGGCTCACTATGTGGGTAAAGAGAAGGAGTATTGCCAAATTGAAAAGCTGGCGAATTTGGAGCAATTGCCGAGGCCCTACGGGTTTACCGTTTCTGTGTTCCCTGTAAAAGTAAAGGGAGCAAGTGCGGGATGGGCGCGTCCTGTTGCGATTTTTGAAGAAGAGGAGTAGTTGCATGGGCATGAACAAGCGAGCGAAAGTTCTGTTCCTCCTATTTTTCTTGGGTTTTTGTTTCATCATGATCGCATATGTTTCTCTGATCTGGCATCCTGCACTACCATTCGATTCCAAGTCCAAAAGAGAAGTGACGGAGCTGTTGGGCGAAAACACGGGAACCATCGTCAAATTGACAACGGAGGAAAACGTCGATTGGTATGGGTATGGGCCACAAGCAAATCAAGCTACAGCGGCAGAAGCGATGAAGCGAGCGGTGACAGAAAAAGGCTGGACCTTTATCCAACAAGATGGGGCCGGATACTTTTTTGAACGGGGGAAAGAGAAGCTAATCATTACCTCACAAATGTGGACGGGCAACTATGTACTCTTTCGAATCCCCGCAGGTGTTCTATAACCTTAAAGGGGAAGGGCTTTCCACAACAAATATTTCTCCCGTAAACAAGCAGCGCAAGGCCGATACCCCGCAGCAATAGCAGTGGCTTCATCCGCAAAAAATACGCGATGACGGACATAACCGCCTCGCGTAATAGCTCTGATGGCAGAGGGGCAATCCAGTCGGCCGTATATTTTGCGTGGTCGATAGCCCCCCAATGTACCCGGAGTATCACTTTGATAAAAGGAACGATCAGCTCCGAGCAGGGTGTATGTTTTGGCAGAGTCAGCATCTTGAGGTGCTGGCTTTTTCGGTGTAGGCATATGGCTCCCCCTCTATTGGTAATGTGTCGTTTTCACTCCAAAAGGAGGAAGCCACGGTCAGCCTACAAGTAGTGTTCTTACCTTACGAGTATTTCGGAATCGCGAAGTAGGCAGTCAAGCGGTGGTTGATCTGTTCTTCGGTGAGCTCTGGGAACAATCTCGCTTCCTTCACCATATCGTACAGACGCTCCATCGGCTCACGACCATCGGCTTTCTTTGCCTTCGCGTCGTTTTTGAGCAGCTCCCAAATCCCAACTACATACTCGCGTCTGGTGACATCTTGTTTGCGGAAAAAGAAATCGAGGCGCTCCACATGATCCATGAATTCGTTGCCGAAGCGCTTGTCCACTTCCCCGCGTAGGAGGGCGATTTCTGCCTCGTACATCGGACGCTCGTTGCCTTTTTCCTTGCTGATCCAAGGTGTCTCCAGTACAAGCGGAAGGTGACGGATTTTCTCGTGGTTCACGATGTAATTCATCGCATCAAAGCCGATGAGTCCCGCACCGATTGGCGCATGGCGGTCTTTGCCTGCCCCGCGGAAGTTTTTGCTGTCATTCAAGTGAACAACGGCGAGACGGTCCAAGCCGATTGTCCGGTCAAACTGTTCCAGGACGCCATCGAAGTCGTTGACGATATCGTAGCCAGCGTCGTGAATGTGGCAAGTATCCATGCAGACGGTCAGTCTGCTATTGTCTTCTACTTTCTCGATGATGGCCGCGATTTCCTCAAAGCTGCGACCGATTTCCGTCCCTTTGCCCGCCATAGTCTCCAACGCAATTTTTACGTCGGTGTCTTTAATGCCTGTCAAAACCTCATTCAAGCCTTCCGCGATCCGGGCGATGCCGTACTCCGCATCTTTGTCGGTGTAAGCACCAGGGTGCAGCACGATATTTTTGACACCAATGTAGTCGGTCCGGCGAATCTCTTCTTGCAGAAAGCGGACAGCGAGCTCATAGGTATCGTCCTTGTAAGAGCCCAGGTTAATAATGTAAGGGGCATGTACCACAATTTCATCCACGCCCTGCTTCGCCATTACCTCTTTGCCTTCCGTAATGTACTGATCCTCGATCGGCTTGCGGCGGGTGTTTTGCGGCGCACCCGTGTAGATCATAAAGGTACTCGAGCCGTAGGTGGCTGCTTCTTGGGCGGCATTCAGCAGTCCTTTACCGGAGAATGATACGTGCGAACCTATTTTTAGCATAGGATAGAACCTCCTTAGATTAATAAAGAAAACGCCATAAATAAAAAGTAGCGTACGACTCCCAATTCGTCCAAGTCTTGGACAGCTCTCGTATTTCTGCTTTTGTCGGCTTTTTTTCTTTGCCTAGTAAAAATTTGATCGCATTGTGCAGGCCGACATCATCAATGGGAAAAGCAGAGGGCATTCGCAGACAGCGCATGAGCACATAATTGGCCGTCCACGGTCCAATCCCGCGGATACTGGTCAATCGTTTCTCCGCGGTTTGATAATCTCCTCCGTCCCATAATAGCTCTTTCGATAGTTTCCCTTCAACGATGAGTTGTGCGACGTCAATTAAATACTCGCATTTCTTGGTCGTCATGCGCAATCCATCCAGATCAGTGACGGATAATCCGGCGATTTTTTCTGCTGTGGGAAAAAGCCAATACGTCTCTCCTTCGAATTCTACCCGTCTTCCGAATGCCTCTACCAACCGTCGTTTAAGCGTGTACGCGTAGGTCAGGTTAATTTGTTGTCCAATGATTCCCCAACTGAGCGCTTCAAATAGGTCGGGAATACCCATGGTCCGCAGCCCGTAAAACTTTTCAACGGCCTGCTTTAGAAGAGCATCCCCTGCAGCAAGCTCATAAAACGGAACGAGATCCCTGTCCAGATCAAACCAGTCTCGCACATAACGTGCTACTTCTGTTCGTACTTTTTCATTGGGAAGTGAAGGGCTGAGAAAACGCACAGTCAATCCTTGATCATTCTTTGCGTGAATTTCGACCACTTGTGAATCCTGTCCAATCGGGATGGCTTTGTAGAGGCGCCCATTTTGAATGTGAAACATGCATTCGTTGGATGCTCTGGACAAGTAGTGAAGATTTTGCGAAAAACTGAATTCCGTAGGTACGGACAAAATGATTTCATCTCTATTATCGACCCAAGCCGAGTGTGATAGACCGCTTGTCATGTGAAAACCTCCTGTCTGACTTCCTCCTAGTTTTATACCAAGATAAGCGGGGCTGTCATTTCGTTATCTTGCTATTTTAATCTTCTAGCAGTACGGATCATGTAGTGTGGGGGTATACTGTCGGTAAGAGCAAGCGATTCGATGACAGCTACGGCAAAGGAGATGACATGTGTTGGAGGAACGGGTAACCGATGAGCGATGGCAGGCTATTATTCATAACGATGTGTCTTACGATGATCAATTTTTTTATGCGGTAAAAACGACGAAGATCTTTTGTAGACCGTCATGCAAGTCGAAGCCACCGAAGAGGGAGAATGTGCGGGTTTTCCAAAATGCAAGCCAAGCCCTGCGGGAAGAATTTCGGCCATGTAAACGTTGCAAGCCCACGGGAGAGAGGTTACCTGATCGTGAGTGGGTAGCACAAATTACACAGTATATTGATTCTCATTATAACGAAAAGCTGACGTTGGAGCATTTGGCTGATATGTGCCATGGCAGTCCGTTTCATTTGCAGCGAACGTTTAAGCGACTCATGGATATGACGCCCGTGGAGTACATCCAGAAAAAACGGATAGAAAGGGCGCGAGAGCTGCTGGCTCATTCGAACAACCAGATCGCGGATGTTGCGCAATTGGTAGGAATGCCGAATACGCCGTATTTTATCACGTTGTTTAAAAAAATGACGGGTAAGACCCCGAGTGAATATCGCCAACTGAACGTCAAACAACAAACGACATAAGCTGCTTGTGAAATGTGATATCTTTAGAAGTAGAAGCATCAGCATCTGAGAATAACGACCACTTGACGGTGGTTTCGGAACGTCAGCATACACAGATCCGCAGGAAGAAATGATTGGCATTCTCCTGACGCAGCGTCTGATGGATTCACCACAACCACCTGGTGCTTTCCTTGATTTCTGGACCACTGCCTATCAAGCGATTGAAGATTAGAAAAAGGAGCCCTGCCAAGATGAACGATACGAAAACCTTGCGAGAAGTATTTAAAAAGACCACTTATCAAATCGCCGGGCACAGCAAGAGAGACCTCCATCAATTGCAGCAGGTCCTGTCCAGGGTGGATGGGAATGTGGAGGGCGATATGTACGGAACAGGCGAACTCATCGAGAATTTTCAGCGCAAGATGGCCGAATATTTGGGCAAAGAGTCTGCCGTGTTCTTTCCGAGCGGTACGATGGCCCAACAAATCGCGTTACGTATCTGGTGCGATGAGAAGGGAATCAAAAAGGTCGCCTATCATCCGCTCTGCCACTTGGAGATCCACGAGGAGGATGGGCTCAAGGAGCTGCATCAAATCGAGGCTGTCTTGCTGGCGGATAAAAACAGCGTGATTGAACTGGACGATGTTCTCGGCATGGACGACGATATCGCGTGCCTGTTGCTGGAATTGCCACAGCGTGAGATTGGCGGACAGCTGCCCGCGTATGAGAATTTGGAGGCGATCTCCCGTTATTGTCGGGAAAAAGGAATTCGCCTGCATCTGGATGGTGCCCGGCTTTTGGAAATCCTGCCGTATTACCAGAAGACAGCCGAGGAGGTATGCGCATTGTTCGATAGCGTGTACGTTTCCTTTTACAAAGGGATAGGCGGAATTGCCGGGGCGATCCTGGCTGGGGATGAAGACTTCACGAAGCAATCGAAGGTATGGAAAAGACGCCATGGCGGGGACCTGATTAGTTTGTACCCGTATATTGTCACGGCAGAATACCATTTTGAACAGAGAAAGCATAAATTCAGTCAATATTACGAGCATGCAAAAGAGCTGGCGGCACTCTACAATCAATGCCAGGGGATATCCACGAGACCGACCGTGCCTGTGTCCAACATGTTTCATGTTCACGCAGATTTGCCGAAGGAAGAGCTCGAGCGTATCATGGTCTCACTTAGTGAAGAGACAGGAATTGGCTTCACGCATTATGTCAGACAAGATGACGAATCTTCTAGCTCCTATGAGGTAAGTATTGGCGATCGGTATGCGATGATCCCGAAGGAAGAGCTGGCATTGGCGTTCGAAAAGCTGCATCAGAAAATAGGGGAGCAGAAATCAAATGCAGTGTAAATGAATCAATTTCGGGGCGGTGGCAGTCTGGTGCTTACAGATCATACCAGGCTGCCGCTAATTTCTCCGTAAGAAGAGAAAGGAACCAAGATGTTCAGTATCAGACCGTACGAAAAAAGCGACTACCCTTCAATCATGGCTTACGATTTGCCGCAAGAACAAGCGATCTACACGTCTATGCCAGTCGATGTGATCGAAGCAACTCAAAACAATCCTGGCTATAAGCCCTATGTGGTTTTCGACGCAGGCCATCTAATCGGCTTTTTTGCCTTATTCACACCACACACAGGCAATCCCTACACACCAAATGGCGAGGCGGTTATTTTCAAATCATTTTCGATCGATTCCCGCTATCAAAAAAAGGGCTACGCCTTGCGTGTATTCCATGAGTTGGCTAACATTGCACGAGTGCATTACCCGGAGCGAGATGAAATCGTGTTGACCGTGCATCATACGAATACGCCAGCGATCCAACTGTATAAAAAAGCGGGGCTAGTCGATCAGGGATGGAGATTTGCGGGTGAGTTTGGCGAGGAGCTGATTTTTCATCTCGATTTGACAGCATCCACATAAATGGTTGCAAGTAGTAGATTTTATTTTCTCTCGACTGCTGTACAGACGCTCCTGGTCGGAACAGCTTATGCGGTATAGTAGCGAAAAGCCCCTTTCTGGCATGGCAGGAAGCATCACTGACCGTATTTGTCAGGGAAGCAGGTCTATGATAGAGCTATCGACGAACCAAAGAGGGGGCTTTATCATGACACACTATGCCAAAAACATGTATGACTTTCACGCATGGGCGAATCAGACGTTAATCAATCGCTTGAAGGAACTTCCGGAAGGTGTTTACGAGCAGGAGGTCCAAAGCGTTTTCCCGACCGTTGCAAAAGTGATGGAGCATATTTATATGGTGGACCATAGCTGGCTTCTCATATTGCAGGGGATGGATATGCAAGCTGCCATGGATGAGACATGGCGGCAAGAGAAGAAAATTACGGGAAAAAGCTTGGAGGAAGTAGAGCAGTTGTATGCCGAGCTGGTCGAGCAATTCAGAGCTTTTCTCAGCCAAGAAGAAGATTTGGAGCGGCGCATTGTCCTTGATAATCCGTACACGAGAGTACGCGATACGAGCTTGGCAGAAATCATCATGCAAGTGGTCAATCACGGTACGTATCATCGTGGAAACATAACGGCGATGCTGCGCCAAATGGGGTATTCTTCTGTTATGACCGAGTATGCTCTTTACTGGTACGCCAACTGAAAAAAGCCTTGGGCTGGAAGAGATTTCATTCTTCTGGCCTTAGGCTGTTGACAAGGGACAATTCTCGTCCTATAATTATCTTAAATTCAAGATATTTAATTTTCGTAACATCGTCATCCTACTTCCCCAAGCAGGAACATTTTTAAATCTATTATCTCTAATTTGAGATATTAAAAAATGAATGAGATAGAAAAAATCGAGGAGGAAGTCCCATGAGTGAATTCACTACCCTTGTAAAAAACAGAAGATCCGCAAACAAGTTTCTAACGGATGTAACGATAACACCTGCTGAGATCGATGAAATCATGTCCCTGGTCAAATTCGCACCATCAGCATTTAATTTGCAGCATGCCCATTATGTAGTTGTCATCGATCCAGAAGCCAAAGAGCGTGTATATGAAGCAGCATATAGACAATATAAGGTAAAGACCGCTTCGGCAGTAGTGCTTGTATTTGGTGACAAGGAAGCGTATCAAAGCGTAGAGCGCATTAATGAAGGTCTTCTTCATTTAGGAGTCATGGATCAACGTGAGTACGACCACAACAATTCTTCTGTCAGAGCAATGCACGAGGCTGGAGGAGAGCAGTTCAAGCGTGATGAAGCGATCCGCAATGCCAATTTGTCCGCAATGCTGTTCATGCTCGCTGCAAAGGATAAAGGCTGGGATACGTGCCCGATGATCGGATTCGACCCGGCAGCGGTGCAAGAGATAGCGAAGGTTCCGGACAGCTTTGTGCCAGCTTTGATGATCACGATTGGAAAAGAAGATACATCCAGTCAGCGTGTCAGAGGGTACCGCAAGCCCGTTGGAGAGTTCGTAAGCTACAACACATTCCAAGCAACTAAATAATAAATTTGAGGAGGCAATTCAAAATGACACAGCAAACAGCAGGAATTCACCATATCACAGCTTTTGTAACAAGCGCCCAAAATAATGTTGATTTTTATGCGGGGTTTCTCGGATTGCGCTTGGTGAAAAAAACGATCAACTTCGATGCACCAGATGTATATCATCTGTACTTCGGGAATGAGGTCGGTAGTCCAGGAACTGCGATCACCTTTTTCCCGTGGGAAACTGGTCGCCGTGGACGCGTTGGCGGTGGGCAGGTTGGCTATACGACTTTCTTGATTCCAGTGGGGGCGTTTTCCTTCTGGGAGGATCGACTGAAAAAATTCGGAATCGAGTACAGCCGCGTGGAGCGTTTTAATGAAACGTATCTGCAATTCACAGACAGAGACGGCTTACAGCTGGAGATTGTGGAACGTGAAGGCGGTCCAGCGAGCAAATGGTCCTTTGGCGGAGTGCCAGCTGACAAGGCGATCAAAGGCTTCGGCGGAGCGATCCTGTACAGCATGGCTCCAGCCCACACCATGGATGTTCTCGAGAGACTGATGGGACTGACCAGAGTCGGCGAAGAAAACGGCCTTGTCCGTTTCAAGGCTCACGGCGATTTGGGCAATGTCATTGACGTGAATGCCGAGCCGATACCAAGAGGAGCAGGCGGTGCAGGTACGATCCACCATATCGCATGGCGTGCCGTAGACGATCAGGATCACCAGCTATGGCAACAGCGTGCGGCTCAATCCGGTCTCCATCCGACGGATATTATCGACCGTCAATATTTCAACGCTATCTACTTCCGCGAGCCGGGTGAGATTTTGTTTGAGATTGCAACAGATCCTCCAGGCTTTGAACGAGATGAGCCATTTGAGGCATTGGGTCAAAAACTGATGCTCCCTGAGTGGTATGAGCCACGTCGTGCCCAGATTGAGCAAGGCTTGACGCCGATTACAGTCAGAGTGTTGGAGGAAGATAAATAATGAACTTGAAGCACATTTTTCGAAAAGGAACCGAAACAGAAGCACCAACCCTGTTGTTGCTTCATGGCACGGGCGGAGATGAGAACAATCTCTTGCCACTGGCCGATCGCATTTATCCAGGCGCTTCTGTTCTGAGCGTCCGTGGGAATGTTCTCGAAAACGGCATGCCGCGATTTTTCAAACGCTTGGCAGAGGGTGTTTTTGACGAAGAGGATTTGGTCTACCGCACGCAGGAGCTGCATGAGTTTTTGGATCAAGCGGCGGTTACGTATCAGATCGACCGAGACAATATCGTGGCAGTCGGCTATTCGAACGGGGCGAATATTGCAGGTAGTCTCCTGTTCCATTACCCGAATCCGCTAAAAGGAGCGATTCTTTACCACCCAATGGTTCCACGTCGTGGGATCGCTCTCCCTGATATGTCAGCCATCCCAGTGTTCATCGGAGCGGGCACGAATGATCCGATCTGTACTGCACAAGAGACGGAGGAGCTGAACCAACTACTGACTGAAGCAGGTGCTGACGTGACTGTGCATTGGGATTCGTATGGTCATCAGCTGACGGTGAAAGAAGTAGAGGCTTCGGCCGCGTGGTTTACAGAGAAGTTTCGCAAGTAATGGATGAGTAACAAGAGCGGCGGACCTGAGTGTCTGCCGCTTTTTTGTGCGCGCAAACAGTTGTTTTTCCGGGAAAAGGGCATGTTTCCCGCAGATTTAATCAAATGTGTAAAAGTCTTCAAGAGCCAGCAGGATTCGTTCATCTCTTGTTCATATTGCTTCTTTACGATTGATCCGACTAGATAGGCACAAGCCAGTGACGATTTGCAGGAGGATCGACAAGTGAGTATCATTCAAAATAATGAGGAAGCAAGAGAACTAGAGCGCGGAGTAGCAAGGGGGCCAGCTTGATGAAACTGACGATACTGATTGCAGATGACGATCCACATGTACGTGAGCTATTGCGATTTTACTTAGCAAAAGAAGGGTACAACGTTTTGGCTTGTGTGGATGGAGAAGAGGCTTCACAACTGTTGGAACAGGAATCCGTCCAGCTCGCCATCGTGGATGTGATGATGCCAGGCAAAAACGGTTGGGAGCTGTGCCGGGAGATCAGAGAATTTTACGACCTTCCTGTCATCCTGCTAACGGCAAAAGGAGAGGTGAGGGATAAGGAAAAAGGTTTTTTGGCGGGGACGGATGATTATTTGACCAAGCCATTTGAGCCTACCGAATTGCTATACCGCATCAAGGCCTTGCTGCGTCGGTATCAGATGGTCAGCAAACAAATCATTGTCTTAAACGATACCGTCATCGATCGGATCAGCCATGTCGTGAAGGTAAAAGAAGAGTTGATTCATTTACCGTTAAAGGAATTTGAACTGCTTGCCCAGCTTGCTAGTTTTCCTGATCGGATTTTTACCCGGGATCAACTGTTGGAGCTTGTGTGGGGCGGCGATACCGAGAGCGATAGTCGTACCATCGATGTGCATATTAAGCGGCTGCGAGAAAAGTTTACGGAGAAAACAAATGACTTTGTCATTTCTACCGTTCGCGGCTTAGGCTACAAGCTGGAGGTACGAGGCTCGTGAAATCTCTTTACGTTCGGGTCGTTCTTACCTTCGTCGCCATTGTACTGATCAGCGGCACACTGGGATTTTTGCTGGCAAATGAGTATTATCAACGAAATCTACGCGCTTATAATGAACAAAAAATCATGAGCATCGGACAGCAAATGATTGATTTGTATGAGCATAAATCGTCGCTCGACCTGCCTGCCTTTATGACTCATGTCGCCAATTTGAATTTTCAGCTGTATCTCGTGGATGAGAATGGTGCTGCAAGCCAGTTCGGAGCACCTTTTCGCGATCAGCAGATAGAGCCTGCCATTATTCAAAAAGTGTTGGCGGGTGAGACCTACAGAGGGATTACAGAAGAACAGCACGGCTTGTTTGTGACCGGATTTTTTGAAAACACGTTGACAAACAGCATTGGCTTGCCGCTTACAGCAGAAGGGAAAAAATACGCCCTGTTTGTACGGCCAAATATTGAGCAGCAGTTTGGCGAGGTGCACATTATGTTTGCTTTGCTGTTGGCAGCGATGTTTGTGCTGAGCTTGGTCCTGATCTTGATCTTTACCCGTTACTTGGTGAAGCCGATCGAGAAGCTGAGCCATGCGACCAAAAAACTGGCGGAAGGCGAGTACGATATCCACTTGGACATCTCTCGCCGGGATGAAATCGGCGATTTGGCTATGCATTTTGCCAGGATGACAGAGTCTCTCAAGCAATTGGATGAGATGCGCCAAGAGTTTGTCTCCAATGTCTCTCATGAAATCCAGTCTCCATTGACATCGATCCAAGGCTTTTCTCAAGCCATCCGCAGCGGTGGTGTGACTAACGAACAGCGGGAAACGTACTTGACTATCATCGAAGAGGAGAGCAGGCGGCTGTCTTCCTTGAGCAAGCAGCTGTTGACGCTCGCTTCCCTGGACAAGGAGACAGGTCTGTACGAACCGACACGATTTCGTCTTGATGAGCAGATCAGGCAAGTCCTCTTAGTTTTGGAGCATCAGTGGCAACAAAAAAAGCTCACGATGGAGCTGACCTTACCGGAGACCTTTATCGTAGGTGACAAGCAGCTGCTCAATCAGGTATGGATGAACCTGATTGCCAATAGTATCAAATTCACCCCAAAGGCTGGCTCTATTTATATTATGATACAGAAGGATACGCGAATCGTCGTGACCATTCGGGATACGGGGATTGGCATGTCAGAAGAAGAGCAGGAGCATGTCTTTGACCGTTTTTACAAAGGAGACAAGTCACGCAATCGGGAAGCGACGGGAAGCGGTCTCGGTCTTTCTATCGTGCAAAAAATTTTGCAGGTCGCAAAAGGCGGCATTCACATTCAGAGCCGTATAGGCGAAGGGACAACGGTCACGGTCAGCCTCCCGACGGGTGAACATCCTACTACGCGAACGACAAACGAATCATAACGAAGCGAAGCAAAGGAGTGATTTCCATGAATATCGGCATGCGTATACTCGCCGCAGTCATATCACCTCTCTTTACCGGTCTGTATGCTGCGCTGATCATCTACCTTTATCGTGATCCAAGCGCGCCGTACGGGTTTGGAAAAGAGTATTTGCTGGGCGTACTCATAAGCATGGCAATGAACCTGATTGTCTTCGTATGGCTGTCGGTATTCGTGGACTGGCTAGTGAGTCGGTCACACTTGATCGGGTGGAAAAAATACGTTGTGCGTTTCGCAGGATATGCTGTCATCGGTTATGTACCTGTACTTTTTCAATGGCTAAAGAGTGTTGATCCGCATGCCGCATTGTTTTATCCGCAGGCAACGGTTTTAGTATTCGCTTCGATCTGTTACTCTCTTATATTTGTGGGAATAGAGGCGATAAGGAAGCGGTTTACCCGGAAAAGCGAGGAAACCCGTTGCGGTTAATCAAATGTTTAAAATGCTGGAGTAACAAAAAAGCCCGAGCAATCAGGTAGCTCGGACAATGGTTTTCTGTTCTTTGGCGTGTTCAATCCCCGCAGATATGAGATGGCGTACATGGTCATCATCCAACGAGTAAAAAACGAGCTTTCCTTCTTTGCGGTACTTGGCCAGTCCCATGTTGCGAAGAAGCCGCAGATGGTGGGAGGTGTTAGCGATCGAGCTTCCGATGATAGCAGCCACATCGCAGACACAGAGCTCGTCTTCCATCGAGAGGATGTGAATGATTTTGGCGCGGGTGTCATCAGCCAACGCCTTGAAGATTTTTGCTACCCCTTCTGATTCTGTGGCGAACGGCTTTAACCGATTTACTTTTTCCTCATCAAAACATTGGATTTCACAGATGTCATCCACTGTAACCATCACCTCATGCTCTACAATGTCCTACTATTATAGACATTCACAGGGAAAGTGAAAAGGAAAAACGACATTTTGATGGCAGTGTAGTGTCCCTCTCTGTTTTCGTGTAAGATGAACATGATCCAAGAAATGGGGAGAGAATACCATGAGTGCGCAACCAAAGTGCCCGAAGTGCCGTTCTGCGAAAATCGATTTGACGGAATCGATCAATAAGCCATTATACATAACCATTTATGCAGCAGTTTTGGCAGTGCTTGCCTTGATCGGTATTTCGGTGAAAGGAACTCCTGTCATCTTTTTGTTCCTCGGACTATCAGGGGCCTTTATCCTGTTTGCCGTTCGTCTTGCTTTAGAAAAGCGCAAAGTAATCAAGTGCAAATGTCTGGACTGTGGGGAGCGTTGGCAGACTACCCCAACACCTGTAGAAGCCAGTTCTAAGTAACGAGACTCCTAGTAAAATAGGGGTCTTTTTCTTTATTCCCAGTCTGTAAAAAAATGGGCGAAATATTCAAATCAATTCTTGAACGAACCAGAAGGATGCGATAATATAATAATTAAATATTTGTTTGAATGTTTGTGGATTGATTTCATTCGAAGCTGGGCAAAATAGATGCTTGGAAAAAGGTGAAAACAGATGGCAGAAGAACGAAAAAAAGATGAGTGTTGCAGTGGGCATCAATGCGGCAGTGAGCATAAGCATGCTGGTAAAATTCTCACGGTTCTCGAGCCTGCGGCTGCGGCAACTGAAAGCGCAGGCATTCTTTCTTCACAGGCTGTTGTCTATCGCGTTATAGGTATGGATTGCAGTTCGTGCGCCAAATCGCTGGAAAAGCATATGCATACGTTGCCTGCGGTAAAAGAGGTAAACGTGAACTTTTCCACGGGTAAAATGCAGCTCGTCGCGGATGGGCTAGGAGAAGATGCGGTGGTCAAGGAAGTCGCAAAGGCCGGATATAGTGCCATGCTACTTACGAGGCGCACGGCCAAAGCAGTTCCGAAAACGGATCAAGCAGGGACGACGCTGACGGTGATTTCTGGTGTGTTGTTGGCTCTCGGTTTTCTAGGTTCCTTATCGTCTGGCATACCTCCGCTGGTCGTTACTGTTCTCTATGCGTTGTCGATCATAAGCGGCGGCTACCGACCTGCACGCAGTGCTTTTTACGCGATAAAAAGCGGTTCACTGGATATGAACGTATTGATGTCTGTTGCGGCTGTTGGAGCCGCATTAATCGGTGAGTGGCTGGAGGGCGCAACAGTAGTCTGGCTCTTTTCCATCGGAAACTTGCTGCAGACCAAGTCGATTGAAAAAACGCGCGACTCCATACGTAATCTGATGGATTTGGCTCCGCCTGAAGCATGGGTCAAGGTGGGGGAGTCTCTTACCCGCAAACCGGTTGAGGACATCACAGTCGGTCAAGTCATCGTAGTGAAGCCGGGAGAGAAAATCCCGCTGGATGGTGTCATCGTACACGGGACATCGAGCGTCAATCAGGCCCCGATTACAGGTGAATCGATTCCCGTAGATAAGCTGGTCGGGGACAGTGTTTTTGCAGGAAGTGTCAACGAGAGTGGCGCGGTGGAGATCAAGGTAACAAAGCTGGTGGAAGATACAGCGATTGCCAGAATCATTCATCTCGTGGAGGAAGCGCAGGAAAAAAAAGCGCCTACTCAGGCGTTCGTCGACAAATTCGCTACGATCTACACGCCAATCGTGCTCGTGCTTGCTTTGCTCGTGATTGTATTCCCGCCATTACTCGGACTCGGTACCTGGGGAGAATGGTTTTACAGAGGGCTTGAGCTGCTAGTCGTTGCTTGCCCGTGCGCACTGGTCATTTCTACGCCAGTTGCGATTGTGTCCGCGATTGGAAATGCCGCGAGAAACGGCGTCCTGATCAAGGGTGGTACGTTTTTGGAAAAGGCAGGAGCGATTACCGCAATTGCTTTCGATAAAACGGGCACATTGACGGAAGGAAAACCACAGGTTGCGGCGGTTATCGAGATGGAGGGAAGCGAGGACGACGTAGTGTCGATCGCCAGAACGATTGAAGAGCGATCTTCCCATCCGATTGCACTAGCGATTCTCACCTATGCGAAACAAAAGCAGATTGCTTCCCAGAGTGGGCAAGATTTCAAGGCGATCGTCGGAAAAGGGGCGAGCGCTGTCATCGGAACCGAAACATTTTATGCAGGAAAGCCCGCCCTGTTTCAAGAGCTGGGAGTCGATCTGTCGGCATGGCAAACGAAAGTCGAGTCGTTGCAGAGTGAGGGACATACACTGGTGGTTATCGGTACCGCAACGAAATTGATCGGGATGATTGCCGTTGCCGATACCATTCGTGAGATTACGGTTAGTGCCATTGGCAAGCTCAAGGCCGCAGGAATCGAAGACATCGTGATGCTGACCGGTGACAATACGGGTACGGCGAAAAAAGTAGCGAGTCAGACAGGCGTCAATCGTTATTTTGCAGAGCTGCTGCCACAAGATAAGGTAGAAGCGGTCAAGCGACTACAGCAAGAAGGCAAGGTCGTCGCCATGGTGGGTGACGGGATCAATGATGCACCTGCTCTCGCATCAGCTGACTTGGGGATTGCGATGGCTGGAGCAGGTACTGATACAGCAATGGAAACCGCGGATATTGTACTGATGGCTGACAATCTCGAAAAGCTGCCGCACACGATGAAGATCAGCAGAAAAGCACTCACGATTATCAAGCAAAACATCTGGTTTTCGATCATCGTGAAGCTGATTGCACTCGTGCTGATATTCCCAGGCTATCTAACCTTGTGGCTGGCGGTGCTCAGTGACACGGGAGCGGCTTTGCTGGTCATCTTAAACAGTATGAGACTCTTGCGTATGAAAGGCTAAATAAAAAAGGGGAGATGAGCTGTCGAAGCTCTCTCCCTTTTTCTTTTGTATATAGGTTTTACACCAAGACGCCGCCGCCGTATCTTTCGAATTCTTTCTGGGTGCAAGCGACAAAGTGACCGCGCTCCACTTCACGCAAGACGCGTTCTTCCCCTTGATCTCGCAAATATTCCTGATCATCGAAAACGATGCGCTTACGGTTGCGCTCATAATCCGGATCTGGCAATGGAATTGCCGAGAGCAACGATTTGGTGTACGGATGAATCGGATTCTCGTACAGGCGATTACTTTCTGCCAGCTCCACGATACGTCCCCGGTACATAACACCAATGCGGTCACTGATGTATTTCACCATGGACAGGTCATGGGCGATGAACAGATAGGTCAGGCCTTTTTCTTTTTGCAGGCGTTTGAGCAGGTTAATGACCTGCGCCTGAATGGACACGTCGAGGGCAGAGATCGGTTCATCGGCAATGATGAATTCCGGATCAACAGCCAATGCCCGTGCAATCCCGATCCGTTGGCGCTGTCCGCCGCTGAACTCATGTGGGTAACGGTTTGCGTGCTCGCGGTTGAGGCCGACGGTTTCCAACAGCTCGTGTACCTTGGCGATGCGTGCTTCCTTGTTCGCCAGACGATGAATGTCCAGACCTTCCGCAATAATATCGGATACAGTCAGACGTGGATTCAACGATGAGTACGGGTCTTGGAAAATCATCTGGATTTTGCGGTTGAGCCATTTCTTTTCTTCGAGTGTTTTCTTTCCGTGTACACTTTGTCCATTGAACAAGACCTCTCCGCCAGTTGCATCGTACAAGCGAAGGATGGTGCGTCCTGTGGTCGATTTACCGCAACCGGATTCACCCACAAGGCCAAAGATTTCCCCTTTGTAGATGTCGAAGGTGATACCATCTACAGCTTTCAGCGTATGACCATTCCCGAGGTCAAAATGCTGTTTCAAATCTTTGACTTCAACCAGCTTCTCACGATTCTCGTAGTTGAACGTTTTTTTCGTGCTTACAGGAGCCTCAGTTGCCTCATCAGAATTGACTTTTCGTCTCACAGCCGAAGCAGGCGGTTTGATGTCAGGTGCCATTTCATGCAGGAGCCATGTTGCTGCATAGTGCGTATCGGAGATTTTGAACATCGGTGGTTCATATTCCAGATCGACCTTCAACGCAAATGGGTTACGAGCCGCGAAAGCATCACCTACAGGTGGTTTAAACATGTCAGGCGGCGATCCAGGAATGGACATCAGCTCGTCATCACTGGAATCGAGACTAGGCATGGAACCTAATAGACCCCATGTATACGGGTGTTTAGGATCGTAGAAAATTTCATCGACTTTGCCGATTTCCACAATTTTTCCTGCATACATAACCGCTACACGGTCTGCCATGTTCGCAACTACACCGAGGTCATGCGTAATAAAGATGATCGAGGTACCCATCTTCTTTTGCAGTTCCTTCAGCAACTCCAAAATCTGCGCTTGAATCGATACGTCCAGAGCAGTCGTCGGCTCATCGGCGATGATAATTTTTGGATTGCAGGCCAATGCGATGGCAATGACAATCCGTTGGCGCATCCCACCAGAAAACTGGTGCGGGTATTGATCGACACGTTCTTTGGCAAAGGGAATCCCTACCATTTCCAACAGTTCAATAGCACGGCTGCGGGCGTCTGCACGGTTCAGCTTTTGGTGCTTGATGAAGCTCTCCATGATTTGGTTCCCGATAGTCATCGTCGGATTCAAGGAAGTCATCGGGTCTTGGAAAATCATTGAGATATCGCGACCGCGAACATCCTGCATTTCTTTTTCGGAAAGCGTAACCAAATCTCTTCCTTCAAAAAGAACTTGCCCTTTTGGAATGCGTCCAGGAGGAGAAGGAATGAGGCGCATAAGTGCTTGGGAAGTGACGGATTTACCGGAACCAGATTCACCAACAATCGCCAGCGTTTCTCCTTTTTCCAGATCGAAGGAGACGCCACGTACTGCCTTGACTTCACCTGCATACGTATCGAATGACACATGCAAATCTTTTACTTCTAAAACTTTTCCCATATAATCATCCCTTTCGAGCATGCTTTGTCGTGATTAACCCGCCATGTATATCCAACGCTCTCTCTAATAGAGGTAGTTCAAAAAGTCGACTTTTTGAATACGCACTAGTATAAATTTTTGCGAAAATGAAAATCATTATCACTATTATACTATATTCATTAACCGTTGTTAAAAAATTTTTTTCTGCGTTGCATACTCATGCAGAATCGGTTTTTTTAGCGTTACCAAATGATAGCCCAGTCATACTATGCATCAAAGCAGCAGAATACTGGCTTATAGGGAGGGTAACGCTTGTGAACAAGCTCAATGGGCCCAAGGAAATCGCACTCACTTTTGATGATGGACCAGATCAATTGTGGACGCCTCGTGTGTTAGACATATTCGCTCACTATCAGGTAAAGGCCACTTTCTTCTGTGTGGGGCAAATGGTGAAGTACAACCCGACAATACTGGAGCGGATTGTAAAGGAAGGACACATTGTCGGAAACCATAGCTGGGATCACCCTGACTTTACAAAAATCCCTCTCTTGGCTGTTCATGAGCAGGTAGAACGTACCTCGGATCAGATCGAAAAGGTAGTAGGTGTGAGACCTCGGATGGTTCGGCCGCCATATGGAGCAGTGAATGAGGAGGTCATCCAGCTACTTGTGGCGAGCGACTACGAAATGATTTTGTGGGATATAGATAGTTGGGATTGGAAGGGTCTCACCGGCCCACAGGTCGCAAGAAACATCTTGGGACATGTCACCCCAGGCGCAGTCGTGCTTCAACATTCAGCTGGCGGTACGAAAGATACGCTAAAGGGGAGTATGGACGCCTTGCCCTATATTATTGAGGTGTTAAGTGAGCAGAAATATACCTTCTCAACCGTTTCCGCCATGTTTCAACTGGCAGCTTATCGAGAAAGAACCTGTCCAGTCGAGAAAAGGAGAAGGGGCAGATAGAGGAAATGGATAGAAATCTGTGGTAATTAGTAGAATCAGAAGATTTCTTTTAGGGGAGCGAATCAGAACATGTCCAAAGCCGATAATATGCTCTCCATTTTGTGGCTGTTGAAGACCGGCAAGCGAATGACAGCCAAGCAATTGGCAGAGATTCTCGAGATTAATATTCGCACCGTTTATCGCTATATCGACTCACTGTGTGCGAGTGGTGTACCGATCATTTCTGATGCCGGACACAACGGTGGCTACAGTTTACTTCAGCAATTTAATGAGGCTCCGTTGTTTTTCGACCTCAACGAACAAAAAGCCCTGATTCATGCAGCCGCTTTTGCCCAAGAGGCAGGTTATCCCTTCGGAGCAGATTTACACCGAGCCATTTCCAAGCTAAAACGTTACACAAATGAAGAGCAGCGTGACGCGATAGACCGACATAGTATTGGCTTCGAGGTGATCCAGCCCCCTGTTGATCCTTCTCTCGAGTCTACTCTACAGGAACTGGAGCTGTCTGTTGCCAACGGGTACACCCTTTCGATCGAGTATCAGAAAGCCTACCAGACAACGAGACAGATGCGTCATATCGATCCATACGGGCTCGTTTATTGGAAGGGGAACTGGTATATCGTTGCCTATTGCCATCTCCGTAGTACCATTCGCAGCTTTCGTGCAGATCGTGTTCATGAGATCCAACGTACAGAAGGCAGCTTCCAACGCCCTCCTGAATTTTCTGCCCGCCATTTTTTTCTCTCGAATTTACTGCCGGAAGCAGACAAGCAGGGCAACACCATTTTAATCAAAATCAAAGGAAGGCCACAGTCACTCGCTGATTTGTGTAGGCATTGGTATCTCGGACATACTGTGATGGAACGCAGCGAAGCACAGGTGATTTTTCAAGTAGATGAGCAAATGGCCCATTCGATCCTTCCTCATTATCTGTTGCCATACGGAAAATCCATTCAAGTGGAAGAGCCAGCCTATGTAAAAGAGCGATTGGCTGCCATCGCTGCCGATTTATTTCTTTTTTATCAGTCGACTTGATATCACTGACCATTTTTGTCAGCAGAGTTGATTTATATTGAAAGCAAAGAAGAGATGGAAAAAGGGAATGGGGGCAGATTGATTATGAAGCATGAAGCATTGCGTTTGTACGAATATCATGTATGGGCAAACGAAAAGGTATTCAAGCGGTTGCAGGAGGTACCAGAGGGAGTAAGTGAGCAGGAGGTTCCCAGCGTGTTTCCGACCATCACCCAGACGTTGGCTCACATTCTCAAGACGGATTATGTTTGGTTGTTGGCCATGAAGGGGGATAGCTACGAAGAGGTAGGACCGAAAGTTGGGGTTCTCTTGCAGGAATTAAAAGGGAAAAACGTACACGAGCTGCGAAAACTGTTTGCCGAATCAGCCCAGCAGTTCAGAGACTTCTTCGGGCAAATCTCGATGGAGGACACCGCGCCTTATACGCACCCGGCATTAGGCACGGTTCATGCTCGTTATGCAGACATCGTCCAGCACGTCGCCAATCACGGAACCTATCACCGAGGCAATATCTCCGCCATGCTTAGACAAATGGGTCACGCGGGAGCTTCCTCCGATTACATTTTTTATCTGTTCGAGACTTCTGCGGTAGAACAATAAAGGTCTTTCCGTTTTTTATCAACTACCGAAAAAAACAAGCAGCTTGTAGAGGGAACAGGAGAAAACAGTGAAGATCTTAGGGACACCGACCGAGACGTAATGCAAAAAGCGAAACACGCCCTTAAGCGTCCACCTCTGAGATACTTCCAGATTGGACCACTTTGGACGCGGTTTCGCTTTTTGCATGGAGTCGGCCAGTCAATCCCCAGCGGGTGGCCCTAGAAGCTGAGTCGTTTTCTCCTGTTCCCTCTCCTCCACTACAGCCACGCAAACTGCATGTTTTTTAAGGATTCATCGTATGAGCAATCCGCACCTCGAGCCCATTCAAGAACTGACTAAGGTTCGGCTTTCGTTCTCCAATGATACTTTCACCAGGCTTGCCGGGTTCAAAGACCACGTCCTTGTTTTTAGCGACCTCGCTCAAGTAATCCTTAACGATCTGTCCTGTTTTCGTAGCCTCATATTTCTTGGCAAAGTTCTGATACTCTTCCGTGACGGCCGGGAGCAGTTTCATTGTTGCTTCATCAATGGCATCATAACGGTAATCAGACAAATATGTTTTGAGGTAGTCGATATAAAGCGTACGTAGCTTCACTGCACGTGGGCTACTGCGATAGTTGACCAAATACTCTTCGACTTCAACCATTCTGGGCCCGAGCTCGGCCCGCGTGATTTGCAACTTGCCGTCACCCAAATACGGTTTGCCCGTTTCCGTTTCTTGAATGGACAAGTAGTCCTTCCCTTCCTCGCCGAGCGAAGCAGCATATTTTTGCAGTACTTTGTAATCCACTTGCCAGTAAAAAGACATGTCGTTCGTTGCCTTTAAGACGAGTCCGCCCTCTGTTTGATTGAGGAGCCATTGTTTGAAACTGTCATCGCCTTCTAGCTTGTTGAAATCGTAAGGGTATTGCAAGGCATACAGCTTTTCCGCATTTCCAGGCTGGGCGAGGAGAGCCTTGAAATTATCGTTTATCGTGGGCAAATGTTTTTCATAGTACTGATCAAGTGCAAAAAATAATTGATCGGCGGTTTTCGTGTCCGTTTTCGCCAGATGCTGATCCAAAAAGGCAGTTAGCTCATTCGCTTCCTTGGCTTGTGCAGCTAGTACGGTGAACTGCTTGAGCAAATCATCCGCTGGCTTTTCGCCTTTTGTTGCATCGGCAGGAGACGTGCCTGTGTTTTCCGGTGCAGATGGGGTGGGATCTTTTACCGTCAATTGTTCAGAGGCAGAGGTGCAACCTGTTACAAAAGTAATCGCAATGAGGCTAGAGAAAAAAGGTAGAACATATCGTTTCATATCTTCATTTTCACTCCGTTATGTTGAATGGTTTCAGTTGATAAATCGTCGTAACTACTTGAGCACCTTGCGTCCAGCGCACTCTCTCCGTCGTTCCCTTTCTATTGGTACGTACCATACCACGTTCAAGTTATCGGTTCAATTCCATTAAATATTCCTGATAGGAAGCAAGCGTCACTTTTGATATACTTTCTCTATCGGTGATAATGAGAATTATTATCAATATTTACGTAGAGAATTGGGCAGAGGTGAGAACATGAACGAAACACAAGCCTTGGTTCAACAATTCACAGAGAAGACCATGGCAGAAGCCATTTTTAAGCTGCGTGATATTACATGGCTCAAAGCAAAAGGATATGACCGACTACGCCAACAATTCACTCATTCGCATATTTTGCTGGTCGTAACCGGGGGACGAGGGCGCCTGCGTCTGGAGAACGAGGAGTACCAATTGCGGCAGGATGCGATTTACGTGTGTCCTCCTATGCTTACGTTTGGGATCGTCCCTGATTCAGCTGATCATTTGGAGATGTACATGCTTCGTTTTGATGTCTTTATGGAAACGAAAGACAGACATCGGCGCTTCCAAGCCCTTCGGGAAAAGGATCTGTTTCCTTTTCGGGGAGAGATCTCTGTCCAATCGGCAGGGCAGCTTCCTGTCTATTGTGACTTGATCCAGAATCTATGGAAGCAGGAGACGGCGCTCGAGCGTTTTCGAGGCCAACATACTTTTCAAGAGCTATGGTACCACATCGTCAAGCATGCTCACTTCTCGGCCACAGATGCTGGAATGGCGCTGGAGCAGGCACGCGCACATATGGAAGAGCATTACTCGGAAAATGTGACGATTGAACAGCTGGCTCGCATCGCAGAGGTGAGTCCAAAGTATTTCGTCGATCTGTTCAAAAAAACGTATGGCATCTCAGCTATGGACTATTTGGCAGAGCTTCGCATCAGCCGGGCGAAGCAGATGATGGTGCAGTCGCATGCCAAGCTGCGCGATATCGCTCATCAAGTGGGCTACAACGACGAGTTTTACTTTAGTCGAAAATTCAAGAAAGCTGTCGGTGTTTCACCCACACTTTATATGAAAAGCCGCCAACGAAAAATTGCGGCGTACGGCTCGACCATCATCGGGCATTTGCTGGCTTTGAAAATGATTCCTTACGCGGCGCCACTGCACCCGAAATGGACGGCTTACTATCATCACAGCTATCGAAACGATATCCCGGTACATCTGAGCGCATTTCGAATTAATCAGAATTGGAAAGCCAACATTGAAACGCTTCGCGATGCCATGCCGGATGTCATCATTGGCTTGGACGAAACGAGCTTGGAGGAACAGGAGCAACTCAACGAGATTGCGCCCACCTTGTATGTTCCCTTTGAAGAGCGGGGATGGAAAGAACAACTGCAGCTCATGGCAGACTTTTTGGGTGAGTCCGTGGAAGCAAATCATTGGCTTTGCGAGTACGAGAAAAAGGTGAAGCGAGCCCGCACAAAGCTTCAACAGGTTCTGGGCGATGAAACGGTGCTCATCGTGCGGGTTTTAAAAAACCAGATCTTTGTCCACTGCAATCGCAGTATGAATGAAGTGTTTTTTCAGGATCTGCAAGTCAAACCTGCTTTTGTCTCGAAGCAGAAGGAGTACGACCAGCTTGTGACCGCACAGGAATTGGCTGCGCTCGCGCCAGATCGCTTGCTGCTGCTGGTTTGCCAAGAGGCTGAAACGCTGGCATGCTTCCAGGCCTTGAAAGCATCGGGACCATGGCAAGAGATCGAAGCAGTCCGCAACAATCGGGCGCATGTCATAACATCCGACCCTTGGCGAGAATACTCGGCAACGGCTCATGAACGGATCGTGGAAGAGAGTGTGAAATTGTTTTCAGGAGATCGTCCATGTTGATTCTGGATTTCGTCCATGGTCGGGCAGGAGTGGATGCTTTATAATCACGAATGATAATCGTTATCACTCGCACAGGGTGAAACATTACATTTCTGAGAGGGGTCTTTCAAGAATGAAAAAGATATACCTTGGCTTGAGCATTGCAGCGCTGACATTGGCTCTGACAGCGTGCGGCGGAGGAAAAGAGGCAGCGAATAACACGACTGCACCTACTACAGCACCTGCGACAACAGCTACAGCAGAAAAGCCGGCGGATGAAGATAATAAAGCAGAGACGCGCACGATCAAATATTTGGATAAAGAATATACCGTTCCTAGCAAAACAGAGCGGATCGCCATTGTAGGCAGCATGGAGTCCATGGAAGATTCGCTGGTACTGAACGTGAAACCGGTAGGAGCGATTTCTGTAGGCGGTAAATTCCCGGAGATGTTTGCACCGATTACGGGCGAAGCCACATCCATCGGAGAAAAAATCCAACCGAACCTAGAAACCATCCTGTCCTTGAAGCCTGATGTCATTCTGGGAAGCAGTAAATTCCCGCCTGAAATGGCTGAGAAATTGAACAAAATTGCGCCTACCTTCCCTGTGTCCCACATTTCGACCAACTGGGAAGCGAACCTGCAATTGCTGGGTGAGTTGACTGGCAAACAAGCTGAGGCAGAAAAAGCGCTCAATGAATACAAATCAGGGATTGAAGCGGCGAAAGCAAAATTGGGCGACGGCATGAAGGATAAAAAAGCACTCGTAATTCGTCTGCGACAAGG
Source organism: Brevibacillus brevis NBRC 100599 (assembly GCF_000010165.1). NCBI lineage: Bacteria > Bacillati > Bacillota > Bacilli > Caryophanales > Paenibacillaceae > Brevibacillus > Brevibacillus brevis. Next base: position 343,227 of record NC_012491.1, read on the forward strand.
AAACATCAACATCTATCCAGAGAAAGTGTTCTTCAACCCAGCTCTGTACGCAGACCTTGGATTGACTGCACCTGAAGAAGTAAAAGCAGCGAAGGCACAAGAAATCATCTCCATGGAGAAGTTCACCCAGATCAACCCGGACTACCTGTTCATCCAGTTCTCTCCAGATGAGAATAAAGACAAGCCAAACGCATTGGAAGATTTGCAGAACAACCCGATTTGGAAGAGCGTGAATGCAGTGAAAAACGGCAATGTTTACGTAAACGTGGTTGATCCTCTCGCACAAGGCGGTACTGCTTGGAGCAAAGCACAATTCCTGAATGCGGCTGTAGAAAAATTGTCTGCCAAGTAAAAGTGGGCGAGGGTAAGCTATGCAATCCAAAAAAGCAACTTCCATGATCATACTAGCTGTTTCGCCAGTGGTGATCCTGCTTACAATCTTGCTCTCCATTCATTACGGGGCCAAGCCGATTGATGCGGGGACAATTTATCAAGCTTTCTTTGCCTTTGATGAAGGGAATGTTGATCATCAAATTGTCATGCACTCTCGCTTGCCGAGGGTCTTGGGCGCACTCATGATCGGCGCGTTCTTAGCGATATCAGGAGCGTTGATGCAGGGGATGACGAGGAATTACCTCGCGTCCCCCTCTATTATGGGCGTGTCTGATGGTTCGGTCTTTGCTGTTACCCTTTGCATGGTTTTCATTCCATCCGCTACGAGTGTCACGATGATTACCATGTCCTTGATCGGTTCAGCACTTGCGGTTGCGATGGTACTCGCTTTTTCTCGACTATTGCCGAACGGCTTAACGCCAGTAGGGATGGCGGTCATCGGTACGATTACGGGTACCTTTCTGAGCAGTATTTCAGCCGCGATTTCTACTTATTTTCAAGTCTCGCAAAACGTCAGCTTTTGGTACAATGCAAGGCTGCATCTCCTGGAGCCTGAATTGGTGAAACTGGCGGTTCCTTTTGCCATCGTCGGTATTGTCATAGCACTTCTTTTGTCCAAATCGATTACGATCTTGTCCTTAGGCGACGAAGTATCTCGCGGTCTCGGACAGAGAACGGTGATGGTTAAAGTGCTGGCAACGACTGCTGTTGTCATTCTCACAGGCATTTCCGTAGCGTTGGCAGGAAAAATCGCTTTTGTCGGGCTAATTATTCCGCATATTACCCGCTTTTTGGTAGGTCTCGATTATCGATGGATCATTCCATGTGCAGGATTACTGGGCGGCATTTTCCTGGCCTTGTCGGACGTTCTCAGCCGATTTATGAACAGTCCGTTTGAGACCCCAATCGGTGTGGTAACGGCCTTTATTGGCGTCCCGTTCTTCCTCTATTTGATTTACAAGAGAGGAGGGGGAAAGCATGCCTGATCGAAAAGCTAGATTTCGTTTGCTGTTACTCGTCAACATCGCCTTGATTTTGCTGGCGATTTATATCAGCCTGACCAACGGCGTATTTGACATGACGGTGATGGATGTCATCCGAACGTTATTGCGTATGGATCCTGTAGCGGAATTCGATTTGGTTATTTTCGATTTTCGCCTGCCGCGGATTGTTATTGCGGCATCGGTCGGCTTTGGCTTGGGGGTTGCTGGTACCGTCATTCAGGGGATCACCCGTAACGGGCTGGCTGATCCGGGGATTTTGGGCATTAATGCTGGGGCAGGAGCCGCTATCGTCGCCTTTATGTTTTTCTTCGGTGGACAATTTATGGAGGCGAGCTGGTATTCCATCATGGCCATGCCTTTGTTCGGTTTGACAGGCGGATTGCTTGCGGCTGGACTGATTTACCTCTTTGCCTGGCGTAACGGAGCGCTTGATCCACAACGGCTGATTCTGGTGGGGATCGCCATTGGCTCCGGATTAGGTGCTGTATCGCTGTATCTCTCGTTAAAAATGAATCCCAACGATTTTGAAATGGCAACCGTGTGGCTCTCAGGCAGTATTTGGAGTGCCAACTGGACGCATATTGCAGGGATGTTGCCATGGCTAGTCATACTCATTCCTGTTTTGATGCGCAAGGTGCATATTCTCGATTTGCTTCAACTGAGCGAGGAGTCCGTCAAAAATCTGGGTGTGTCCGTGGAAAAGGAGCGCAATATTCTCCTGCTGTCGAGTATCGGGATCGTGAGCGCGTGTGTCTCGGTTTCTGGAGGCATCGGATTCGTCGGCTTGATGGCACCGCATATTGCGAAGCGTTTGACGGGAATCCAGCACAGGTATGCTCTTCCCTTGTCGGGAACAATCGGGATGCTCATGGTCGTGGCGGCTGACTTTATCGCCAAAACGGTGTTCACACCCATTGAACTGCCTGTGGGTATCGTCATTTCGATCATCGGTGTACCGTATTTCTTCTATCTACTGAGTAGAAGAAAAAAATAAAGAGGGGACGTGCAAATTGTGAAGGGACAATTGCTTGCAGACGTATGCCATCACCGAGCACTGCTCGTATATTTGCCGCCATCCTATGACAAGAGTACGTCCCGTTTTCCCGTCATGTATGTCCATGATGGCGGTGACTTGTTTGATCCTGCGTTTAGTACTGCCCTCGATGCAATCGAAGATAAGTTTGCAGAGGGGAAAATTCCTGAGCTGATTCTCGTCGGCATCCAACCAGGAAACCGCAGGGATGACTATACACCCTGGTTTTCCAAAGCGATCTCGCTTGAGCGCAACATTGATTTTGGCGGGCAAGGAGATGCGTATCTTTCTTACGTTGCCAATGAATGTAAGGCGTATATCGACAGCAAATACAGGACAGACCCTAGGCCGGAAAAAACAGGGATCATCGGATTTTCGCTGGGTGGCTTGATCTCGATGTACGCTGCGCACCAATACCCGGATGTTTTCACGAAAATCGGCAGCATCTCGGGATCGTATTGGTATGAGGGCATGGTTTCGTTTATGCGGGAAAAGAAAATGTACCATCCCGGGCTGCGCATCTACATGGATGTTGGCAGTAAGGAAGGTGCTAAAAAACAAAACATCCAGAAACAAATGGTCCCGCTGACAAAAGAAGCCCATCAGATATTGGCTGATAGCGGCTTCACAGCAGATCAGCTCGTCCTGTTCATGGACGAAGGGGCGGATCATTTGAGCAAATATGCAAACGCCAGATTTCCTGGGGCGTTGCAATGGCTCTGGAATGAGAAGGAGGAGACAGAAATGGAACTGACCAAATTGATTAGAGAGCGTCGCTCCATTCATCGCTTTACAGATCGGGAGGTAGACCCTGCGCTGGTTACAGAACTGATGGATACAGCCGTGTGGGCGCCGAATTATCACATGACACAACCGTGGCGCTTTATTGTGACGTACGGGGAAGGCAAGAAAAGAATCGCCGAGGCCGTGCGAATCATGAAGGAGAAGCGGGAGATTGATCCGTCGAAAAAGAAAGAAGTCGGCGATAAGTTTTACAATAAAATTATGGCGATTCCGATGCTGATGACGGTCATTATGGAAGAAAGTCCGAACCTGATTACGCGTCAGGACGATTTCGCTTCGACCAGCATTGTCATTCATAACTTTAGCTTGCTGGCGTGGGAAAAAGGCATCGGTCTGACATGGGAGACGTACCCGTGGATTCACGAGCCGGAATTCCGTGAAGCGATGGGCATTCGACCAGGTGAAAAGGTGCTGGGGAACCTGCATATCGGTTATCCAGCCGCGATCCCTAACGCACAGCCACGCATTCCAGCAGCAGAGCGCATCACACTTGTAGATAAGGCATAGGACAAGATCAAGTGAATTTTTCTTGTCACAGGATTACTTTTTGTGGTACCCTTGGGTCATTCTACAAGAAAGGGTGACCATTAAGCCGATGATCTGCTAACTCCTATTTCCACAAAACCAATCGGATAAATCGATGCGTTTTTGGATAGGGGTAGTATGTGCATATTGGCGAATAGATGGTAGATCCTTTTTAGACTCACCAAAGGGTTTCTATGTCTTTTTGACGATAATATGCGTAGCCTCCTGTCCAGATCGCAATGGATAAGGAGGCTTTTTTATGTCAAATGTTTTGAAAAATCGTTATGTCAGGGCTATTTTGTTATCAGCAGTTCTGTTGCAAATCGGAGTATGGGTGCGCAACATGGCGATTCTGCTCTATGTGATGGATCATACAGGAGGCGATCCGTTTGCTGTCTCCATGATTTCTGTGGCAGAGTATGCGCCAATCTTTCTGTTTTCCTTTCTTGCTGGTACGTTTGCCGATCGCTGGCAACCGAGAAAAACGATGGTCTGGTGTGAGGTGCTCAGTGCTCTATCGGTTGTCGGAGTGCTGCTTACCTTCGTTTTCGGCTCGTGGAAGGCCATCTTTTTTGCCACACTCATTTCAGCCATTCTCTCTCAGTTTTCCCAACCGTCCGGTATGAAGCTGTTCAAGCTGCATGTACCTGGTGAACAGCTTCAGGTAGGAATGTCGGCGTACCAGACTATTTTCGCGATCTTCATGGTATTTGGACCGATTGTCGGTACGTTTGTGTTCCAGCAATGGGGGATGGAGGTTGCTATGGTCATCACGGCAGTTGCGTTCCTCGCAGCGGCGGGTGTCCTGTATTTGTTGCCGCCAGATCGTGTCGAGAAAGGAGAGCAGCAAGAAACGGCACTGCTTGGGGAGATGGTCAGCGGGATTCGTTATGTGTTCTCCAGTCGCGTGCTGTCAATGCTTGGCTTTTGCTTTTTGGCTGTAGGCTTCTCATTGGGAATGATTCAGCCGCTTGGGATTTTTATCGTGACCGAACAACTGCAATTGCCAAAAGAAAGCCTGCAATGGTTAATTACCGCCCAAGGTGTGGGGATGATTGCCGGAGGGGCCATGACGATGGCAGCTGCCAAAACGATTCCACCGCAAAAGCTATTGGTCATGGGACTTCTGGGAAATGCGGTCGCAGTAGCGATTTGCGGGATGTCCACGAATCTGTGGCTGACGCTTGTTGCCCAGTTCATTGCGGGATTGCTCTTGCCCTCCATTCAAATCGGGATCAACACTATGCTGCTTAAAAACACAGAGAGTACCTTTATCGGTCGGGTGAATGGCATACTGACCCCGTTGTTTACAGGCTCCATGGTCGTCATGATGAGTATTACGGGAGTATTGAAGCTGTATCTTCCGCTCGCAGTCATATACGGGATCGCTGCATTCCTGATGATCATTGGTCTCAGCTTTATTTTGCCGCTTTATCGTATGAGAGAAGGAAACGTGGTGCAAAGTACAGAACAGACTGGTACATGAGCGTTTGGATGCAAAGGGAGGCTTGGACCAGATGGTGCACGAACAGATTTCTTCTATAGAAAGTTTAAAGATGGTAGCTGCTGTTCGCGAGCTGGCGATGCGGTTGCCAGAGGTAACGGAGCAGGTAGACGCTTTTGGACATACATCGTTTCGGGTAAACGACAAGCCGTTTGTCATTTTGGGAGAGGGGGGCACTGAAGGCCCCTCCTTTTCTGTGAAGGTGCTGAAGACGACCCAAGAGATTTTGCTTGCACAGGAGCATTTTTACAAGACACCGTACATCGGTCATCACGGCTGGGTTTCGATTCTGGACAAAAACGTGACGAGCTATGATGAAATTGAAGATTACATACGGGAAGGCTATATGTGCGCGGCTCCCAAGCGATTGGTCAAGCAATTACAACACCTCCCCTGATCGTTCCTGTATAATTTTTACACAACCGCATTCAGACAAAGGGGGAGCCGGTTTTGGATTGGAATCTCCAGCAGATGAGCAAATTGCTTGAGGTCGTTTTTGAAAATGCCCATGAACCGATGATCGTAACGGACAAGGACGGAAAAATACTCTTATTGAATCGGAGCTATCGGGAATTTCTTAATGTACAGGACGTGATTGGACAACCAGTGACGGATGTCATCGAAAACACGCGGATGCATATTGTCGGTCAGGCTGGCGTTGCCGAGATCGCTGACATTCAGCAAATAAAAGGACAGAACATGATTGCGCATCGCATCCCGATCATGGACGAAGGAAAAGTGATTGCGGTTCTGGGAACGGTGCTGTTCCAAGATGTGCAAGAGCTCACTGCCTTGGCTGCGATGGTTGCTCAGCTGAAGGATGAATTGACCTATTATAAGAAAGAGCTGCGGCGGCGGATGGGGGCTACCTATCACTTTGACCAAATCGTTGGGTACAGCCAGAAGCTGCAGGAGCTTAAAAAGTTTTCTCAGAAAGTTGCGAAAAGCGATTCGACTGTGCTCATCACGGGCGAAAGCGGGACGGGCAAGGAGTTGTTTGCCCACGCCATTCATGCCGAGAGCAAGCGCAAAATGGGCCCTTTCATTCGGGTGAATTGTGCCGCTATTCCGGATTCTTTGCTCGAATCAGAGCTCTTTGGCTATGAAGAAGGTGCGTTTACCGGGGCTGTTCGCCGCGGAAAAAAAGGAAAGTTCGAGCTGGCCAACCACGGAACCATTTTGTTGGATGAGATCGGGGACATGCCGTTGCCGCTGCAAGCCAAGCTATTGCGTGTGTTGCAGGAAAAAGAGGTCGAGCGGGTAGGTGCTGTACGGACGACGCCAATCGATGTGCGGGTGATCGCTTCCACGAATTCGGATATGCTTCAAAGCATCAAGGAAGGGAAGTTTCGGGCAGACCTCTATTATCGGTTGAATGTCGTGTCACTCTCGATTCCTCCGTTGCGCGAGCGTCTGGAGGATTTGCCGGAGCTGGTTTCGAATCTACTCAAACAGCTTGGCGAGTCCACTGGCGTTGCGGTCAGGGCCATTGATGAAGAGGTATGGCACGTACTTCGTGGCTACTCCTGGCCAGGCAATGTACGGGAGTTGAAAAACGTACTGGAACGAGCCCTGCATCTAATGGAAGACGATATCTTGAAAAAGGAGCATATTTGGCTGCCTGTATCTGACGAAGGGACACCCTCATCCTTGTCGGTTTCAACTCATGCCGTTCGACCATTGAAACAAATCTTGGAAGAGGCTGAGCAGGAAGCGCTTCGTCAAGCGATGCAGCAAGCAGGGGGAAACAAGCTTAACGCCGCCAAGCTGTTGCAAATCAGCAAGTCCAGCTTTTACGAAAAGTGGGAGAAGTACCAGTAGCACGAGGCGTGTATAAGTCGGGGATGTGGCGTTGAGCCAAGTTCGCGGCTTTTTTCATCTGAAGCAATAGCGTTTTGGTAGATTCCGGTTTTCTGGAATAGAGCAAGAGGGTCTCCGGTAAAAACCCAATAGCCTTCCATGAGCAGATTCCCTAAAAAATGGGCGGATTTTTGCTAGATTCCATAAAACCGGACAATAAATTCCGGAAATCCGGAAAATTTGCAAGCGCTATCATCTGCTCCCTAACACTCCAGGCACGATGAAGGGGTATGGTTGAACGATTTTTCTGGAATCGGCTGGGGTTGGCATGGTCCGTGCAATTGAATTAGATTTGAAAGCGTTTTCCTCAAGTGAGTCCACACAATCTCCTCTGTAAAGCGGAGGAGAAATTGAAAGGAGAATTCTATGATCATCGAAGTGTTATCCATCTTGGTTTCGCTCGGCCTGCTGATGTTTTTTGCGTATCGGGGCTATCCTGTTATCGTATTTGCCCCTATTTTTACGCTGCTGGCCGTTGTCCTTTCCGGGATCTCTCTGTTGCCGAGCTACACCGAAACCTTCATGACGAATGCAGCAAACTATGTGAAATCATTCTTCCCTATTTTCTTACTGGGTGCCATTTTCGGGAAAGTCATGGAGTTGAGCGGTGCCGCCTCATCCATCGCTCACACAATTGTGAGGGCGCTTGGCTCCAATCGTGCGATCTTGGCTGTCGTTCTGGCTTGTTCGATTTTGACGTATGGCGGGGTTTCCTTGTTCGTTGTGGCATTTGCGGTGTATCCGTTTGCCGCTGCGATATTCCGTGAAGCCAATATTCCGAAGCGTCTCATTCCAGGAACGATCGCGCTCGGGGCCTTTACGTATACGATGGACGCCTTGCCAGGTACACCACAAATTCAAAACATCATTCCTACGACTTATTTTGGTACGGATGCTTATGCTGCACCTGTTGTTGGAACGATTGGCGCCATTATGGTTTTCATTGGCGGGATGCTATGGCTGGAGCGCAGACGCAAGCAAGCTGTCGCTGCTGGGGAAGGCTACGGTGAGGGACATACGAACGAGCCAGAGCTGATCAAAAATGAATCCTACATGAACATCTGGGTTGCGATTCTCCCGTTGGCATTGGTGCTCGTGGGTAACTATATGTTCAGCAGAGGGATTTGGACAGTAGAGACGTGGTACGATCCGGCGATCCTCAAAGAATCATTTAAGATTGAGAAAGTGAAAAACGTCGTATCTTCTTGGTCACTGATTATTTCGCTCTGTCTTGGAATTATTGCCGCAATTTTAATCAATGTGAAGCAAGTCAAAAACAAGCTGGCGAGTGGTTTGACTGCTGCCGCGATGGGTTCTCTCTTAGCGATCTTCAACACTGCTTCCGAAGTTGGGTTCGGAAACGTTGTGAAAACATTGCCGGGCTTCAAATTTATCCAAGGCTGGATTATGGGAGCAAGTGATCATCCGTTGGTTTCTGAGGCACTGGCTGTAAACGTACTGGCAGGTGTGACAGGTTCAGCGTCGGGCGGTATGTCGATCGCGCTGGAGGTTATGAGCAAGCAATACCTGGAGATGGCAAATGCTGCGGGAATCAGCCCTGAGTTGCTGCACCGTATTGCCTCGATGTCTTCCGGTGGTATGGACACATTGCCACACAACGGAGCGGTCATTACATTGCTCGCGATTACTGGTTTGACGCATCGTCAATCGTACAAAGACATTTTCGCGATAACGGTTTTGAAAACAGCTGTCGTGTTCATTCTGGCATTTGCCGTGTCTATTTTCTAATTTTCATCAAAGATCAGCGAGTTTATAGACAGAGAAAATGAGGATCAGGAGAGGAGATAGTAGGGGATGGAGAAGTTGTTGGAGCAACAGGTAGCAGTTGTAACAGGGGCTGCAAGCGGTATTGGATTGGAGATTGCCCGGACGTTTGCCGAGGAAGGGGCGAGGGTCGTCATACTGGACTTGAATGGGGAAGCAGCGGAAGCAGCAGCAGCCCAATTGCAGAAGGAAGGTCACGAAGCAATCAGCTTTGGTTGTAATGTTACTGACGAGGTACAAATGCAGGCGTGCATCCAGCAGACAGTCCAAATTTTTGGCAGACTCGATATCCTAGTGAATAATGCCGGATTGCAATTTGTTTCTCCTATAGAAGAGTTTCCGACTGCAAAATTTGAACAAATGCTC